>JBIIED010000367.1:0-2953 GCA_044237995.1 Rubrivivax sp. | reverse complement strand
TGGGGGGTGGGGATGGGAGTGGCAGTGGCCGGGGGCAGTGGAGGGACGGTCGGGGTCGGTCGTGTCGCCGCAGCGGCGTGGCGCGCTCAGGCGTGCAGCCTCGAGCCTCGGGGCACGCCGGCGAGCAGGAAGTCCATCTGGTCGGCCACGATGCGCCGGCCCCGCAGGATCATGTCCTCGTGCAGGCTCGGCACGTAGGGCAGGTACAGCAGCCCCATGCGGGCCTCCTCCGGCAGGCGGTTGCCCTTGGTGGCGTTGCACGCGCGGCAGGCCGTGATGCAGTTCATCCAGGTGTCGTGCCCGCCACGCGAGACGGGCACGATGTGCTCGCGGGTGAGCTCGTCGCCATGGAAGCGCCGGCCGCAGTAGGCGCACACCTGGCGGTCACGCGTGAAGAGCTTGGGGTTGCTCAGTGCCGGCTCGAGCCTCCAGGCCCGGCTCGGGATCGCGCCGCGAACCGCGACGATCGGGTGCACCTCGATCCGGGACTGAAGGCCGGTGTCGCGCTGGATGCCACCGCGCAACACCCGAAGCGGCTCGCCGAGGGTCCACGCGACCGCATCGCTCGCGTAGAGGGTCGCGGCGTCCTGGGTCGAGATCCACGCCTGCGGTCGGCCGGAGATGTCGAGCTGGAGCACGTCCATTGCTGCAAAGCATAGCAAGGTCCGGGGCCTGTGCGCGGGGCTACGGCCCGCTTCGGCGCACGCCGATCGGGGCGATTGAGCGGCGCAGTGGGCATCCGGACCAATTTCAGGTGAAAATAGCACGATCGTTCGTTTCATTTTTTGCCCGCTGCCGCTGCTCCGACCGTGACCGAAGCCTCCCCCGCCTCCCTGCCCAACGGCTCCGCGCTGGCCCGCTCGCATCCCAAGGGGCAGCTCACCCGCGCGGCGATCCTCGACGCCGCTCTCGGGCTGGCCTCGCACATGGGGTTGGAGGGCCTGTCCATCGGCGCGCTGGCCGAACTGATGCAGATGAGCAAGTCTGGCGTGTTCGCGCACTTCGGTTCGCGCGAGGAACTCCAGATCAGCGTGGTGCGTGAATACCACGCGCGCTTCGAGGCCGAGGTGTTCACCCCGGCGCTGTCCGTGCCGCGCGGCCTGCCGCGGCTGCGCGCGCTCTATGAGCGCTGGGTGCGCCGCGTGTCGATGGAACTCGACTCGGGCTGCATCTACATCAGCGGCGCTGTCGAGTTCGACGATCGGCCCGGGCCGGTGCGCGAGGCGCTGGTCGCGATGGTGGTCTCGTGGCACCGCGCGCTGGCGCGTGCCATCGGGATCGCCATCGAGGAGGGCCACCTGGGAGCCGGCACGGATGTGCAGCAGATGTTGTTCGAAGTGCACGGCCTGATCCTGGCGCTGCACCACGATGCGCGGTTCCTGCGCAGCCCCGACGCTCCGCAGCGGGCGCGACGCGCCTTCGAGCGCATCGTGGAACAGGCATCGGCGCCTGGCGCGAAGGTGACGCCCTTGCCCCGCAGCCCGGCGGCGCGCAAGCGCGCCTCGCAGGGCCGTACTGCCAACCGCGCCCCGACCTGAACCGGGATCCCGTCGACGCCGCCGCACTGCCGAACGCCCACTCGAATCCCCACCCGAACCCCGCACCTCGAACCCACCCCAACGCTCAGCCCAGACGGAGCCCGCCATGCCAACCTACAACCCGCCGCTGCGCGACCTGAAGTTCGTGCTGCACGAACTGCTGGACGTCACCTCGACCCTCAGGACGCTGCCCCCGCACGCCGACACCGACGCCGACACCATCAACGCCGTGCTCGAGGAAGGCGGCAAGTTCGCCGCCGAGGTGATCTTCCCGCTCAACGCCAGCGGCGACGCGCAGGGATGCCGCCACGACAAGGCTACCCACGAGGTGCGCACGCCCGAGGGCTTTCGTGCCGCCTACGAGAAATACGTGGAAGGCGGCTGGCCGGCCCTGAGCGCCGACCCGGCCTATGGCGGCCAGGGCCTGCCCATCGTGCTCAACCAGTGCCTCTACGAGATGCTGAACTCGGCCAACCAGGCCTGGACGATGTATCCCGGCCTCTCGCACGGCGCCTACGAGTGCCTGCACGCGCACGGCACGCCTGGGCAGAAGGCCACCTACCTGCCCAAGCTCACCTCGGGCGAGTGGACGGGCACGATGTGCCTGACCGAGCCCCACTGCGGCACCGATCTCGGGATGCTGCGCACGAAGGCCGAGCCCGTGGCGGGCGCGCCCGACGGCACGTTCCGCCTCACCGGGCAGAAGATCTTCATCTCCGCCGGCGAGCACGACCTGGCGCCCAACATCGTCCACCTGGTGCTCGCCCGGCTGCCCGATGCGCCGGCGGGCAGCAAGGGCATCTCGCTGTTCGTCGTGCCCAAGTTCCTCGTCAACGACGATGGCAGCCTGGGCGAGCGCAACGCGATCTTCTGCAACGCCATCGAACACAAGATGGGCATCCACGGCAGCGCCACCTGCCAGATCGTGCTCGAGGGTGCGGTGGGCACGCTGGTGGGCCAGCCGCACAAGGGCCTGGCAGCGATGTTCGTGATGATGAACGCGGCGCGCCTGGGGGTGGGCAACCAGTCGCTCGGCCTCACCGAGGTGGCTTACCAGAATGCGGTGGCCTACGCGCGAGACCGGCTGCAGATGCGCAGCCTGACCGGCCCGAAGGCGCCCGACAAACCGGCCGACCCGATCATCGTGCACCCCGACGTGCGCAAGATGCTGCTGACGGCGCGCGCCTACGCCGAAGGCGGCCGGGCGCTGGCGGTGTGGTGCGCGCTGCTGATCGACCAGGAACTGAGCAGCGACGACGCCCAGGAGCGCGCCGAGTGCGCCGATCTCGTGGCCGTGCTCACGCCGATCATCAAGGCCTTCATGACCGACAACGCCTGGATCGCCACCTCGCACTGCCTGCAGGTCTACGGCGGGCACGGCTACGTGCGCGAGTGGGGCATGGAGCAGTACGTGC
>JBIIED010000366.1:0-2955 GCA_044237995.1 Rubrivivax sp. | reverse complement strand
GCCCCGCGCTACAGCCCCGACGGCCAGCGCATCGCGTTCCTGGCCAGCCACGTCGGGCGCAAGCACACGATGCCCGATCACCTCGCCCTGTGGCACCGCAAGGGCGGGCGCTGGGAGGTGTGCAGCCAGGCCTGGGACCATGAAGTCCACGCGCCGCTGGCGTGGGAGGAAGACGGCCAGGCCCTGCTGCTGTGCTCGGAGGAACGCGGGCGGCGCCACCTGTGGCGCTTCGACCTGGCCGACCAGCGCGCCGAGGTGGTGGTGGGCGGCGGCTGGGTGCACGCCTTCGACAAGGCGGCCGGAACGCTGGTGACGCTGGCCGATTCGGCGCAGCACCCGGGCCGGCTGCACGCACACCTGCCCGGCCAGGAACCGCGGCGCCTGGAGCGGCTCAACGACGCGCTGCTGTCGCGCCACGACCTGGGCCGCACCGAGGAGGCCTGGGTGACCGGCGCGCGCGGGGAGAAGGTGCAGGTGTGGCTCACCTGGCCGCCCGGCTTCACGCCCCGGCGCAAGTGGCCGCTGATGCACAACATCCACGGCGGGCCGCACACCGCGGCAGGCGACACCTGGCACTACCGCTGGAACACGCAGGTCTTCGCGGGCCAGGGCTACGTGGTGGCAAGCGTGAACTACCACGGCTCATCGAGCTTCGGCTACGCCTTCAAGGACAGCATCACGCACCGATGGGGCGAGCTCGAGCTGCAGGACGTGGAGGCCACGACCGACTGGCTGCTGACCGAGCCCTGGGCCGATCCCAAGCGCGTGTTTGCCACCGGTGGCAGCTACGGTGGCTACATGGTTGCGTGGATGAACGCCCACGTGCCGACGGGGCGCTACGCAGCCTACGTCTGCCACGCCGGATGCTTCGACTGGATTGGCATGTTCGCAGACGACGCCTGGGCCTGGCATGCGCGCGAGCTCGGCGCCTGGTACTGGGACGACCTGGCCCAGGTGCACCGGCAGAGCCCGCATGCGCACGCAGCGGGCATGTGCACGCCCACCCTCGTCGTGCACGGGGCGCTCGACTACCGCGTACCCGACGCCCAGGGCCTGGCCTACTACAACACGCTCAAGGCTCGCAAGGTCGACGCCCGGCTCGTGTGGTTCCCCGACGAGAACCACTGGGTGCTCAAGCCGCGCAACAGCCGGCTGTGGTACGCCGAGTTCTTCGACTGGCTCGCACGCCACGACCCGGCCCGTGGCCCTTCGGCGCGGCGCAAGGCGCCCGCGCGCGGGGCCACCCGGGCCTGACGACATGCTGATCGACTTCTTCCAGACGCTGCGCGCGGCGCGGCTGCCGGTGTCGGTGAAGGAGTACCTGATGCTGCTGGAGGCGCTCAAGCTGGGCGTGCTCGACGACGAGGAAGCCGGGCCCTCGGTGGAGCGCTTCTACTTCCTCGCGCGCAGCGCGCTCGTGAAGGACGAGGCGAACTTCGACAAGTTCGACCGCGCCTTCTCGGCCTACTTCAAGGGGGTCGAGCGCCTGGCGGACTTCACGAAGGAGCTGCCGCTGGAGTGGCTGCGCAAGCACCTGGAGCTCGAGCTCACGCCCGAGGAGAAGGCGGCCATCGAGAAGATGGGCTGGGACGAGCTCATGGAGACGCTCAAGAAGCGCTTTGAGGAGCAGAAGGAGCGCCACGAGGGCGGCAACCGGATGATCGGCACCGGCGGCACCAGCCCGTTTGGCGCCTGGGGCTACAACCCCCAGGGCATCCGCATCGGCCAGGACAAGGGCCGCAACAGGAGCGCGGTGAAGGTCTGGGATCAGCGCGCCTACGCGGACTACGACGACACCAAGGAACTCGGCACGCGCAACATCAAGGTGGCGCTGCGCCGGCTGCGGCGCTTCGCACGCGAAGGCTCCGACCTGGAGCTCGACCTGGGCGACACCATCCACAGCACGGCGGCCAACGCCGGCATGCTCGACATCAAGATGGTGCCCGAGCGCCACAACCGCGTGAAGGTGCTGCTGCTGATGGACGTGGGCGGCACGATGGACGAGCACATCCCGCGCGTGGAGGAGCTCTTCAGCGCCGCCAAGGGCGAGTTCAAGCACCTGGAGTTCTATTACTTCCACAACTGCGTCTACGACTTCATGTGGAAGAACAACCGGCGCCGCTTCAGCGAGAAGACGCCAACCTGGGACGTCATCCGCAAGTTCAACAAGGACTACAAGCTCGTCATCGTGGGCGACGCGACGATGAGCCCCTACGAGATCCTGCAGCCCGGCGGCAGCGTCGAGTACAACAACGAGGAGCCCGGCGCGCAGTGGCTGCAGCGGCTCACGCAGGCCTTCCCGAAGTTCGCCTGGATCAATCCCGAGCCCCAGGGTGTCTGGCAGTATCGGCAAAGCATTGCCATCGTCCAGCAACTGATGAACCAGCGCATGTTCCCGCTCACGCTGGCCGGGCTCGAGGGGGCGATGCGGCTGCTGAGCAAATGACCCGCGCCCTGGCTGCAGCCGGGCTGCTTGCCCTTGCGCTGCTGCTGCCTGGCTGCGCGTGGCTGCCGGGCCAGCCGGCCGCCGGGAGGCAGGGGCCGCCTGGCGAAGCCGAACGTGCGCTGCCCACCGGGGCCTCCACGCCGCCTGGCGCGGCCACAGCGGGGGTGCCGGCCGTGCGGGTGGAGGTGCAGGCGCCTCCCGTGCTCAAGGCGCTGCTGGAGCGCCACCTCGACCTCGTGCGCCTGGCGCAGCTCTCGCGCGCGGAGGTGGTGAGCGACAGTGAGCTCTCGCGCCTGATCGAAGCCGCCCCGGACCAGGTGCGCGAGCTGGCCGCCACAGAGGGCTACTTCGACACCCGGGTGACCATCGTGCGCAGCCCGGCCGCCGCCTCGGGCGAGCCCGAAGGCGTGCTGCTCACGCTCGAGCCCGGCGCGCCCGCGCGCATCGGCCGGGTCACGCTGGAGGTGGACGGGCCGCTCGCGCAGGCCGCCGCCTCGGGTGATCCCGCG
>JBIIED010000365.1:0-2972 GCA_044237995.1 Rubrivivax sp. | reverse complement strand
CGATGTCGTTGGACTGCTTGTCGTAGCAGACCATCACCGCGCAGCCCTTGTAGTCGATGCCGTAGTCGGTGTTGTCGTAGCCGATGCGCTTGATCGTGTCGCGCGCCACCTGGATGTAGTCCACGTGGGCGTTGGTCGTGATCTCGCCGGCCAGCACCACCAGGCCCGTGTTGCACAGCGTCTCGGCGGCCACGCGCGAGCGCGGGTCCTGCGTGAAGATCGCGTCGAGGATGGCGTCGGAGATCTGGTCGGCCACCTTGTCAGGGTGACCCTCGGAGACCGACTCGGAGGTGAAGAGATAATCGTTGGCCACTTGCTGCACTCCAGGTTGAATGTGAATCGGCGTAGCCGTTCAGGAGAACCTGGCAAGCGGCGACGCTTTAGCGGTATTCCGGCTGCCGGGCAACGGGCACAGGGCCCAGCCGGTTCCGGGCGACCGGTGAACCGGCCGCATCGCCCCGCAAGTTGTCCTTAACTCGGCGATTGGCGAAGTCTACAGCAACGATGTTTGAGGCGATCCTTCGATGGCTGTCGCGCAGGCAGCTGCGCACGCTGCACGCGATGGGTGCCGCGCTGGGCTGGCTCGCCTGGGCGCTGTCGCGCAGCTACCGCCTGCGGCTCACCGAGAATGCCGCGCTGGCGGGCATCCCGGCGGCCGCGCGCCGCCGGTGTGTGGCCGAGTCCGGGCGCCTGGTGATGGAGCTGCCGCGGCTGTGGCTGCGGCCGGGCGGCCAGCCCATCGAGGACCCCGTGCGCTGGGAAGGCGTCGAGCACGTCGAGAGCGCGCTCGGACAGCCCGGCGGGATCCTGATCCTCACGCCGCACCTGGGGTGCTTCGAGATGGCCGCGCAGTCCTATGCCGAGCGCTACGGTGCGCGCCAGCCGCTGACGGTGCTGTACCGGCCCGCACGCCAGGCGTGGCTTCGCACGCTGGAGGAGACCGCGCGCGCACGCCCCCACCTGGCCACCGCACCGGCCACGCTGGCGGGGGTGCGCCAGCTGCTGCGTGCACTCAAGCGCGGCGAGACCATCGGGCTGCTGCCGGATCAGGTGCCCCCGCAGGGCCAGGGCGTGTGGGCGCCCTTCTTCGGGCGGCCGGCCTACACCATGACGCTGGCTGCGCGGCTGAGCGCGCAGACCGGCGCGAGGGTGCTGCTGCTGTGGTGCGAGCGGCTTGCGCGCGGAGCGGGCTACGTGGTGCGCGTGCAGCCGCTGCGCGCCGGCTGGCCTGAGGGCGAGGAGGCCGCCGCGGCGGCGCTGAACGCCGCCATGGAGGACCTCATCGGCCAGCACCCTGGCCAGTACCTGTGGGGCTACCACCGCTACAAGTCCCCGCGCGGGGCGGCGTGAGGGCAGGCACCGTGGCCAGCTCGCCCCGAGGCTTCCTGCGCGAAATCGGCCCGCGCCTGCTCGTGGCCGGCCTGTGGCTGCTGCAGCACCTGCCGATGGGCGCGCTCGTGCGCGTGGGCCGGGGCCTGGGGCGTGTGCTCTTCGTCTTTGCGCGCAGGCGGCGCCACATCGCGCGGCGCAACCTCGAGCTGTGCTTTCCACAATCCGATCGTGCCTGGCGCGAGGCGGTGCTGCGCGAGCACTTCGCCCTGCTCGGGCGCAGCCTGGTGGAGCGCGCCTTGCTGTGGCACGCGCCCGTGGAGCGCCTGCGCGGGCTCATCCAGGTGGAGGGCGATGTCGGGCTGGTCGAGCGCAGCGCGCGCCCTGTCATGTGGCTCGTGCCGCACTTCCTCGGCCTGGAGGTGGCCGGCGCCGCGGTGCAGCTCTTTCAGTCGCGCACCGTGCTCGACATCTACCAGCCCCAGCGCAACCCCTACTTCGACCGCGTGCTCAAGCAGGGGCGTCTGCGCTTCGGGCGTGCCGAGGCCTACCCGCGCGGCACGCCGATCCGGCAGCTCATGGCCCGCATCCGCGAGGGCCAGCCCTTCTTCAACATGCCCGACCAGGACTTCGGCCCGCGCGAGAGCAGCTTCGTGCCCTTCTTCGGCGTGAGCGCGGCCACCCTCATCGCCCCGTCGCGCATGGCGCGCATGCTCGACATGGTGGTGCAGCCCGTGGTGGTGGACATGCTGCCCGGGGCGCAAGGCTGGCGCGTGCGCTTCCTGCCGCCGCTGGAGGGCTTCCCCACCGACGATGCGCTGGCCGACGCGGCCAGGATGAACGCCTTCGTCGAGCAGCAGATCCGGCTCGATCCGCCCCAGTACCTGTGGGTGCACAAGCGCTTCAAGACGCGCCCGCCGGGCGAGCCGCCACTCTATTGAATGGAATGGAGGGGCCGGGCGCCACTGCGCGGCCCGGGCACACGCCGCGCGCCCCGGCGCCCCGACGCGCCGATAATCGCGACCCATGACGCTGCGCTTCACGAAGATGCAAGGCGCCGGCAACGACTTCGTCGTGCTCGACGCCACGCGCGCGCCCATCGCCATGCCGCCCGAGCGCGCGCGTGCGCTGGCCGACCGGCGCTTTGGCATCGGCGCCGACCAGATCCTCGTCGTGGGCCCCGCGCCCTCGCCGCAGGTGGACTTCGGCTATCGCATCTTCAACTCCAGCGGCGAGGAGGTGGAGCACTGCGGCAACGGCGCGCGCTGCTTCCTGCGCTACGTGCGTGCCAAGGGGCTCGCCCCGGGCCCGGTGGTGCGCGTGCAGACGATGAACCGCGTGCTCGAGCTGTGCGAGCGCCCCGACGGGCGCGTGCGCGTGGACATGGGCGCACCCGAGTTCGAGCCCGCGCGCGTGCCCTTCGATGCGGCGGGCCTCGTGCCCCGGCCCGAGGGCGGCCTGCAGTGGTGGACGCTCGAGCCTGCCCCCGGTGCGGACGAGCCGGCCAGGGTCCAGGCCGGGCTGCCCGTCGAGGTCGTCGTGCTGTCGATGGGCAACCCGCACGCCGTGCTGCGCGTGGACGACGTGGACACCGCGCCCGTGCTGCAGCTCGGCCCGCTCGTGGAGCGCCACGTGCGCTTTGC
>JBIIED010000364.1:0-2975 GCA_044237995.1 Rubrivivax sp. | reverse complement strand
GGCGCAACCGGCCCGGGACCCGACCCCGACGGACCGGCTGCTGCGGAGACAGGCGCAGTCATTCGGAGCGGTAGTTCGGCGCTTCCTTGGTGATCTGCACGTCGTGGACATGGCTCTCGCGCATGCCGGCCGTGGTGATCTCGACGAACTCCGCGCGGCTGCGCATCTCGTCGACGGTGGCGCAGCCGCAGTAGCCCATCGAGGCGCGCAGGCCTCCGGCCATCTGGAAGATGATCGCCACCACCGAGCCCTTGTACGGCACGCGCCCCTCGATGCCCTCGGGCACGAACTTGTCGGCGTTGGGGTTGGCGGTCTCGTCGGCTTCCTGAAAGTAGCGGTCCGCCGAGCCTGCCTGCATCGCCCCGATGGAGCCCATGCCGCGGTAGCTCTTGTAGCTGCGGCCCTGGTACAGGATCACCTCACCCGGGGCCTCTTCGGTGCCGGCAAAGGCGCCCCCCATCATCACCGAGCTCGCTCCGGCCGCGATGGCCTTGGCCAGGTCTCCCGAGTAGCGAATGCCGCCGTCGGCAATCAGGGGCACGCCGCTGCCGCGCAGGGCCGTGGCGACGTTGTCGATGGCGGTGATCTGTGGCACGCCCACACCGGCCACGATGCGCGTGGTGCAGATCGAGCCCGGCCCGATCCCGACCTTCACCGCGTCGGCGCCCGCCTCCACCAGTGCCGTGGCCGCGGCGCCGGTGGCGATGTTGCCGCCGATCACGTCGATCTGCGGGAAGTTGCGCTTGACCCAGCGCACGCGCTCGATCACGCCTTGGCTGTGGCCGTGCGCGGTGTCCACGACGATGGCGTCCACCCCGGCCTTCACGAGCAGGTCCACCCGCTCCTCGGTGCCTGGCCCCACCCCCACTGCCGCGCCCACCCGCAGCCGTCCGCTTGCGTCACGGGCCGCGTTGGGAAAGTTCGTCTGCTTCGTGATGTCCTTGACCGTCATGAGGCCGCGCAGTTCGAAGGCCTCGCTCACGACGAGTACGCGCTCCAGGCGATGGCGGTGCATCAGGGCCTTGCCTTCGTCGAGCGATGCACCCTCGCGCACCCACACCAGGCGCTCGCGCGGGGTCATGATCTCGCGCACGGGCGCATCGAGCCGAGTCTCGAAGCGCAGGTCGCGGTTGGTGACGATCCCCACGACGGTCTTGCCCTCGAGCACCGGGAAGCCCGACACGCCGTGCTGGCGCGAGAGCTCCACCACGGCACGTACCGGCATGTCGGGCGTCACCGTGATCGGGTCGCGCAGCACGCCGGACTCATAGCGCTTGACGCGGGCCACCTCGGCCGCCTGCGCGCGGGGCGTCAGGTTCTTGTGCACGATGCCCACGCCACCTTCCTGCGCGATCGCGATCGCCAGCCGGGACTCGGTAACGGTATCCATGGCCGCCGACACCAGCGGCAGGTTCAGCGGAATGTTGCGCGACAGGCGCGTGGCCAGGCTCGTGTCGCGGGGGAGAACCTGCGAGTAGGCAGGTACCAGCAGCACGTCGTCGAAGGTGTGCGCTTTTCCAAGCAGGCGCATGGGTGGGGCTCCGGGCGCAAAGGCGGATTATCAACCCGCCGCCCAGCGGCCTGCGGCCGGGCCCCGCTGCCTGGATTGCCTGGCCCGGGTGGCCGCCGAGGGGGCTAAACTGCCGCGCATGTTCCGGGTTGTCTTCAGACAGATGAAGCCGTGCGCATGGATCGTGCTCGCCCTGGCGGCCAGCCTCGGATGCTCGGCGTGCCTGGCATCCACGATCTGGAAGTGGCGCGATGCGAACGGACGCGTCACGGTAAGCGACCAACCCCCGCCGCGCGACGTTCCCGAGCGCGACATCCTCGAGCGGCCTGCGCCGCGAAGCGCCCTGACTGTCGAGTCGGCTGCAGCTGGACGACAGCCCGCTCCCGCTCGCCGCGACGGAGCGCCGCCTGCCCAGACCGCGGCATCGGCCGCTGCGGCTCGCGTCGATCCCGAGCTGGAGGCCAGGCGCAAGGCCGAGCAGGCCAAGGCGCTGGAGTCCGCCAAGTCGGGCGCCCCGGCAGATCCTCAGGCGCTGGCACGCAAGCGCGAGAACTGCGCACGAGCTCGGGCACAGCTTGCCAGCCTGGACACTGGCCAGCGCATGGCACGCCTGAACGCCAAGGGCGAGCGAGTGATCCTCGAGGATGCCGAGCGCGCCCAGGAGGCGAACCGGGCGCGCGAGATCATCGCGGCCGACTGCGGCTAGCGCTCCTGCGGGCCCCGCGCCCGGCTGCGGGGTCAGACCCTGGCTCGAGACCGACTGCTGTGGCGCTGTGTCGCTGGCGACGAGCCTCCTTCGGGTCGCACAGGAGCGGCCGGTAGAGCTCGACCCGGTCACCGTTGCGCAGCGTCGACTCGGGCTGCGCTCGACGGCCCCAGATGCCCGCCCAGCCGTGATCCGCACCCAGGCCATGCCGCAGCAGCAGGCCGCTTTCGGCCACGGCCTGCGCCAGCGTGGCACCGGCCGGCAGCACGAGGCGGGTGAGGTCCACCGGCCCGCCCGGCGGGGCGTACACGACCTCCACCTGCACCGACTCGCCAGCCAGTGTGCCGGCGGGTGCGGTGGCTGCAGTGGGCGGTGTCGCCTCGGGGCTCAACGCCTTCACCGAGGGCCGTAGACCGCCTCGGCCCGACTCACGAAGGAATCGACCAGCGTCGCGGCCACCTTGTCGAAGACGGGGCTCAGCAGGGCCTCCAGCGCCGTGCTGGAGAAGGCGTAGCGAAGATCGAGTTCCACCCGGCACGCCTCACGGTCGGCCGGTGCGGCTCCGATGGGCCGGAAGGCCCAGGTGCCCTCGAGGAGCGAGAACGGGCCGTCCACGAGGCGCATCGTCACGGCCTGCTGCGCCTCGTGCGCGTTGCGCGTGGTGAAGGCGTGGCGCACGCCCGCGTACGACAAGGCGAGCCGGGCCGTCACGCCGTCGTCGTGCCGTTCGAGCACCTCGGCAAGTTCGCACCATGGCAG
>JBIIED010000115.1:0-10089 GCA_044237995.1 Rubrivivax sp. | reverse complement strand
CTCAACGTCGCGGCCGACCCGAACTGGACGCAGCGCTACAGCGCCGACAAGGGCACCTTCGACGTCATGCTCGAGTGCAGCGGGGCCGAGCGCGCGCTGCGTGCGGGGCTGGACGTGATGCGCCCGCGCGGCACCGTGGTGCAGCTCGGCCTGGGAGGCGACGTGAGCCTGCCGCAGAACGTGGTGGTGGCCAAGGAGCTCACGGTGTGCGGGAGCTTTCGCTTCCACGCCGAGTTCGCGCTGGCCGTGCGGCTCATCAATGAGGGCCGCGTGGACATGCGGCCGATGATCACGGGCGCGTACCCGTTGTCTCGGGCACGGGAGGCCTTCGAGCTGGCGTCTGACCGCAAGCGGGCGATGAAGGTGCTGCTGGACTTCGAGCCGGCCGTCTAGGCAGCGCCGGGACGCTTTGCCTGCGCCTCGCCCGCACAGGCGTTCACCGAGACCCAGCCTCAGGGCCGACCCGAGGGAGCCGGGGGCGATCCTGGTTGCGGGCCGGGGTCGCGCCCTCTCTCCGGCCCCTTGTTCGGTCCCTTGTCCGGTCCCCTGCCCTGGCCTCGTCCCGGTCCCGGCGCAGGGCCGATTCCGCGCCACGGTGGAGGAGCGGTGTGCCCAGGCGGCCGGGGCGGCGGTGGGGGTGGCGCCCATCGATCGCGCTGGCCATAGAAGGGCCTGCCGCGGTAGTGGTCGTGCCAGTACTGGTCCAGCGCAAAGCCGATGATCGCAATGCCCAGCAGTGTGCCGACATCGGGCACCCGCGCGTAGTCGTAGCCTACGTAGGCTTGCAGGTAGGGGCCGTGCACCCAGCCACGGCGCACGTCCACCTCCACGTCGCACCAGGCGTAGCCGGGCAGGCAGCCCCGCACCTCCACGGGGGTGCCTGGCATGAGCACGGCCACGATCGGGTAGGTCGGGCCGGGCCCCGCACGCAGGTGCATCTGGCGCGAGACAACCGCCTGCCAAGGTCCGGAGCCGGGCTGGGCCGCGACCGGGCCTGCCAGCGTGGCGGCGATCGCCGCCGCGGCCAGCCGGCCGTGGCGAAGGAGGACAGCTTCGAGCATGGATGGGCTCCGACTCCAGGTTGACGCCGCACCCTAAGCAGCGCAGTCGCACCGGCGTTGCGCGCGCGCAAGCCTCGCCGCGCCCACGCGGGCTCAATCCCTTGCATGGATACCCTCACCAAGCTCGCCCTGGGCCTGATCGGCCAGAACCGCCCGCGCCCGCTGCAGGGGCCGGCCTCGAAGACTCTCGCGCTGCCGCCTGCCCGGCGCACCGGAGGCCTGCCGCTGATGGAAGCGCTCGCGGCGCGCCGCTCCGAGCGCAGCTTCTCCTCGCGCGCACTGGAGGACCAGCTCCTGGCCGACGTGCTCTGGGCGGCCGCGGGCGTCAACCGCGCCGATGAGGGCGGGCGCACGGCCCCGAGCGCCATGCATGCGCAGGAGATCGACCTCTACGTGGCGTTGCCCACGGGCCTGTACCGCTACGAACCGCTCAGCCACCGGCTGGCGCTGGCCATCGACAGCGATGTGCGACGCGTGACGGGCTACCAGGATTTCGTCGACGACGCTGCCCTGGACCTCGTCTACGTGGCCGATCACCGCCGCATGGGGCGCGTGCCCGCAGGGCAGCGCGAGTGCTATGCGAGCTGCACGGCCGGCGCGATGGCGCAAAACGTCTATCTCGTCTGCGCGTCGGCCGGGCTGGCCACCGTGCTGCGCGCGTGGTTCGACCGCCCGGCGCTGTCGCATGCGATGGGCCTCGTGGACGACGAGCAGGTGCTCTTCGCGCAGACGGTGGGCATGCGCGGCACGCCCTGAGCGAGCGCCCGGCCCTGGGCTACAGTGCTCCCGGACATCACCCGGGCGAGCCCGCCCGAGACGTCCAGGAGACCCCCATGCACACCTCGATGTCCACCGTCGCGCTCGGCACCTGCACGCTGATGCTGCGCAACCTCTCCCACATCCTGGCCAAGGGCCAGGCGAGCGCCGAAGCGCGCAAGATCGACCCGCTCGTGCTCACGGCGGATCGCCTGGCGCCGGACATGTTTCCGCTGCGCCGCCAGGTGCAGATCGCCTGCGATGCGGCCAAGAACGGCCTGGCGCGCCTGTCCGGCATCGAGGCACCGAAGTTCGAGGACACCGAGCAGAGCTTCGAGGAGCTGCGCGCGCGCATCGACAAGACGCTTGCCTTCATCGCCACCGTTCCCGCCGACCGGCTCGATGGCACGGAAGACAAGGACGTGACCTTCCCAGCCGGGCCGGATCGCACGCGCACGATGAAGGGCTTTGCCTATCTCACGCAGTGGATGCTGCCCAACGTGTACTTCCATGTCACCACCGCCTACTCCATCCTGCGCCAGGACGGCGTGGACGTGGGCAAGCTCGACTACCTGATCGGGGACCAGCCCAGGACCTAGCGCCAGCCCCGGGCCAGCCTCGCGCTGTGCAGCGCTCAGAAGCCCTGGAAGTCGATGGTGAGCGAGCGCTTCTGGACGCACCACCTCCCGGCCGTGCGCACGAGCTCGTCCTGGTAGCGGCCGACCAGGAAGGGCTGATCGAGGCGCGCCGGCCGTGTCGGCTCGTGGCTGCGGTAGGCAGTCACATAGGAATGCACGACCGCCCGGTCCGTACCGAGCGGCGCCACCCGCTGGTTGCTCAGGACGTGGCGGGCCATCACCGTGCCGCGTGCGCGCACCAGGGCAATCAGTGCCTGGCGGCCGGTGACCGTGCCTTCACGGCGCTCCCATTGCCCGTCCTCGGCAAACAAGCTCGCTGCCGCCAGGGCATCGCCCTCGTCGAAGCTGCAGGTGAACCCGACCACCGCCTCGATGCAGCCCAGGACATCCTCTGGGCTCACGGTCCGCTCCGGAGCAGGAAGGCGTCGATGTGATCGGCGGTCTCGCGCCTGTCGGACCAGTCCTGCCCGAGCCTGCCGAAGAAGGCTGCCATGGCCTGGAACAGCCGCGCCACATCCTCGTCGGCACCTGCGAACTCGCCCACCTGCTGCATCTCGTAGTCCCAGCGCCAGGCCTTGGCGTACATATCAGGCAGGGTCTGGCGGATGTGTGCCAGCAGGTGTGGCTGGCTTTGGGCCAGCTCGACGCCCAGCGCATCGGCCGCGCCCGCCCGCGTCGCCGCCAGCACCATGGCAGCCGCCAGGCCGGTGAGGCCCTTGTTGAAGCCGGCGTAGGCCATCTTCAAGGCCGAGGCGGCGCCTGCAGGGGCCTGGGTCGAGCGGGAGCGCAGGCCGTACCCGCACAGCGTGTGGAGATCCTGGGGCAACTCGCCTGCGAGGTACAGCGTCGGGCCAGCCTCGTCGGCGCGACCCGGCATGCCGATGATGCAGCCGTCCACGAACCGTGCGCCCGATGACTCGATGAGCTGGCCGATCCTGCCGGCCGTCTGCACGCTCACTGCATTGCAGTCGATGAAGACAGGCTTCTTGGAGGAGCCCGCGATCCTTGTCGACCAGTGGTGCGCCACGTCCATGGCGGCCGCGGGCGGCACCACCGACAGCAGCATCGAGGCCTGCAGCACGGCATCCTCCGCCACCGCCTGCACGCCGGCGCCTTCGGACCGGGCGACAGCGTCGGGGCTGCGCCCGTGCAGCGTGGTCACCACGCGCGCGCCACCCCGCACCAGCCGGGCGGCCAAGCTCGAGCCCATCGCACCCATCCCGATGACGGCGATCACCGTGGGCTCTGTGCGCATGGCCAATCGTCCCTTACCGTGCTGTCCCGACCACTTCGCGGGCGGCCCGGCCCAGCAGACCCACATCGGTGGCTGCCAGCAACAGGCCATGCCCGCGCGCGAACATCTGCGCCACCGTACGCCCGGGGTAGAGGGTCGACGCCATCGGCACCCCGCTGGAGCCGATCGCGTACTCGGCCTGCTCGTACAGGCGCATGACCTGCGGATCGTCGAACCGACCCAGCTTGCCGATGGAGGCAGACAGGTCGCGCGGCCCGATGACCACCAGATCGATGCCCTCGACGGTGCAGATCGCCGACGCGCAGGCTACACCCAGCGCCGTCTCGATCTGAACCGCCACCAGGGTGCGCTCGGCAGCGCGGGCGTAATAGTCCGGGTCGTGGTCGTACCGCGAGGCCCGCAGCCCACCTCCGGCCCCCCGCGTCCCGAGCGGCGGATACCGGCAGGCGCGCACGATCGCCTGCGCTTCGGCGGCGCTTTCCACCGCCGGAAAGAGCAGGTTGTCGACCCCCGCATCCTGCAGCCGGTTCGCGAAAGAGGGGTCCTTCGAGGGGACGCGAACCAGCGCCGGCACCCCTGTTCCCTGCAGCGCCCGCAACTGGTGCAGCACCTCGCGCAGCCCGGCGCTGCCATGCTCGAGGTCCATCATCACCAGGTCGAAGCCGGCCGCCGCCAGGACCTCCGTCACCTCCGCCGACGGCATGCTCTGGATCACTCCCACCAGGCGCCCGTCGCGCAGGCGGGCCCGCAGCGCGTTCACGTCCGCGCCTCAGGACTGCTGGAAGTTGACCCGCTTCACCAGGGGCTCCATCCGCACCACCTCCTTGGCGAGCATCGCCTCGTACTCCCCCGGCGACAGGTCGGCCGGCGGGAAGCCCTCAGCGACGAACTTCGCGCGCACCTCGGGTGTGTTGAGGTGGCGTCGCACGGTCTGGTTGACGGTCTCGATCACCTGGCGAGGCAGCCCGCGCGGCCCGAAGATCCCGACACCGATCGAAACCGAGACATCGGGGTGGCCCGACTCGGCGATGGTGGGCATCTCCGGAAACAGCGGCGAGCGCTGGGCCCCGACGAGGGCGATGGGGCGCAGCGTGCCCGAGCGGAAGTGGCCCAACCCCAGCGCGGGTGTTGCCATGAAGGCCTGCACCCGCCCTGCCATCACCTCCGGCACCGCCTGCGCGCCGCCGCGGAAGGGGACGTGGACGATCTGGATGCCGGCCGAGGCGTTGAGCAGTTCCATGGCCAGGTGCGGGGAGCTCCCCACGCCGTTGCTGCCGAAGTAGACCTTGCCGGGGTTGGCCCGGGCAAAGGCGATGAAGTCCGCGATCGTCCGATGTGGGGAGTCTCCAGCCACGGTCCAGTAGATGTCGCTCACCCCGACCAGGGCCAGGGCGGTCAGGTCCGCCAGGGGGTCGTAGCCGATCTGGAAGCGCGCCGCTTTGGCCGTGACCATCCCGTCGTGCAGCGTCAGCAGCAGCGTGTATCCGTCAGGCGCCGCCCGCGCCACGGCTGCGGAGCCGATGTTTCCGTTGGCGCCGGCGCGGTTGTCGACCACGACCTGCGTGGACCACGCAGCCGACAGGGCCTGCGCGATGCGTCGGGCCGTGGTGTCGGCGATGCCGCCGGGCGCCCAGGGACACACCAGCGTGACCGTGCGTCCCCTCGGAAAGGCTTCCTGGGCTAAGGCGGCTGCAGCCAGCGGGGCGGCCACGAGTGCGGCGCCACCCTTGAGCAATGCCCTGCGGTTCATGCGTTCAACCATCGTTTGATCTCCTGTCCGGTCACGTTCCTGCCAAGGCACCGGGTCAGCCTCGGGTGAAGGTGCGTGTGTCTTGCAGCACCGTGCGGATGCGCTCTTCGTCCAGCCGCACGCCGAAGCCCGCGCGCTCGGGCAAGGCGTAGTGGCCATCCACCAGTTCCATGCGGTCCAGGCAGAGGTCCTCTGCCCAGGGCAGGTACTCGAGCCAGGCGCCCGTGGGCGCGGAGGCCACGAGGTGGACGTTGAACTCCGGCAGGATGTGGCTCGACAGCGGCAGCCCTGCCGCATCGGCAAGGGCGGCGATCCGCAGCCAGCCCGTCACGCCGCCGGCTCGCTGCAGGTCCGCCATCAGGTGGTCGCACGCCTTGGCCTCGATCAGCCGCACGAAGCCTTGCGGGCTGTAAACCTTCTCGCCGAAGCAGACGGGGGTACGCAGCCGGGCGGCCAACTGCGCGTGCTCGCGCTCGTTCTCGTCGACGATCGGATCCTCGATCCACAGCAGGCCCAGGTCGTCCAGTGCGGTGGCAAGCGCCTCGGCCCGCTGCGGCGACGGAGCGGAACCGAAGTCGACCATCAGGCCCACCTCGGCCCCGATAGCTTCGCGCACGGCGCGCACGGCTGCCACGTCGTCCTCCACCCGGGTTCGGCCGGCGCGCATCTTCATGGCCCGAAAGCCCATGTCCACGTATTCCCGGGCCTCGCGCTGCAGGGCGTCCAGGTCGTTGCCGATCCACAGCCCGTGGCTCGCGTAGCCGGCCACCTTCGTCGTGCGCAGGCCCAGCATACGGCCCAGCGGCTGGCCGGCTGCCAGCGCGGCGGCGTCCCAGACGGCCATGTCGATGACAGAGGAGGCCATCACCGTGATGCCCGCATGCCCCCACTGGACGGTGCCCTTCCACATCGCGGCCCAGATTGCCTCCGTCTGGCGTGGGTCCGCTCCCAGGGCATGGCGCGAGAGCTCGCCCACCATGGCCTGCAGGCAGCGTGAGATCTCGGCGCTGTACGACCAGATGAAGGCCTCGCCGCGCAGGCCGTCCTCGGTCTCGACGCGCACCAGGAGAAACCAGGTGTCCGCGGCCGTGACTGTTGCCGTCACGATGGGCCGCGCCAGCGGCAGGCGCACGACGCGCGAGGTGATCCGGTCGATCTTCAAATGGGTACAACCTGAGTGACTGCCTGCGACATTCTTCGCTCGCCGCGGTGGACACGCACGCCTCTTTCCTGTATTCATCCTTGCGCTTACGGCAAGGATGCAACGATGGCTCTGCGGCACCTCGACTTCAGCTCACTTTCCCTGTTCCGCGCCGTGTGCCGCGGGGGCTCGATCACGCAGGGCGCCCTGGCCTACGGCCTTGCCCTGGGCGCTGCCAGCCGGCGCGTGGCCGAGCTCGAGCGCCGCGTGGGCGCGCCCCTGCTGGTGCGCAGCAAGTCGGGAGCGCGGCCCACACCCGCCGGCGAGGCGCTGCTGGAGCATGTGGAACGGCTGACGCGGGAGGCCGAACGCCTGGAATTCGCGCTCGAGGACTATCGCCTGGGCATCGACCAGCGCATCCGTGTCTGGGCCAACACCTCGGCTGTGAACGGTTTCCTGCCCGAGCTGATCGTACGCTTCTCGCGCCAGCACCCGAGCATCCGCATCGACTTGAACGAGCAGTTCAGCGAGGCGGCTATGCGTGCCGTTGCCGACGGACACGCCGAGGTCGGCATCTTCGCCGAGACTACGCCGGCGTGGTCGCTGCAGACTATCGTCTGCAACGTCCACCGGCTGGTGGTCATCTCGCCGCGAGGGCATCCCATCGCCCACAAGAGGCGCATGGGGTTTGCTGAACTGCTGGACCACGACCTGGTCGGACTTCCAGCCGGCACCGCCTTGCAGATCCAGCTTGAGACCCAGGCCTCTCGGCTGAGCCGGCCTTTGCGGCTGCGCATCCAGGCTCGCAGCTATGACGCCGTCAGCATGATCGTGTCGGCGGGCATGGGCGTGAGCCTCGTGCCCGAGCAGGTGGCGAGCATGATGGCGCCTGCTCTCGGGCTGGCGGTGACCCGGCTGGACGAGCCTTGGGCCGTGCGCCGCCTGGTGGCTGCGGTGCGCTCGGTGGAGCAGCTCTCGCCCGCGGCACGTGCCTTCTTCGAGATCCTGACTGCCGGGCCAGCGGCCGCGGCGCCTCAGCCCACGTGCAGCGCAAAGAACGCGAGCGTGCGCTCGCGCGCCAGCCGCGCCGCCTCGGCGTCGTAGGAGCCGCGGTGGTCGCAGTTGAAGCCGTGGTCGGCCGCGTACACGTGCACCGCCACGCCCTGCGCGGCCTGGGCCGCCTCGAAGGCGCGCACGCTGTCCATCGGGATCCAGTGATCCTTCTCGCCGAAGTGCGCGAGCACCGGGCAGCGCGGCGCGCGAGCGGCCTCGGCCGGGCTCGTCACGCCGCCCCCGTAGTAGGGTGCAGCCGCGGCTACGCCGTCGACGAGGCAAGCGGCGCGCCAGGTGAGCAACCCGCCCCAGCAATAGCCCACCACGCCCACCTTGCCGCCGCTGGCCTGCGCGGCGTGCTGCACGGCAGCCTGGATGTCGGCCAGCACGCCGGGTGCAGGCAGCGCCTCCACCGCGGCCTTCAGCGCGATGCCGGCCTGCATGTCGGCGGCCTCGTAGCCGAGCTCCACCCCGGCCTGCACCCGGTGGAACGTGGAGGGCGCCACGGCAAGGTAGCCCGCCGCCGCATAGCCATCGGCGACCTCGCGGATGTGGCGGTTCACGCCGAAGATCTCCTGCAGCACGACGACAGCGCCACGCGGGCGGCCCGCCGGTTCGGCGACGTAGGCGGGGAAGGCGTGGCCGTCGGCGGCGGTGAGGGTGATGAACTGGCCCATGCAAGGCTCCTGGTGAGGGGTCGGGTGGTGGGTGGTCGGTCGGGGGGGGGTGTCGGAGCGCGGCCGGCTCGTGGCCACGCTCAGCCCAGCGGTGGCGGGTTCGCGTCGCTGCCTTCCATGCGAAAGCGCGCATTGAAGGCCACCGTGATGCGCAGCGTCTCTCCGTCATAGGGCAGCACGTGGTGCAGCAGCCACGACGGGAAGAGCACGAGCTCGCCGGGCTCCAGGCGCAGGTTCAGCGGCCCCATGCCATAGGGCGGGCGCAGGTTGGCGATGGCCATGTCCATGTACATGGCCGAAGGCGAGTGCGGGTTGATGAAGGACAGCCGCCCGCTCATGCTCTGCGGGTCGTCGCCGTCGTGGCGCACGCAGTAGACACCTGACCAGGAGTGCAGGGCGTGGTTGTGCACGCCAAAGTAGCCGCCGCGCTGGGTGAGGTGGTACCAGGATTCGGTGGCCATGTGCAGCCGCTTGAGCTGCTCCACGCCGTAGCCGTTGAGCTCGCCGATCGCGCCGTACAGCGCCGGAACGCAGAAGTCGCGCAGGCGGCGGATGCAGTCGTGCGGCCAGTCGAAGAGCCGGAAGTTGCTCTCGAAGAGCGTCTCGTTGCGGTCGACGAAGGGGCGGGGGTTGCCGTACTTCTTGCCTTCGGCCGCCCGCGCGACGAAGAGCGCCTCCAGTTCGGCGTTGAGCCCGGCACAGTCCTCCAGCTTGTGGAAGACCATCGGGACGGCGAAGATGGTGTTGATTTCGGCCATGAGGGAACTCCGTCGCGAGGCCCGTGCGCGGACCGGGGCGTTCGGGGGCATTCGCGCCGGCGGATGGTAGCTTGGCTACGATCGGGGCTCGGACAGGCCGTTGCCCGGGCCCGAGGCCCGCGCGGCGTTCCGGCCCCGGCGCCTGTGGCCGCGGGCCGATTCCAGGAGCAGCATCGATGAACCGAGAGATGTCAGAAGTGCTCGTGCGCACCGGCGCGGGCACGCCGATGGGCGCACTGATGCGCCGCTACTGGGTGCCCGTGCTGCTGGCCTCCGAGATCGCCGAGCCCGACGGCCCGCAGGTGCGGGTGCAGATCATGGGCGAGAAGCTCCTGGCCTTCCGGGACAGCGAGGGCCGCCCGGGCCTGATCTCGGAGTTCTGCTCGCACCGGGGTGTGTCGCTCTTCTTCGGCCGCAACGAGGAAGGCGGGATCCGCTGCGCCTACCACGGGCTGAAGTTCAACCGGCTGGGCGAGTGCGTGGAGGTGCCCTCGGCCCCGCACGCCTGCAAGCACATGGGCATCACGGGCTACCCGTGCATCGAGCGCGCGGGCATCGTCTGGGCCTACATGGGGCCTGCGGGCCAGGAGCCAGCCCCGCCCGACGTGGAGTGGTGCACGCTGCCGGCCAGCCACGTCTTCGTCTCCAAGAGACTGCAGGAGTGCAACTACCTGCAGGCCATGGAAGGCGGCATCGACACCGCGCATGTCTCCTACGTGCATCGCTTCGAGGTCGACAACGACCCCATGCACCGCGGCACGAAGGCGCTGGAATACATCAAGGCCGACGGCAACGTGATCTTCGAGATCGAGAAGAACGACTTCGGGATGACGCTCTACGGCCGGCGCAATGCCGATGCCCAGCACTACTACTGGCGCATCACGCAGTGGCTCTTCCCCTGGTACACGCTGATCCCGCCCTTTGGCGAGCATGCGCTGGGGGGCCACGTGTGGGTGCCCATCGACGACCACACCTGCTGGGCCTGGAGCATCAACTTCCG
>JBIIED010000114.1:0-10120 GCA_044237995.1 Rubrivivax sp. | reverse complement strand
GCCAGGCGCAGCTCCACCACCTCGCGCTCGAGCCGGCGCCGCCGCATGTTGGCCAAGGCCCACTGCAGGGCCACCAGGGGCGCCATCGCCAGAGCCGCCGCGGCCATGGCTACCAGCAGGCCCGTGACCAGCTTGGGCAGTCGCTCGGGGTCGGGCCACTGCCCGGAGTGCTTGGAGATCTCGGCAACGACAAACCCCACCACGGCACCGAGCAGGCTCATGCCCATCATGACCGGCGCCTTGCGCGCCACGGACCGGCCAGTGGCAAACCGCTCGGGATAGAACCAGGCTTCCAGCCAAATGCCAACCCCCATCAGCACACCCATGACACCCAGCCCGATGGCGATGGGCCATGCAAAGATGTCGAAGTGCCCGAGAGGCAGCGCGATTCCGGCCACCACCGACAGCGCGCCGATCCAGGCCGGCCAGCCCGAGCGGCCGTAGAGCCAGCGATCCAGCCGTTCGGCCTCGACGCGTTGCTCGGGCGTCATCTTGCGGTAGTACGGCTCGGCCCAGCGCGCGTAGCGGCGCTGTAGCCAGTTGCCTTCGGACAAGGCACGAAGTTCCATGGCGTGCAGTCTAGGCAGCATCGCGCCCGCGTGGGCGGCCCGAGCGGCGAATGGCCGCCCGTGCGTGATGAACGGCCGTCGGGCCGGTGCCAGTGGGGGCCTGCGACACGGCCCTCAGCCTCGCTCTCCCAGCGCCAGGCGCAGCCCGAGCAGCACGAAAAGTCCGCCGGCCGTGCGCCGGATCCACGTGCCGGCGCGCGCGCCCAACCCTGCTGCGCCCAGCCGTGCGCCCAGCCGTGCCGCCACCCACGCCAGCAGCAGGCAGCACAGCGTGCTGTTGAACGTGAAGATGGCGCCCAGGAAGAGGAAGGCCAGCGGCTTGTCCGGCGCAGCCGGGTCGATGAAGGGCGGCACGAAGGCCAGGAAGAAGAGTGCCACCTTCGGATTGAGCACGTTGGTGAGAAAGCCCTGGGCGGCCACGGCACGCAGCGAAGGTGGCCGTGCGGTATCGCCTTCTTGGAGGGAGCCGGGCGCCGCGGATGCGGGCCGATGCCGCAGCAGCGCCATGCCCATGTAGACGAGGTAAGCCGCCCCGAGCCACTTGAGCAGCGTGAAGGCGGAGGCTGAAGTCGCGAGCAGGGCGGACACCCCGAGGGCGGCGGCCAGCACGTGCACGGCACACCCGGCGCTCACCCCGAGCACGGCAGCTGCCCCCGCGCGCATTCCGTGCGAGGCGCTGCGCGAGGTGATGTAGAGCAGGTCCGCCCCCGGGGTGAGGTTGAGCAGCAGCCCCGAGGCGATGAAGAGGGCGAGGTCGTGGGTGCCCAGCATGTCAGCGGCGCGGCGCTCGTGGGTTGCCGCGCAGGGGTTTGCCCTCGGCAAGAGGGTGGAAGGGCCTGGATCCGCAGTCTGGTCGGTTGCCCCGCGCGTTGCAGGGCCGCCGGGGTGATGCGAACATCAGGCCATGGGAGATGTTGGCATATCCGAGCGCCCCGAGGGCCGGCCGCACCCGGATCTGATCGTGCTGTGGCGCCTGCACGCGCTGCTGCTGGGCCTGGGCGCTGGGTTGCTGGCGTGGCTGGTGGCCTGGCCAGTGTGGGTCGAGGCCTTCGGCTTTCAGGGCCGGGCGGCTCTGGCCCGGTCCTCGGTGATCGGGTTGGCCGTCTGGGTGGCCGTGTCGCTGCTGCTGCTGTGGCGCGCCCGGTTGGCGGCCGCGGTCTACCGCTGGCAGCACCTGCCCGGCAAAGGTGTGGTGGTGTGGCGCGGTGCCTGGTGGCAGCGCGAGATCTGGATTCCGATGGCGCGGCTGCAGCACCTGGACATCAAGCGCGGGCCGCTGGAGCGCTGGCTGGGGCTGGCCACGCTGGAGCTCTACACGGCCGGCTCGCACGACTACGAGACGCGGCTGCCTGGCATGGAGCCGCCACAGGCGCAGGCGCTGCGTGACACCTTGCTGGCCGAGCTGCAGGCCGTGGGCACACCGGGACAGGGCGCAAAGGCGTGAGCGCGGAGCTGCCAGCCCGCCGGCTGCACCCCTGGTCCTGGCTCTTCCACGCCAAGGGGGCGCTCAAGGAAATCGCCCTGCCGCTGCTGATCCTCGTGGTGCTCAGGCGCGAGCAGGAGCTGCTCGTCGCCGGCCTGGGCGCCGCGGCGGTCGTCATCGTGTGCGCATACGGCTGGGTGCGCGCGCGCAGCTTCCGCTACGAGGTGCTGGCCGACGAGATCGTCATCCGTGAGGGCATCTTCACGCGCGAGTCGCGCCACGTGCCCTTCACGCGCATCCAGTCGGTGAGCGAGCGCCGCGGGCTGATGCACCGCTTCATCGACGTCGCCGAGCTCGTGCTCGAATCGGGCTCGGGCGGCCGTCCCGAGGCGGTGATGCGGGTGCTCTACCCGCGTGAGGCGGCAGGCCTGGCCGAACAGCTGCGTCTGCACCGTGCGGCCCAGGCCGACCTGGCGGCCTCAGGTGCCACGGCCCCGTCCGCTGGCCCCGGGCAAGGAGCAGCTGCGTCCGCACAGGCGCCTGCCCGCCTGCTCGCGGTTCCCACGGTGGAGCTCATCAAGCTCGGGCTGATCTCCAACCGCGGTTTCCTGGTGGCGGCGATGGTGGCGGGCATCGTCTCGCAGAACAGCGAGCTCCTGGAGCTCGTGCCGGGCGCGGATCGCCTGGCCGAGGCGGTCGACGCCGGAGTGAGCGAGGCCGTGGCTGCCAGCGTGTGGCAACTCGCCGCCTGGTTGCTGGCGCTGCTGGCCGTCGCCTTGGTCTTCGTGCGTGTCCTGTCCGTCGTCTACGCCGTCTTCACCCAGCATGGCTTCACGCTGACGCGCCAGGACGACCGCCTGCGCGTGCAGCGGGGGCTGCTGACCCGCATCGACGTGAGCGGCCGGGTCGGCGCCATCCAGCGCCTGGTGCTCGAGCGCACGCTGCTGCACCGGCTCCTGGGCCGCAGCAGCCTGCGCGTGGACCTGCCCGCTGCGGTGGTGACGGCCAACGAGCCCGTCCCGCGGCTGGACCATCTGGCGCCCATCGCCTCGCCCGCCCAGGCACAGGCGCTCATCCAGGCCTGCCTGCCCGGGCTCGACCTGCAGGCGCTGCAGTGGCGGCCCCTGCATCCGCGTGCAGCGTGGCGCCGCTGGCAGCGCACGCTGCTGTGGCTGCTGCCGGTGCTCGGCGCGTGCACGCTGCTGGCTTGGTGGCTCCCGACGCTGCCCGCCGATGCCGGGCCGGCCATGCTCGCCCTTTCGGCCGTGCTCGTGGCAGCCAGCGGCTGGCACGCCTGGTGCTGGGCCGCCTGGGCGGCCTATGCGGTGGATCACGGGGTCGTGGTGTGGCGCAGCGGCGTGCTCACGCGCCGCTGGGTGCTGCTGCCCGAGTGCCGTGCCCAGGTCGTGATGCTGCGGCGCTCTCCGGCTGACCGCCGCGCCGGGACAGCCGGGCTGAGCGTCGACGCGATGGGCGTGACCTTGTCGCGCGCGCTGGAGGTGCGCTGGCTGGCCGAGCCCGACGCGGTCGCGCTGCACGCGCAGCTGTGGCGGGCGAGCGCGTCTGCCCGCTGATCGGCTCAGGGTCGTGGCACCGGCACCCAGCCGGCGTAGCGCTCGGCCACGGTCAGGTGGACGGTGTCGAGCGTGCGCCTGAACCGCATGTCGATCCACGCCGAGTGGGGCAGGCGGGGACCCAGCTCGCCGGCCACGAAGTGCCGCGTGATCGACGCCCGACCCAGCAGCGGCACCGCCACCCGCAGCTCGCTGCGCAGCAAGGCGCCCGTGGCCGGCTCCACCAGCACCCGGGCCGTGACGGGCGCGGCCTGCGCCTCGAGCTGCGTGGCCAGGGCACCATCCAAGGGGATGCCGTCCTTGCGGCTGACCTGGGCATCGGGCTTGTAGAGCCGGTCCTGGAACCGGGCCAGCTGCGTGCTCGGATCGAAGGCCTTGGCGCGCTGGCGTTCGCCCGAGAGCTCCTCGCTGGACTCGGTGCGGTACACGGGCTTGCCGTCCTTCCAGTCGACGAGGGTCTTCGTCACGGTGAACGACACGGGCGGCTGGTCGTTCTGCTGCACCGTGTAGACCTGCGTGACCTTCGAGGGCGCGCGTTGCGCGATCGCGGCGTGCTGGTCCACGACGACCTGCCACAGGGCGTCGGCGCGGGCTGTGTGCAGCAGGCCCAGGCAGGCCGCCAGCAGCACCCACGCGTGCAGGGGGCGAGCCTTGCTGCGCCGAAGCAGTCGGGCGGGCAGGCATCGGGTCAGGGGTTGCATCGGGGCCATCTAATCAGGCGATTGCAAGGAGTCTGCACCGGCCAGCGCGCTGGCGCACCCCTTGGCCGCAAGGTCGCGCCTGCTGCGACTCGTGGGTGCGCCGGACGGTACCGCGGGGGTCAGGCGGGCTCGCCCAGGATGCGATGCATCCCAGGGTGTGCACCGCGCGCACCATCGGGCTGTTCAAGCTGATGAGCTCGCGGTGGGTGACGCTGGCGTCAGGCCCGATGGGCATCAGCCCCTCAGCCCCTCAGCCCCTCAGCCCATCAACTCGCGCACGATCTGCGCCGCCGGCACCTCACGGCAGCCGCTTGCATCCTGCCCCGCCCACAGGGGCGAGAAGTCGCCGCTGCCCAGGGCCTCGGCTTTTGCGCGCAGCGGGGTCACGGCCGCCGTGGCCAGCGGAAAGGCCGGGGCGGCCCCGCTCATCGGCCCGCGCTCGCGCATGAGCCGGTTGACGATGCCCCGCGCCGGCCGGCCGCTGTAGAGGTTGGTCAACGCCGTCACGCGCGCTGCCGGGCTGCGAAGCGCTGCGCGGTGCACCGCGCTCGTGCTGGCCTCCGGGCACAGCAGGAAGGCCGTGCCCACCTGCACGCCGGCCGCACCCAGTGCCCGCGCCGCGGCCACCGCCTCGCGGCAGGCGATGCCGCCCGCGGCGATCACGGGCACCTTCACCGCGCGCACCACCTGCGGCACGAGCGCGAGCGTGCCCAGTTGCGTGGCCAGATCGGCCGACAGGAACATGCCGCGGTGGCCCCCTGCCTCGAGCCCCTGCGCGATCACGGCGTCCACGCCGTGCGCCTCGAGCCAGCACGCCTCCTCGACCGTCGTGGCCGAGGACAGCACCTTCGCACCCCAGCTCCGCACACGGGCCAGCAGCCCGGGCTCGGGCAGCCCGAAATGAAAGCTCACCACCGGCGGCCGGAAGGCCTCGAGCACGTCGGCAGCCGCGCTGCCAAAGGGCACGCGCGCCGCCCCGGCAGTCACGGCCAGCGGGTCCAGCCCGAACTCGGCGTAGTAGGGCGCCAGCGCCTGGCGCCAGTGCGCCTCGCGCGCCGCATCGGCGGGGGGCTGCTCATGGCAGAAGAAGTTGACGTTGTAGGGCCGCGTGGTCTGGCGCGTGATGGACGCGAGCTCCTCGCGCAGCGCCTCGGGCGTGAGCATCGCTGCGGGCAGCGAGCCCAGGCCCCCGGCGTGGGAGACGGCCACCGCCAGCGCACTGCCCTGCGAGCCCGCCATCGGGGCCTGGATGAGGGGCAGCTCGATGCCCAGCAGCTGCTGCAGGGTCTGCACGGCTCTCAGGGCTCGCCCGCCCAGTAGTCGAGGTCTGCCTCGCCACCGCGTATGGCCTGGAAGGTCCTGGCCTCGCCAGATCCGCTGCGTGCCAGGAACTTGCCCGAGTCGGGGTACTCGCAGATCTCGGGCGTGTCCTGCGTGCTGATCGAGAGGAACTTCAGCGGCGCGTCCGAGGTGTTGATGATCTGGTGCGGGTACTGCGGCCCGGGCGGGATGAAGATGACGTCGCCCTGGCGGATCGGCAGCATCTGGCCGGCCACGCGCAGCGTGCCCGAGCCCTCCAGGATCACGAACATCTCCTCCTGCGCATGGTGCAGGTGGTAGGGGCAGCCGCGCTTGCCCGGGGGCAGGATGTCGATGGAAGCACCCAGCTTGCAGGCGGCCGTGCCAACCGCCAGGCGTGCCCAGTGGCTCGCGTACAGGGGGTCGCGGGTGTCGTGCGACTTGGGGGCGTCGTCAAGGTTGCGGATGAGCTGGCGGGCCAGCGCCTGGGCGGTTTCGTTCATCGGCGGAACTCCAGCAGGAGCAAGGGTCAGCGCCCGAAGAAGGGCCCCACCACGTCGTCGGTCCACAGCCGAAGCAGACCTGCTTCAGTCACGCCCAGGTGCTTGCGAATTGGAACCCTGCGCATCGGCTTTCGGTGAGGGGCAAGCCTGCCAGCGGCCGGGCACCACGAAGGCCTCGTCGTGGCCCGGCCAGGGCGGCAGGGTGACGCCCACCGCGCGAAACGGGCCCGGGCCCAGCGAGCGGAACTGGAACCGGGTGCCCAGCGGCAGGCTCAGCGAGCAGCCCGCGGTCAGGGTCGTCACCTCCTCGTGCCCGTCCTGGCTGCGCCACATCTCGGCAGTTCCGGCCACGACGTACCAGAGCTCCTCGACGCTGCGGTGGGCGACGGCCGCAGAGGTCAGGCCCGGGGCGAGTTCGAAGTGGGCCATGCTGCCGCACGGCAGGCTTGCCAGCACCCGCACGTCCGAACCATCGGGGGCCGTGACGGTGGGCTCGGCCGGGAGCCAGACGGTGGAGAAGCGTGTCACGGGCCCGGGGTCGGCAAGTGCCAAGCCAGCGCTTCAGCCGCCCTGCGCGTCCTTGGTCGCCTCCGCAGTGGCAGCAGCGGGCGCAGCTGATTCCGGCGCCGCAGCCTCGGCCTCGGCCTCGGCGGGCGCAGGCTGCTCGGCCGCACCCGCCTTGCGCTTGGCCTTCTCCTCTTTTTTCTTCTTCTTGGCGAGCTCGCGCTGGCGCTTCTCGAACTGGTAGTTGGGCTTGGCCATCGAGCACCCCTGTCGTGGTTGAGGCCCGACGATAACCGAGACGGCAGCCCCCTCCGTGCGTTCGATGCGCGCAGCGGGCCGGATTCCGGCGAAATCGGCGCCTCAATACACCACGGGCTGGACCGTCGGGTGCACGACGACCTCGTCGACCCGCACGTGCGCCGGGGCGGTCAGCGCATAGAGCACGGCCTGCGCGACGTCGTACGCGCGCAGGTGGCCCGCGCGCTCGGGGGTGCCGGGCGTGCTGGCGTTGAAGTGCGTGTCGGTCATGCCGGGCCGGATCTCCGTGACCCGCAAGCCGAAGTGCTGGCCCTCATGGGCAGTTGCCTGAGTGAGTGCTCGCTGCGCGTGCTTGCTGGCGGCGTAGATCGACCCGTTGGCGAAGGTCCGCGCGCTCACGTCGCTCGTGACGTTCACGAGGTGGCTCGAAAGCCCCCGCGCGTGGCGAGCCCGGAAGGCCGGCAGGAAGTGCCGTGTGGCCAGCAGCGTGCCCAGCACGTTCGTGTCGAAGACGCGGCGGTAGTCCTCCACCGTCGCCGTCTCCAGCGGGCCGAACACGCCCACCCCGGCGTTGTTGACGAGCGTATCGGCTCCGGCCTCGATGGCGCGCTGCGCGAAGGCCCGCACGCTGGCCTCGTCGGTGACATCCAGCGCGACGAAACCGACGCCGGGCAGGCCGTGCTCGGGCGGGTTGCGGGCACCGGCCACCACCTGCGCACCCGCGCTGTGCAGCACCTGGGCGATCGCCAGGCCGATGCCGCGGCTGGCGCCCGTGACGGCGACGACCCGCCCGGCAAGGGGGCGCTCGGTGTGTGCGGCGTTCATGTCCCGTCGGCGCCGCGCAGGTGCACGGCTGCCGCCACCACGAGCAGCACGAGTGCCACGATGTCGGCCTTCACGACCGTGGAGAGGGCCGCGTTGTAGGCGCCCACCATCGCCGCCAGCACCAGAAACGAGACGACGCTGACTCCCGCGGCCAGCAGGGCCAGGCCATGCAGCGGGCGATGGAAGGCCGCATAGGCCAGGAACGCCGCGAGCAGCCCGAAGAGCACGGCCCGGTGGCGCATCAGGATCTCCAGGTTCGGGTCCTGCACGGGAATTCCGTAAAGGCTCGAGAGCTTGGCCGCCCCGAGCACGCCCGCAAGCGGCAGCAGGTGGATCAGGGCCACGAGCAGCAGGACGGCAGGAACGATGTGTCGCATGGTCGGATTCAGCAAGCGTGCGGGTACCGCACGAGCGTGCAAGGCCGGGCGCCCTTCACGTCGGCTCGTCTTCGGCTGCACCGGGCGCGCATGCGTCGACGGCCCTCAAAGCGTAGCACTGCGCGCGCCGGGCAGCCCCAGCCGCTCGGACAGTGCCGGCACCCGCCCCGGGCTGCCCACGAGCCGCTGGTCGTGCACGTAGTCCTCGTTGGCCTGGATGTCCCAGTGGTCGCGCCCGAAGGCCTGCTTGAGCGCGTGCACGATCTCCAGGAAGCTGTGCCCGTCCTGCGCGTTGCTGTCCAGGTGCAGCACGCCCGCCACGGGCTGCTGCAGCAGGCCCGCCAGCGCGGCCGCCGTGTCCTGCATGAAGGAGCAGGCCGGCTTCCAGCGGCTGCTGGCCGCCACGCGCCCCTGCGTGGCCTGCCACTGGTCCAGCGCCATCAGCATGTTGTTGCCCGGCTGCCGGGGGTCGATCTGCCAGCCGATGCGCACCACGCTGGCGCCGGGGTGCGCCGCCTGCACCGCGTCTTCGCACGCGCGCTTGTACTGGCCGTAGCCGTCCTGGGCGTTGCGCGCATCACCCGGGGCGTGCGGTCCGTCGGGCTCGTGGTGGAACACCATCGCGGTGCTGGTGAACACGAAGGGCAGCCCCTGCCCGGCGGCGTATCCCGCCAGCCGGCCTGCCCACTCGGCACTGCCCATGCCCAGGTGCGCGATCGCATCGGGCCGCTGCGCGTGCAGCCAGGCCTGCGAGGCGGCCGTGTCCTCGGGAGGCACCTCCTGGCGCCTCCACGCCAGGATCTGGACCCCCAAGCCCGCTGCCTGCCTGGCCACAACCGGTGCCAGGGTGCCATTCAGGCCGGTGATGAGCCACTTCATCGGTTCAGGCACTGGGCTTGCGGGTCTCGTCGGGCCGGCAGGAAGACCACGGGCATGTCGGTGCGCGCGACGACGACGAGCGCGCCGCTCCTACAGGATTCACGCACGCCGTGCCCGCCTCCACGGACAGGCTCCCGGTCCATCGAGTTATTTGCCGCGCCCTCGGCCCTCGGGGTGAAAACTGCGTCATGCTCTCGGTCTCCCCTTCCCTGGATACCCACCTGATGTCCGCCTTCCTCGCCTTCCTGGACCGCCGCTTCGAGCGTCTCTTCCACCTTCTCGAGAAGGGCACCCTGGAGAAGCGCCGGCGCTTCGAGACTGATCGCTGAGGCGCCCAGCGGGCTGGCCAGCGCGCCACCCACCCCCGCACACCGGAAACACCTGCCCGACGAAACAGTCGGCCGCGCTGCTGCACAGGTAGGCCGCGAACTGCGCGTCCTCGCGCGCGGGCACGAGCCGCCCCAGCGGCACCTCGCGCTGTCCGGTCAGTGCGTGCTGCATGGGTGGCTCACTCCTCGTGCAGGTAGCCGCGCTCGAGTTGCTGCTGCGGGTTCTCGAAGATGGCCATGGCCGTCTTCATGCGCAGGAAGCCGAACTTCCGGTAGAAGGCCTCCTTGCCCGGCACCGAGTAGAGGATGATCTTCTTGTGCCCGCGCGAGCGCTCCACGAGGTAGCCGACGATCGCCTTGCCCAGCCCGGTGCCCTGGTGGCTGGGCAGTGCCGCGATGTCGCAGATGTAGGAGCAGTCCGCGCCATCGGCCAGCGCCCGCCCGGCGCCCACCAGGCGCCCGTCCTCGTAGACGAAGCAGGTGTAGAGGCTGTTGGAGAAAGCCGTGCGCAGGCTCTCGGGCTTCTTGTCGCCCAGCGGAGCCGCCCGGTACAGCGCCGAGAGCTCGTTCCAGTCCACGTCGTTGGCGGCGTACTTCCATTCGAGGGTCATCGGGTGGCTTCCTCTCGTCGGTGGATCATCCGGTCGTGCGCCGGTCGCGAACCGCGCGTGCTCAGCCCAGGTGCAGCCGTTTGTGCATGAACACGTTGAAGTCGGTGGCCTCGTAGTCGCCGAAGCGGCCGCACCACTCGGAGCCGTTGCGCAGGTACAGGGCGTGCGCTGCCGCAAAGGCTTCGCCCGTTCCGGTCTCCAGGAAGAGGCTCACGTAGCCGCGCGCGCGGGCGGTGCGCACGATCTCGTCGAGCACGGCCTGGCCCAC
>JBIIED010000363.1:0-2988 GCA_044237995.1 Rubrivivax sp. | reverse complement strand
GGCCGTCGTTCAAGAAGTTCGGCTTCGAGTTCCTGTGGCGCGTCGAGTGGGACATCATCAACGAGGAGTTCGGCGCGGCCATCGCGATCGTCGGCACGCTGCTGAGCTCGGCCATCGCCCTGTTGATCGCGGTGCCGCTTTCCTTCGGCATCGCGCTCTTCCTTACCGAGACCTGCCCGGTGTGGCTGCGCCGGCCCCTGGGCACGGCGGTGGAGTTGCTGGCCGCCGTCCCGTCGATCATCTACGGGATGTTCGGCCTCTTCATCTTCGCCCCGCTCTTTGCGGAGCATGGCCAGCCGGCGCTGCAGTCCACGCTCGGTCAGATGCCGCTCATCGGCCCGCTCTTCGGCGGGGCGATGAACGGCATCGGCATCCTGGCTGCGGGCATCGTGCTCTCCTTCATGGTGCTGCCCTTCATCGCGGCCGTGATGCGCGACGTCTTCGAGATCGTGCCGCCCATCCTGCGCGAATCGGCCTACGGACTGGGCTGCACCACCTGGGAGGTGGTGCGCAAGGTGGTGCTGCCCTACACGCAGAAAGGCGTGGTGGGCGGGATCATGCTCGGCCTGGGTCGGGCGCTGGGCGAGACGATGGCCGTCACCTTCGTGATTGGCAACTCCCAGCGCCTGTCGGCCTCGCTCTTCTCTCCCGGCACCTCAATCGCCTCGACGCTGGCCAATGAGTTCGGCGAGGCGGCGGACTTCCACCTCTCCACGCTCTTCGCGCTCGGCTTCCTGCTGTTCGTGATCACCTTCTTCGTGCTCGCGGCGGCGAAGCTGATGATCGTCCGGGCCGAGAAGGCCAAGGGCATCTGAGGGGCACACCATGCAACACACCTTCAACTCCGACCTCTACCGCAGGCGCAAGCTCAGCAACGCGGTGGGCCTGACGCTGTCGATGGCGGCGATGGGCCTGGGCCTCGTCGTGCTGCTGTGGATCCTGGCCGTGCTCTTCAAGAATGGCATCGCCGCGCTGGACTGGAACCTGTTCACGCAGAGCACCCCGGCGCCGGGCAGCCCCGGCGGCGGCCTGCTCAACGCCATAGTGGGCAGCCTCATGATGGTCGGCTTCGCCGTGCTCGTGTCCACGCCGGTGGGCATCCTGGCGGGCGTGTACCTGGCCGAGTACGGGGATGACAGCAAGGTGGCCAGCCTCACGCGCTTCGTCACCGACATCATGCTCTCGGCACCCTCGATCGTGCTCGGGCTCTTCGTCTATGCGATAGCCGTGGCCACCACGAAGCAGTTCAGCGGCTGGGCGGGCACGCTGGCGCTCTCTCTGATTGCAGTGCCGGTGGTGGTGCGCACCACCGAGAACATGCTGCGCCTGGTGCCCGGCGGGCTGCGCGAGGCGGCCTTCGCCCTGGGCGCGCCGCGCTGGAAGGTGGCCACCCTCGTGACGCTGCGCGCCGCGCGTGCCGGCGTGGTCACGGGTGTGCTGCTGGCGCTGGCGCGGATCAGCGGCGAGACCGCGCCGCTGCTCTTCACGGCGCTGAACAATCAGTTCTTCAGCCTGGACATGACCGGCCCGATGGCCAACCTGCCGGTGGTCATCTTCCAGTTCGCGATGAGCCCGTACGAGAACTGGATTCGCCTGGCCTGGGGTGGTGCGCTGCTGATCACGCTCACGGTGCTCGTCATCAACATCGTGGCGCGCGTGTTCTTCCGCGAACGCGTCTCGTCCTGACGGCGGTCTACCCGACCCGCCCGAATCGAATCAGAGGTACACGTCGATGAACGACACCGCCACGGTTGCACCGAACGCACTCGAGATCCGCGACCTGAACTTCTACTACGGGAGCTTCCAGGGCCTGAAGAACATCACGCTGGACGTCGTCGAGCGCAAGGTCACGGCCTTCATCGGCCCCTCGGGCTGCGGCAAGAGCACGCTGCTGCGCACCTTCAACCGCATGTACAGCCTCTATCCGGGGCAGCGGGCCGAGGGCGAGATCCGTCTGTATGGCGAGAACATCCTGTCTCCCAGGCAGGACGTGAACCTCCTGCGCGCGCGCGTGGGCATGGTCTTCCAGAAGCCCACGCCCTTCCCGATGTCGATCTACGACAACATCGCCTTTGGTGTGCGTCTGTACGAGAACCTCTCGCGCAGCGAGATGGATGACCGCGTCGAGTGGGCGCTCAGCAAGGCGGCGCTGTGGGGCGAGGTGAAGGACAAGCTGCGCCAGAGCGGCCTGTCGCTGTCGGGCGGGCAGCAGCAGCGGCTGTGCATCGCACGCAGCGTGGCGGTGAAGCCGGCTGTGCTGCTGCTGGACGAACCCACCTCGGCGCTGGACCCGATCTCCACCGGCAAGATCGAGGAACTCGTGCACGAGCTCAAGAGCGACTACACCATCGCCATCGTCACGCACAACATGCAGCAGGCCGCGCGCTGCAGCGATTACACGGCCTACATGTACCTCGGAGACCTCGTCGAGTACGGTGAGACCAAGCAGATCTTCATGAAACCCAAGCGGCGCGAGACCGAGGACTACATCACCGGCCGCTTCGGCTGAACGAGGAGAGGGTCTTGAACGACAAGCACATATCCAGCCAGTTCGACGCGGAGCTTTCCTCGGTCTCGGCCCAGGTGCTCGAGATGGGGGGGATAGTGGAGGCCCAGGTCAGCCAGGCGATCTACGCCCTGGTGAACCTCAGTGCCGAGACGGCGCAGCAGGTGATGGAGCAGGAGGCGCGTGTTAACCGGATGGAAGTCGAGATCGATGGTGACCTCTCTGCCATCATCGCCCGCCGCCAGCCCACCGCGCGCGACTTGCGGCTGCTGATCGCCGTGAGCAAGTCGATCGCCAACCTCGAGCGAGTGGGCGACGAGGCCACCCGCATCGCGCGCGTGGTGACCCGCTTGGTGGACAACGGCTTGTCCAGCCGCCTGCGCCTGCCGCTTGGCGACCTGCAGTTCGAAGCCGAGCTCGCCACGACGCAGCTGCGCAAGGCGCTCGACGCCTTTGCCCGTCTGGACACCACCCAGGCCCTG
>JBIIED010000113.1:0-10136 GCA_044237995.1 Rubrivivax sp. | reverse complement strand
CCAGGCCAGCGCGAAACCCGAAACGACAACGAACTGATCATCAACCGGGGGTCAGTTCTCAATGTCGTCAGGGGGTCAGTTCTGGATGTCGCTTGACACAACGTGCGTCCCACCCTCGTCGGGAGGCTGGTACTCGTCGCCCCATTGCTCAACTTCATGGTGGGTTCTGTATGGGCGACAGTCTTTGCTCTGCCGCGAATCGGCAGTCCGCTCATGGGCTGGATCGGCCGCCCCGCGCTTGAGCGCCGACGCAAGCGACGGTATGCCGCCATCGGGGCCGAACACCTGACCCCCCGGTTTGTGGCCCAGGCCCGCGCATCGGGGTACGCCGAAGCGCTCGCTTCCATGTTCGCAAACCGGACACTCGGTGACCAGAGCGAACGCTACCGGCGGCTGCGCTCAGGCGAGCGCGAGATCGTCGTTGTCGCTGGCGCCGCAGATCGAGTCATTCCGCTGCACGACATCGCCCGCGTTCGCGACCTGCTGCCAAGTCACCGGTATCTGGAGATCGCGGATGCAGAGCACAACCTGCAGCTCACACACGCCAAGCAGGTGGCCGCCGCACTTGCCTCATCGAGCAGTTTGGACCCGTAGCCAACGAGATGTCGCTGTCTGCGCGGGGCCCCCATCAATCCTTCCAGAAGCATCGAGCACGAGTGACTTGGGCTAGCGCAGCGTGCGCCTGGCGCGCCGTCACCGCCTCGTGAGCCTTCAGGTAACCGGCAGCGAAGAGCGACTTCGGATCTTGCTGGGCATCGGCAAGAAACTTCGCTGCCGCGACGGTCACGTCGTGGTGGTGGCCAAGCGCATCTTGCGCAGGCGACAGGCGTCGCAAGTAGCGCAGCGTCGCCTTGTGGGCCCACATGGCGCCGACCAATTCGGCGAGGTATCGCAGCCGCTTCAGTCGCTTGCGCACCTGGTGCTGCTCTTCTTCGGGCAACTGCTCGAATGCCTCGCCGCCGCGCGTCACCTGCCTGTGCAGTCGCGACAGCCGCTCGACCAAGCCCCGTCGTACCTCGTGAGGCGCGAGCTTCGGCGCGGCTGAGGCTGGTTCGGACAACGCCCAGCGCAGCAGATCGAGCAAGGTGTCCTGGAAGGAGTCGGCACGAACGATGGCGCCGGGATCATCGTCCGTGTTGATGGAGCGCCACGCAAGTTTCGGTGCGCCGGCCCGCTCCAACAGGGGTCTCACCGCTGAGGCGACAGCGTGGTCGTCACGAATTGCGCCCAGCTGATCGAATGCGTCCGACAGGGCTGGTTCCCAACCGGACTCAAAGACCTCGGACAAAGGCGCCAGCTCGCGCAGCACCGTGCGCAGTCTTCGCACGCCGACACGCAATTGGTGCACGTGCTCCTCATCCGAACTGCCCGCCGCCAGTTCGCTGGCATTGCCGAGCACCTGTTCGAGGGTTGACAGCATCACCGTGCGCAGCAGGCGGGAGGCATCCATGTCGCGTTCCAATGCTGGCGCACGGGCCTTGACGGGTGTGCCATGGGCGAGGCCTTTCGCCAGCGTCGCGCCGCGCATCGCCTTCGAGCGTGAGTCCAGCCAGAGCCCGCCGTGGCGCCGCCACAGTTGCGCGAGCGCGAAGAGCGGGGGGATGTCGCCCGACCGGTGTTCCAGCTCCAGCTCGCAAATCGGTACCTGCCTTTCGCCAGAGCGAAGAATGCCCGTGTCCAACGCAGCCTCGACCGTGGTGCTGGACACGGGCAATAGGCAGGCCAGTCGCGTGACCTCTGTGGTGTAGCGTTCGACAAGCGCTTCGGCGGCCGCACCGCGCAACACCTGACGCAATCGTGCGCCCGCTTCTGTGCCGTCGTGGCGGGCGATGTCAAGGACTGGCATCGTTCCGGGCGGGACATGAAGCGCGACGTTGTGTTCCAACCGATCGACGCCGCTGCTGCTGCGCTGGGCCTTCACGGTCTGGAACCAGCGTCGCCCTTCGTGACGCAAGCGCAGCGACATCTGCTGGCTGCCAAGCGCATCCTCCGGCGTGTCGAAGTAGTGCGCGATCATCCGGGTCGAACGCGCGCCCTTCCGGTTCAGTTCATGCCGCAGGGACTCAAGTGAATCCGGCGGAACGTGGAAGCTGATCTCCAACTCGCGCATGAAGAGAACCTAGCGCTCACTGATGTTGAGCGATTGTGAGCCTTGGACGCATCACTAGCGAATCCCGGCATACACAGAACGCTTCAGCCTCAGGAAGCTGGGCACCCCTTTTCGGCCTGTCGCACAAACTGCGTCCAAACTTTCGCACAACTGTGGCGCGAGTCGCAATGACTGTGGCGCCCTACGCGCGCCGCGCCACATTAATTACTCTGTCACTTATTGCGTGACAAGGACTTAGCGGGGCTCGCGCCACAGCGTTGCCGAGGCGGCGACTGAGTTAGTGCGACTGGCCGAAGCAGGTGCCACAGTTACTGCGCAAGTCGTTGAACGGATTGTAGACAATCCGGGGCCTGCTGCGAGCCTTTGGTCTGGTCTTCGCATCACCCCCCAGGCAGCACCGCCGCTTGGGGGGTGTGTGACAGCTGTCGACCCTGAAGAGACATAGGCCGCCCCGATCTCGCCGCCCTGAAGCTACCGGTCGGGCAACCTCGCAGTCACCCGTAGTAAGCCCCGCGACGGAGGGCACACGTCGGCTGGCAGCCATCAAGCCGATTGAGGCACGGACCTCAGCTTGAGACCGTGCGGGCGCACCCCACCGGGAGCCCATCGTGCGAGCCACGGCGCAGCAGCCCCAGCGGGCTCCCGATGGCGCCCTGGTCCACTACGAACGCCACCGTCCTGAGCGGACCACGCTGTACCGCCTGGTACAGCAGCACGCGGCCAGCTTCATCGCCCACACCGAGGCCAGCACTGGCGCCGAGTTGCCCCGGTTCATCAAGGACGAGTTCGAAGCCTTCCGGGAGTGCGGCATCCTGGCGCATGGCTTCCTGCGGCTGCGCTGCGGCGAGTGCGGCCACGGCCAGGGCCTCGGGCAGCGTGGAAGTGCTGGTGCAGCAGGACCCTTCTGGCTTCATTCAATCGGTCCTCGGTGAGCAGCCTGTACTTGCGGATGCGCGTGGACACGCTGGACCCGATTGCATTCCCCGTGCGGGGCACGCTGCTGACGGCGCAGTGGAACCGGGACACGCTGCAGGGCGTGGCCGCACAACCACCGCCGCAGTCGCAGTTGTGAGCGCTGCTGGCGTTGTCGCGTGGCGACTGGGGCGGCCATGCCTACGGCGTTTGGTCGCAGGCGCGGGACGGCATTGCGCCGCTGGCGCTGGGCGGTTTCTTGCGGCTCTCAGGCACCGCTCCGGAATCGATCAACGGCAGCACCGTGGTGCTGGGCCGGGCCGTGCCCGCACGCCGCATCGGCAGCCTGCCCACGCCGTTTGGCAATGCCATCCGCGCGGGCTTCTCGGCCGAGTTGGGGAACGGCTTTGCCAGCGGCCAGGGCATCCGCGTGGAGCGGCTGAATGCCGCCGGCAGCGCATTCGTGGCCATGGACACGCGCTTTGGCCCGCTCTACGTGGGCGCGGGCGCCACCCGTGGTGGCCAGGGCACGTTCTACCTGTTCCTTGGCCCGATCTGGTGACGCCGCAGCGGCAGCGGTGCAGCCATTGCCGGCCGCCGCAACGCCGTGAAGGCCTGGAATTCCCAGCAGCGAAAGCCCACCAGCAGCGTGTAGCCGTCTCGCGTTGCAGCGCTTTGGCGCAGGTCGCGTTGCTGCATGCGGGCCAATTCAGCCGCCAGCTGGCGGATCTTCTGCACCACCTCGATGGCCGATGACTGGGTCAGGCGCGTCGGTACGCACAGCACCGCTTCGCCGTCGTTGCCGAAATCGCCGCTGAAGTAGTCGGGCACGACGTGCTGGCGCAGGTAGCGCTGGGCGGGCCCGTCTGGCTGCCAGTGGAAAGCCAATGACACCTGCAGCCGGTAGCTGTTGTCGGGCCGCAGCACGATGACGCCCAGGCGGTCCAACTGCGCCAGGCAGCCGACGCACTCGGCTTCAGTGAGCGCGTAGGTTTCGACGATCTGCGCCAGGCTCCACTGCCCCAGGCAGCAGATGGCCACCAGCAGCAGCCGCGGCTCGGCCACCAGCAAGGACTCCAGTTCCAGCGGCAACACGTCGGGATGCGGCGTCTGGTCAGCCGCGTCGCGCAACACGTCCTCCATCGACAGGCCCGCGGCCTTGCAGATGTGCGCCAGGCGTGACAAGGACATGTCCTGCTGGCCGAACATCCGCTTGATGCTCGATTCGCTCATGCCGATGCGCTGCGCCAGCTCGGCGTAGGTGACGCGCGCAGCACGCAGCCGAGCGCGCAGCACGTGGACAACAGTTTCTGGCGAACTCATGCCGCTACATCTCCAACAAAGTACACCGTGACTGTACTTCCCGTCTCGAAAAAATCTACTTGGCATCGAAAAGTGGCCCGACCGGCTGCGACCGCAGACACTCGCGCCAAGCCGTTGGGGCACCTGCCCCGCGGACCGCAAGCCTCGGCAACCGGGGCGCAACGGACTTCAACGCAACGACACCACAACCACCATGACCCTGCATCGCTTCGCCTCCATCCGCATCCTGACCCCGCTGCTGCTGCTCGCATCTGCCCAGGCCCAAGCCGCGGCCGAATCCGACACCTACGTTGGCACCAACTTTGCCGCTGTGGTCGTCGTGCCCGACGGTTCCACCGCCAACAACAACGGAACCGCAGAGGGACGCGCCGGCCTGGGCCTGTTCGCAGGCGTCCGGCTGGGCACGCTGCCCCTGGGCGGCGGCATGCCCGTGTTCGGCGAAGTCGGCTACCAAAAAATTGGCCGCCACACGGCCAACTACACCGTCGCCAACGGCTCCACAGACCTCACCGCGAGCGGCCACACGGCCTACGCCGCCGCCAAGGTGCACCTGTGGACACCCGGCAACTTCTCGCTGTACAGCAAGCTGGGTCTGGCCTACACGACGGTGAAGGCATCCACGCCTGCCGGGCAAACGGACATTCCGATCAGCGGCAGTCGTACGGGGCTGTTGCTCGGCCTGGGCGGGCAATACGACTTCGACAACCGGCTGAGCCTGCGCAGCGAACTCACGATTTACGACCAGACCTCGCCCAATTCGGGCGGCGCTGGCTTGAGCCTGGGCCTGGGCTATCGCTTCTGACAACCCAGGGTGCGGCACATGGCTTGTCATTGGGCTTTACCTGTGAGCCCGGCTTAGGAGCCCGGTCCGATGAATCGGCATGAAGGTCTATGCTTGCGACCCCATGCCTCCTGTCGTCTTGTTCGCCCTCGTGCTGGCCCCCGCCGCCCTGCTGTTCGGGCTGGCGGTTTGCATGGCCTTCCTGCTGGGGCGGCTTGAAGCCGGGCTGTGGGCCTGGTCCCGGGGCCTGCCGCAGGCGGCTGCGTGCGCCTGGCCGCGGAGAGCGCGATGAGTGGCCGGCACCATCACGACCATGCCCACGCCCATGCCCCGGCCGACTTCAGCACCGCCTTTGCCATCGGCATTGCGAATATCGACGTGTGAGGTTGTAGGTTCCCGCAGGGCGCCAAAGTAAGTGCGACTCGCGCCAAAGTAATGCTAAGGCCGCGACAGAGTTGAAGCGACTACGGAACTGCTGTAAACGCCGAGGGCTGGAAGTCGCCGCTCGCTTCCCGGAGGCGGCTGGCGACCCATGTGAGACTTCTGGCCGCCGCGACTGTGTGCCGTGAAGCAGTCACTCTACGCGGGTGCAAGCAACGTGAACTGACTGCGCGCCAGCAGCTTCCTGAAGTCTCGATCGAAGCTCACGAGGTGCTCACCAAGGTGAATCACGGCTGCCGACAGCCATGCATCGGGCAAGTCGTTGCCAACCAGTTGCTTGTCCAGGCAAAGCTGCCGCAACTTTGCCCACTCCGGGCCCAGGGGCGCGACGTGCACTCCAGGCGAGGCCATGAGCGCATCGATAAACGCCACCGCATCTTCGACCGGGGTGGCGAGCTGGAAGACCTTCGGGCTCGTGACCAGCCGCAGAAAGCTCGCCAGCACCATCGGCATCAGCGTCAAGGCTGCGCCGGTTCCGGCGACGCCGATCGCCCTCTCGAGCCAGTCGTGCGCGACGGCATGGTGCGGGTGGTCGCTGCGCGAAGCCGCGACCAGCACGTTGACATCAGGTGTCATCGCCAAGGGCCTCGAGCAGCGCCTTGTTGCTCAGCGGGTTGACCCCCTTGACCAGACCGCCCCGGCCCTTGAACACGGGCAGACGAACCCGGCCGCGTGGAGCGCAGTGTGTCTTCGCGCGAAGGCGCAGCTGCAGTCCTTCCTCGATCAATCGCGTCAGACTTGTGCGCTGTTGGGCCGCGAGAGCCTTGGCATCAGCCACTAGCTGATCGTTGAGGTTCAGAGTGGTTTTCATGTGCACATGATACAGATTTCTGTACTTACCTTGCGAGAGGCCGGACTCGGTTCGGGCCTCGTTTGCCGGGGACGCGGCGCCTGCCGTTCAGACTCCCGGGAGCGGCCCGCCGTGGCCGACCGCTGCTGGCCGAGTTCGTGAGTCCGAGGCGCTTCCAGGAAGCTGCCCTTCGCGAGTCGCGCCAACGGCATCTGCGCCGTTGAGGCTCAGGTCGCGCCGTGGCACTTCTTGTACTTGCGCCCACTGCCGCATGGGCAAGGGTCGTTGCGCCCCACCTTGGGCGTATCTCGCACGATGGTCCCCGCCGCGGGAGCTGACCTCTGCGTTGTCTGTGCAGGCTCTTCGTGATAGCCAGCCCACCAACCGATCTCCGCTTGCGGGTCACGCAGGTAGCTTCGGCCTCGCCGACGCAGTTCTTCGCGTCGGCTCTCGATCGGCACCCGGGTCTCGCCCTCGAACTCGGCGCGGCCGATGCTGCGTGGGTCGATCAGGCCCTCGTCGAACCACCCGAGCACTGGCCCGCGTAAGCGCCCGGAGGCGATGTCGCTGCCTGCGTGGGCCACGGCCTCGATGATGGTCGGCTCGCCGCTGGACCTGGGCTGCCCTCGCAGCCGTACGGCTTCGCGTTCACCAATGGCCAGCAGACAATCCTCGAGCGGCCCAAGCGGGGCATCTCCTTCGATCACCCGCAGCGTCCATGCGTCGATCAGAGCCGTTCGCATCCAGGTGTGGACCGCGTCGTCAAGGACGAGGGCGACCAGCGGCGCCAAGTCACCGTCGCAGACGCTGGCAATGGCACGGGTGTAGGTCTCGAAGAGCAGGTCGCCCAGGATTTCCTCGACGGTCTCGTAGGGTAATAGGGCCAGGGCCAGCAGCGGCCTGTACGCGCGCGTGTCGCGCCAGTGACCGAGCAGCACCATCGCGAAGTCGTGCAGCACATAGTCATCCTGCAGCGCCTGACTGGGATCGCGAGCCACTTCTTCCAGGACCCGCACCAACCAAGGAGCCACCAATTCGCGATGTCGCTCGGCCAGCGCGACGGCCTCGCTGGGGAACGGACGGCTGAAGAACTCGAAGGCATCGCGCAGTTGACCGATGATGTCCGCAGCGCGCAGCGGTTCCAGGCAGTCGGTGCGCCCACGCCAATAGCGGCGCATGGGCTTCAGCATGGCCAAGACGGCTTCGGGCTCTGGCGCCGGCGATTCGATCAGTGCCAGCCATTGCAGCCATTCGGCTTGCAGGGGCGCCCAGTCGTCGCCGGCCAACGTGACTGCTCGCCGAAGACCGGCGCAAAAGCTCGCCGCTGCCGGTTTGGCTGCGACTGCGCCATCGGCAAACAGCGGTACGAACGGTGCACCGGCTTCGTCCGCCGCCGGCCCCAGCAGCTCCGCGGCCTCGTTGTGAAGTGCCATCACCCAGCCGACGACTGTGTTGAATTGGTCCAGGTCGCTGAAGGCGGGCGGCTGCACGCCGTTCTCGCGGTCCCACACCCAGGGCAGCCACAGTGCCGGTGAGATCAGACGTGGTCCCAGGCAAAGCCCGGCGGCCAGGCCCTGGATCATGTGCAGATCCATCGCGCGGCCACCCATGGCGGGAGACTGCAGGAACGACGCAAGGGTCTCTCGCTCGCGCGGATCGAGTCCCGCGGGGGGCAGCACCTGCCGTAGCTTTGGGCGTTGTGGTGTTGTCATTCCCGCATTGTCGCCAGCGGCGCATGCGGACGCACTGCCCGGAGTCCCTTCGGGCGGTGTCGCAATAGCGGATCAGATCTCGGTCTGCTCCGAGATCTCCTGGGCTGAGGGCTGTTTGGTCCCCCGGCGCCCCCACTTGTTGAGCGGACGGCGCGGGATTCGATCAATGGCAGAGAAGCCTGGGCCAGCCCAGTTCCTTGGTCTGGGGCGGCGAGTCTTGCCGTTCGGCACCCGATCGAGAAGGCCCTTCAGGCCCTCTCGGGATTGTCCACAATCTACAACCCCACCCCAGTCGCAATAACTCTGTCGCGTTTGTCGCATTACTTTGTCGCGAGTCGCAATTAATTTGGCGCCGCGCGGCTACGTACACCTCACACGTCAATATTCGCCGCCCTCAACGCATTCGTCTCAATAAAGTCCCGCCGCGGCTCCACTTCATCCCCCATCAGCATCGTGAACACCCGATCAGCCTCGATCGCGTCATCGATCTGCACGCGCAGCAGCCGGCGCACGTTGGGGTCCATCGTGGTCTCCCACAGCTGCCCGGGGTTCATCTCGCCCAGGCCCTTGTAGCGCTGGCGGCTCACGGCGCTTTCGGCCTGGGCCATGAGCCAGGCCATCGCGGCGCGAAAATCGCTGGCCTTGTGCTCCTTCTGGCGCTCGCCCTCGCCGCGGCGCACCACCGCCTCGGGTGAGAGCAGGCCCCTGAAAGTTCGGCCGGCCAAGGCCAGCGCCTCGTAGTCGGCGCCGTGCACGAAGTCGGCCGTGATCACGCTGCTCTTGACGTTGCCGTGGTGGCGGCGGCTCACGCGCAGGTGGTGCTTGTCGGTGCGCGCGTCGTACTCGGCGGCCACCTCGGCGTCGTGCAGCGCGGCCTGCATCGCGGCTGCACTCGCCTCGGCCTGCGCGGCCGTGTCGAGGTTGATGGTCAGGCCATCGGACAGCGCCCTCAGCGCCTCAACGTCCATCCAGTTCGACAGGCGCTCGATCACGTTGGTGGCCAGCACGTACTGGCGCGCCAGCTCCTCCAGCGCCGAGCCGGCGATGGCTGGCTGGCCCTCGCCGGCACCCGCTGGCAGCACCACGGCGCTGTCGAGCGCCACGCGCAGCAGGTAGCCGTCGAGCTCGTGCGCGTCCTTGAGGTACTGCTCCTGCTTGCCGTGCTTGACCTTGTACAGCGGCGGCTGCGCGATGTAGATGTGGCCGCGCTCCACGAGCTCGGGCATCTGGCGGTAGAAGAAGGTGAGCAGCAGGGTGCGGATGTGAGCGCCGTCAACATCAGCATCTGTCATGAGAATGACGCGGTGATACCTCAACTTGTCGACGTTGAAGTCATCACCGCCCATCCCCTTGCCGATGCCCGTGCCCAGCGCCGTGATCAGCGTGAGGATCTCGTTGCTCGTGAGCAGCTTCTCGTAGCGCGCCTTCTCGACGTTGAGGATCTTGCCGCGCAGCGGCAGGATCGCCTGGAACTTGCGGTCGCGGCCCTGCTTGGCGCTGCCGCCGGCGGAGTCGCCCTCGACGATGTAGATCTCGCACATCGCCGGGTCTTTCTCCTGGCAGTCGGCGAGCTTGCCGGGCAGGCCCATGCCGTCGAGCACGCCCTTCCTGCGCGTCATCTCGCGCGCCTTGCGCGCGGCATCGCGTGCGCGCGCGGCCTCCACGATCTTGCCGCAGATGATCTTGGCGTCGGTGGGGTTCTCCAGCAGGTAGTCGGTGAGCGCCTTGCTCACCACGTCTTCCACCGGGGCGCGCACCTCCGAGCTCACGAGCTTGTCCTTGGTCTGGCTCGAGAACTTGGGCTCGGGCACCTTGACGCTGAGCACGCAGCACAGGCCCTCGCGCATGTCGTCGCCGCTGATCTCGACCTTGGCCTTCTTGGCAAGATCGTTGTCGTCGATGTACTTGTTGATCACGCGCGTCATCGCGGCGCGCAGGCCTGTGAGGTGCGTGCCACCGTCACGCTGCGGGATGTTGTTGGTGAAGCACAGCACGCTCTCGCTGTAGCCGTCGTTCCACTGCATCGCCACTTCCGCGCCGATGGAGCTGCCCTGCTCGGTGGCCTTG
>JBIIED010000112.1:0-10209 GCA_044237995.1 Rubrivivax sp. | reverse complement strand
CGCAGATCCTCAAGCTCGTGCTCGAGCTGCAGGCGCGCCACGGCACGGGCGTGCTCTTCATCACGCACGACTTCGGCGTGGTGGCCGAGATCGCCCACCGCGTGGCCGTGCTGCGGCTGGGCGAACTGGTCGAGCTCGGCGACAAGCAGCAGGTGCTGCAGCAGCCCCGGCATCCCTATACGCGCATGCTGATCGCGGCCGTGCCCACGCTCAAGACCACTGCGCGCGCCACCGACCCCGGCGCTCCCGTGGTGCTGCAGGTGCAGGGCCTGGCCAAGACCTACCGCGGCGGTGGCTGGCTCGGCAAGCGCCGCGACGTGCAGGCCGCGCGCGACGTGGCCTTCGAGATCCGCCGCGGCCAGACGCTGGGGATCGTGGGCGAATCGGGTTCGGGCAAGAGCACGGTGGCGCGCTGCATCGTGCGGCTGATCGACCCCAGCGCCGGCGTGGTGCGCCTGTCCGACCCGCACGATTTGTCCCGCAGCGACGACATCGCGATGCTCAAGCCCGCGGCCCTGCGGCCGCTGCGCAAGCGTGTGCAGATCGTCTTCCAGGACCCCTACCGCAGCCTCAACCCGCGCCGCACGATTGGCGAGGCGATGATCGAAGGGCCGATGAACTACGGCCTTGCCCGCGCGCAGGCAATGGAGCGCGCGCGCGAGCTGCTTGACCTCGTGCGCATGGATCCGAACGCGATGGACCGGTATCCGCACCAGTTTTCGGGTGGCCAGCGCCAGCGCATCTGCATCGCACGTGCACTGATGATGGAGCCCGAGCTGCTGATCGCCGACGAGGCGGTGAGTGCCCTGGATGTCTCGGTGCAGGCCCAGGTGCTCAAGCTCCTGGAGGAGATCCGCAGCCGGCTCGACCTTGCCATGCTCTTCATCACGCACGACTTGCGCGTGGCCAGCCAGGTCTGCGACCAGCTCGTCGTGATGAGCCAGGGCCAGATCGTGGAGGCCGGGCCGGCACACGAGGTGTTCGCCGCGCCGCGCCACGCCTACACGCAGGCCCTCTTCGCGTCGGCGCCGGGCCGCGATTTCGCCTTTGGGGCGTGCCCGGCTGTGCCCGCGTAGCGCCTGGCCGAGGCCACCAAACCCCGCGCACGCTCAGGGCGCAGGCTCCACGAAGCGCGGCACGAACGACTCGCCCTGCGGCTGCACCGCCGCCACGTGCGGCGCGCCGAAGTGCGTCGGGAAGAGCCAGTGGCCATGCTCCGCGCAGGCCGACAGCAAGCGCCAGCGCGTGGCGCGCGCCTGCTCCGGCGCCTCGCAGAAGCGGCTGTTCCAGGCCGGCGCGCAGATCTGCAGCGGATGGTGGATGGCATCGCCGCAGAACACCCCGCCTGCACCGCCATCGGCCAGGTGCAGCGCCATGTGACCGGGCGTGTGGCCGGGAGCGGGTTCGAGTCGCAGCATGTCGTCGATCGCATGGGTGCCGTCCACGGGCAGCACCAGACCGGCCTCGAGCACGGGCTGCACGCTGTCGACGAAGGCGATGCGCCGCGGCGGGTCCTCCACGCCCGGGGCCAGCCGGGCGGGGTCCCAGTGCTCGAGCTCGGTGCGCGAGAACAGGTAGCGCGCGTTCGGGAACGTCGGTACCCACTGGCCCGCCACGAGCCGGGTATTCCACCCGATATGGTCGGCGTGCAGGTGGGTGCACATCACGAAGTCGACGTCGGCGGGCTGCACGCCCGCGGCGGCGAGCCGCTCCAGAAACGGGGTGTTCAGCTCATGAAAGCGTGGCCACCACGGCCGCTGCTTGTGATTGCCCGAGCAGGCGTCCACCAGGATCGTGTGCCGCGGCGTGCGGATGAGCCACGCGTGGACGCTCGTCACGAGCTGGCCGCTGGCACCCAGGTAGTGGTGCGGCTCGAGCCACGACTGGTGGCGCACCAGCAGTTCAGGGTCGAAGCGGTCGAAGTACTGGGCGGGCGCAAAGCTTGCCGGCCCGAGCTGCTCCTCGATGCGCGTGACGGTGCAGGCGCCGACGCGCCAGGTGGCTGGAGTCATGCCGCGAAGCCCATGGACGAAGGGTGTGCCTCAGGTACCGCCCGAGCGGTGGTACCAGTGGATCGTGCGTTGCTCGAGCGCGAGGATGAGCCGGTTCAGCACGTAGCCCGTGACCGCCAGCAGCACGATGGCCGCGTACATGTCGCCTGCACGCATGGCGTACTGCATCGTGACGATGTGGTAGCCGATGCCCGCCGAGCCGGCGATCATCTCCGCCACCACCGTGACGATCAGCGCGAGTGCCAGGCTCACCCGCATGCCCGCCAGGATGTAGGGCAGGCTGGCCGGCAGCACCACGCGCCACAACGTGCCCAGGCGCCCATGGTGAAACGTGCGCGCCACGTCGAGCACCGTGGCATCCACTGCACGCACCCCCGCCATCGTGTTGATGAGCACCGGGAAGAAGGCGGAGAAGGCGACGACGAAGATCTTCATCGCGTCATCCACACCCAGCAGCAGGATCAGCGGGGGCACGATGGCCGGGATGGGGATGGGCCGCAGGAACTCGATGAGCGGCTCCAGAGCCGCGCGCGCCCAGCGGTGGCGTGCCAGCCACAGGCCTGTCAGCACGCCCACCGCCGACCCCGCGGCGTAGCCTGCAGCCATCCGGTACAGGCTCGAGGCAAAGACCTCCAGCAATTCGCCCGTGCGCATTCCCTGCACCATCGCCACGGCCACCGCGCTCAGGGGCGGCCAGTTGGTCGAGCTCACCCACCAGGTGGCCGAGGCTTCCCACAGCAGCAGCAGCCCGGCCAGCAGCGCCAGGCCGCTCCAGCGCCGCACCGGCCGCTCAGCCATGCACCCACTCTCCGCCCACCGCGGTGGCCAGCACCTGCGCCTCGCGCAGCGCCTCCGGGTCGCAGGCCACGGGGTCTTCGGAGAGCACCGTCAGGTCGGCCAGCAGGCCCGGGCGCAGCATGCCGCGCTCGTGCTCGGAGAACGCGAGCCAAGCCGCGTCACGCGTGTACAGCGCGAGCGCCTGCTCGCCGCTGACGGCCTGCAGGCGGCCCACCGGCTCGTCGGTGCCGGCGATGTGGCGCGTGCGCGCCTGCCACAGCCCGAGCAGCGGCTCGAAGGGGGTCACGGGCGAGTCCGAGCCTCCGGTGACCCGCACGCCGCCCTCGAGCCAGCTGCGCACCGGCGTGGCCACGGACATCATCGCCGTGCCGAAGCGCTTGACCAGGAGCGGCCCGAACGTGTACTGCATCGAGCACTGCGTGGCCACCGACACGCCGAGCGCGGCCGCCTGGCGGATGTTGCGCGCATCGGGCCACAGGTAGGCGTGGATCAGGTGCGGACGCAGCGCGCGCAGCGGATGCTCGCGGTCGACCTCCTCGAAGACGTCCAGCGCAATGTCGATGGCCGCCCCGCCCACCGTGTGCACGCCGATCGACCAGCCGTGGCGTGCGCAGGTGCGCACGATCTCCCGGAACGACTCGGTGGGCGTGACCTGGATGCCGCAGTTGCAGCGCTCGTCCGGGTAGGGCTCGCGCATCAGGGCGGTTCCGAGAGAGGCTCCACCGTCGAGAAACACCTTGATGCCGCCGAGCTTGAGCCGCGCATCGCCAAAGCCCGTGGACATGCCCATGCCGGCGATGCGCGCGAGCGTCTCCTGCAGGGGCCGGCTCGAGTCGGCCAGCGGCATGAGCACGGTGCGCATCGTCAGCTCGCCACTGCCCCACAGAGACTGGTACAGCCGCATCATCTCGGGCGTGACGCCGGGGTCGATGATGCCGGTGAGGCCGGCGGCGTGGTAACGCGCCTGCACCTTTCGAAGGCACTCGAGCTGGTCTGCGGCGGACACCGGCGGCACCAGGCGGGCCACTTGCTCGAAGGCCGGTGGCTCCATCAGCACGCCGCTGGGTGTGCCGTCCGCTCCGCGCTCGATCTTGCCGCCAGCCGGCTCGGGCGTGTCGGTGCCGATGCCGGCGAGTTGCAGCGCCAGGCTGTTGGCCACCGCCGCATGGCCCACGCGGGGCAGGTAGACCGGTCGGTCGGGGCAGGCGGCGTCGAGCTCCTGGCGCGTTGGGTAGCGGCCCTCAAGCAGGTTGACCACGTGCCAGCCGCTGCCGCTCGTGATCCAGGGCTCGTGCGGACGCGCGTGTGCATAGGCACGCACCGCCTGCTGGATGTCGGCGATCGAGCGCGCCGGCGCGAGGTCGACGAGGCGGCTTTGCAGCCCCGTCCAGTGCATGTGGTTGTGGGTGTCGATCAGGCCCGGCACGATGGTGCCGCGCGCGAAGTCTCGGTGCGCGTCGACGCGCCCCAGCGCCTCGCGCACCTCGGCGGAGGTGCCGACCGCCACGATGCGGCCGGCCCTCGCGCCGAGCGCCTGCGCACGCGGGCGCGCGGGGTCCATCGTGACGATGTCCCCCGTGACCATCAGCGTGGCGCCCGCAGGCTCGCGGGCCGGGGCGTCCGGGGCGGTGGTCAGGCTCAACGCACCACCTGGGTGGCCGTTCTGTACAGCAGCGCGCGGCTGTCGAAGGTGCCTTCGAGCAGCTTGTGGCGACGCATCTGTTCGACCACGAGGTCGATGCCGGCGGGGTCCACCGTCTTCTCGTAGGGCGGCAGGCTCAGGCCCTTGATGGCCTCGGGAGGCAGCCGGGTGTAGCCCGAGACGATGCGCAGCCACTCCTCCGAGCCCTGGTTCTGGTTGGCCCAGTCCACGGCCTTGTTGTAGGCACGCACCCAGCGCTCGATGACCTGCGGGTTCTTCTGGATGAAGTCCTTGCTGGCTGCGTACTGCGCCACCGGGATGCGCTTTTGCACCGTGTTGTAGGGCCAGCCGACAACCGAGACCGCATCGGACTTCACGCCCGCGCTCATGAAGGGCTCGACGACGAAGGCTGCGTCCACGCGGTCACCCTTGACGGCGTCGATCATCTGCGGGAACGGCACCTCCAGGTAGGTCACGGCGTCGGGGTTGCCGCCCGTGGCCTGCACCCATGCCCGGGCGTACAGCCAGATGATGTTGTTGCGCGTGTTCACCGCCAGGCGCTTGCCCTCGAGGTCCTTGCCGGTCTTGAAGGAGTGGCCTTTCTTGGCCACGATGGCGGCCAGGTCGGGCAGCGCGTCACCGGTGCCGCTGCCCGCGGCGATGACCTCGAAGCCCAGACCCTGGCGTGCGGCGAGGATGACCGAGATCACGTTGCTGAAGGAGATCTGCACCTGGCCGGCCGCCAGCGCAGGCAGGCCCGCGGCGCCCCCGGCCGTGGGGGTCGTGTCGATCTCCAGGCCCTCGGCGGCAAAGAAGCCCTTGGCGATGCCCACCTGCAGCGGGGCCGTGTCGATGATCGGGATCGTGCTCACGCGCAGCTTGACGGGCTGGGCAAGCGCGGGGGCGGCGCCCAGGCCGAGCGCGAGGCTGGCCAGGGCAGCCAGGCGCGCCAGTCGAGAGACAAGGGTTGAACGCATCGGCTTCTCCGTGGGTGAGTGACGGGTGGGAGGAAGGTCGCCCGGGTCAGGCCGGGCCTTGCAGGGACCAGTGGATGACGCGCCGCTCCAGGCGCACGAACAGATGGTTGAGCAGCAGGCCGAGCACGGCGAGCACGAGGATCCAGGCGTACATCTTGGCCACCTGGAAGGTGCGCTGCATGTCGATGATCAGGTAGCCCACGCCACCCGTGCCCGCCATCATCTCGGCCACCACCACCAGCACGAGCCCCAGGCCCAGGCTGATGCGCATGCCCGACAGGACGAGCGGCATGGCCGCGGGCAGCACCACCTTGAGCAGCAGCGCGCGCGGGGAGTGGCCGAAGGTGCGCGCCACGTCCAGCTGCACGGGATCCACACCGCGCACACCTTGCAGCGTGTTGATCAGCGTGGGAAAGAAGACGCCCAGGCCGATGACAGTCAGCTTCATCGCGTCGCCCAGGCCGAGGAAGAGGATCAGCGGCGGCAGCAGTGCCGGCTTGGGCAGCGGGCGCAGCAGTTCGAGCAGGGGCTCGAACAGCGCGTGCAGCCAGGCGTGGCGGCCCATCAGCAAGCCGGCCCCTACGGCCAGCACGGTGGACACCGCGAAGGCTACGGCCAGCAGGTACAGCGTCGAGCCCAGCGGAGCAAAGACCTCGCCGCGCGACACGATCTCCCAGGTCTTGGCGGCCACCACCGTGGGTGCTGGCACGAGTGCGGCATTGACCTTGCCCGCCTTCACGGCCCACTCGAGCGCCCCGAGGAGTGCCGCGAAGGTGGCCACGCCCACCAGCGGCTCGAGCGCCAGCGATGCGCGCGGGGCCGGACGGGTCGACGGGTTCATGCCGCCCGCCCCAGCAGCGTGGCGAGCAACTGGTGGCGCAACTCGAGGAAGCGCGGATGCTCGGTGGTCGTGATCGGGTCGCGCGGACGAGGCAGCCCAGTCTCGATCATCTGCGAGATGCGCGCCGGACGGGGCGAGAGCACTGCGATGCGGTCGGCCAGGAAGACGGCCTCGTCCACGTCGTGGGTGACGAGCACGGCCGTGAAGCGAGCCTGGGTCCACAGGCCGAGCACCATGTCGTGCAGTTCCAGCCGCGTGAGCGCGTCCACCGAACTGAAGGGCTCGTCCATCAGCAGCACACGCGGCTCGGCGGCCAGTGCGCGCGCAATCGTCACGCGCTGCTGCATGCCGCCCGAGAGCTGCCAGGGGTAGCGGTCTGCGAAGTCGGCCAGCCCCACCTTGGCGAGGTAGCCCATCGCATGCTCGCGCGCCGCGGCAGGCGCCAGGCCCGGCCTGTGCTCGACGGCGAACATCACGTTGGCCAGCACCGTGCGCCACGGGAAAAGCGACTTGGCGTACTGCTGGAACAGGTAGACGATTCCTGCGGGTGGTGCGGTCACCCTTTCACCGCGAAAGCGCACGGAGCCGGAGAACGGCTCGGCCAGGCCTGCGGCGATCTGCAGCAGCGTGGACTTGCCACAGCCCGAAGGCCCGACGATGGCGAGGAACTCGCCCTCGCGCACCTGCAGGTCGATCCGTTCGAGGGCGAGCGTCTGCTGCGGGCCCTGGCCGAACTGCTTGCGTACACCCTCGAGCTCGAGGTGGCCGGATGGGGAAGCGTGGGGGGTCATGGGCGGCCCTAGATCCGGCTGAAGTACTCGCGCCGCTGGAAAGCCAGCTTGTCCGGCGCCGCCTCGAAGCGTTGCGCCTCCTGGCGCTTGAGCTGCCCATACCAGGCGGCCACGTCGGCACCGAGCCCTTGTACCAGCACGGCATCCTGCTCGAGCGCGTCGAGTGCGGCCGCCAGGCTCGTGGGGAGGTGCCTGGCTCCGGGGTGGTAGGGGTCCTCGGTGGCGGGCGGCGCGCGCAGGCGCTGCCGCATGCCGTCCAGCCCCGCCTCGATCTGCGAGGCGAGGTAGAGGTACGGGTTGGCGGCGGGCTCGCCCAGGCGGTTCTCGATGCGGGTGGCGGCTTCGCCCGCGCCACCGACGACGCGCAGCATCGCGCCGCGGTTGTCGCGGCCCCACAGCACCGCCTGCGGCGCCAGCGCATTCGGCCGGAAGCGGGCGTAGCCGTTGACCGTGACGGTGCACAGCGCAGCCATGCCGTGCGCGTGCGCGAGCAGGCCTGCCAGGTAGTGCTCGCCGACCTCGGAGAGGGTGTGCGCGGCCTGCAGCGGGCCGCTGCCGGGCTCGGGCTCGGCGCGCATGAAGGCGTTTGCGCCTGTCTGCAGGTCCAACAGAGACTGGTGCAGATGCCAGCCGCTGGACATCACCTCGGGAAACGGCGGCCGGCACATGAAGGTCGCGTGGTAGCCCGCGCGGCGAAGTGCCATCTTCACGGCGCTTCGAAACAGCATCATCTGGTCGGCCGCCTGCAGCGCATCGGTGACGTCGAACACCGCCTCCACCTGGCTTGGCCCCATCTCCGCCTCCAGCGACTGCAGCGGCAGCCCGAGCGCGAGGGCCGTGTGCTGGACGATGCGCAGCACCGGCTCGACGCGGTCGAGCCAGCCCTCACCGAGCAGGCAGTAGCCGGGGTGCAGCATCGCGACCTCGGGCGGCTCGCCCGGCCAGGCCGCGCGCGCGGGGTCGAGTTCGGCCTCTGTGGACATGATGCGGTAGACGTGGAACTCCACCTCCAGCCCGCAGCGCATGCCATAGCCCGCCGCGGCCAGTTGCTGCAGCGAGCGCTGCAGCACGCGGCGCGGGTCCAGCGCCACGGGCGTGCCGTCGGCGAACCACGGCTGCGCGCGCATCCAGCCCGTGCCCGCCAGCCAGGGCAGCACCTGCAGGCTCGCGGGGTCGGGCAGCAGCACGAGGTTGTTCGCCTGACCGAAGCCTGGCAGCGAGGCCGTGCCTCCCGGCTCGAAGACCTTGAATGCGGTGCGGTCGGAGCTGTCCTTGAGCATGGCCGTGCTCACCATGCCCACGCCCTGCATGAGCGCACTGCGCAGCGCCGGCAACGTGAGCGCCTTGGCCCGCATGAGCCCATGCACGTCGGCCCAGGCCACGCGCACCGATTGAAGGCCCTCGGCCTCGATGCGCGCGAGCGCGTGCTGCACGGCGGCCTCGCGCGCCGCGTCGTGTACGCCGCAGCGTTGCGCAAAGGGGGTCATGCGGGAACGGCGGGGGTCTCGGCCTTGTCGGTCCAGGGGGCCTTGCGGTGCCGCGCTGCCGCCTGCTCGCGCCACCAGGTACCCCATGTGCCGGCCGGCGCGATGCCGTCCACGGTGTCGGGCCCACTCACCTGCTCGGGCGCCCGTGCGGGGTCCGCGGCAAACGGGGCCGTGCCGCCGGATTGCACCGCGTCGATGGCCGCGAGCATCTGGCGCCGGTTGGCCATGATGACCTTGTCGGTCGTGCCCAGGTGCTCGCGCGTGCGGTCCTGGATCGGGCCCATGCTCTCTACGGCCCACTGGTCGTGGACGTTGATGTCGTCCTCGCCCATGCCGAGGTAGGTGCGCGTGCGCTGTTCCTCGGCGTTGAAGCCCCAGCCGTTGTGGCGGCCCATCTTCGGGATGTACAGCGGCGGCGGGATGTGCGGCGCGCGCTGCTCGCGCATCGCATGCTTGTCCACCGGGTTGCCGTAGCTCGTGAAGAACGCGTACCAGTAGGTGTGCGTGTCGTCGATGGGCACGTGCCACTGCGTGATCGTGAGCGTCTCCGACAGCGGGATGCAGAAGGCCTGCGGGAAGATCTCGTGCGTGACGCGCACGTGCGTGAAGTCCTCGGTCATTGGCCGCAGCGTGGTGATGCGGCAGCCCCAGGGCGTCGGCTCGAAGGAGATCTCGGGCCGGTGGAACTCGCGCATGATGCGCGACATCGGCCACTTCTGCCCTTCGAACTCGCCCACCGAGGCGCTGCGGAACTGCCGCGCGCCCGCGTTCTCGCCCACCGACTCGAGCGAGGCATCGGCCAGGAAGCGGTGCAGGAACGAGGTGTGGCACGGGTCGATGCCGACCTCGAAGGCCTGCAGCCAGTTGCATTGCCACATGCCCTTGTAGGCGAAGGTGTGCGTGCCGGGCGCGGCGAAGCAGTCGTAGTTCGGGAACGGCGGCTCGCGCCCCGGCTCGCCGAGCCAGGCGAAGAGCACGCCGCTGCGCTCGACCAGCGGGTAGCTGCGCTGCTGCACGCGCTCGCACAGCCGGCTGCCCAATGGCTCGGCGGGGGTTTCCAGGCAGCGACCGGCGACGTCGAACTTCCAGCCGTGGAAGGGGCAGCGCAGCCCGTCTCCCTCGTGACGGCCGAAGGCGAGGTCTGCGCCGCGGTGCGGGCAGTCGCGGTCGATCAGGCCCCAGCGGCCGGCCGCGTCGCGAAAGAGCACGAGATCCTGCCCCATCACGCGCACGGCCTTCACGGGCCTGCCTGTCATCTTCGGGTCGATGGCGGGGTCGAACTCGTCGACGAGGGCCACGGGCTGCCAGTAGCGGCGCAGCAGCGCGCCGCAAGGCGTGCCGGGCCCGGTGCGGGTGAGGCGTTCGTTCTGCTCGGCGTTCAAGGGGGCACTCCTGGCGCGTCCGGGTTGGGCGGCGACGGGGAAAGGACAAGTGGGGCGAGAGGGGTCGAGGCCAAACGGTATACCGTTTCAGCGATTCAGTGTACAAATGCCCCCATGGGAGTGCAAGAACATGTGTTGCTGCAGCTGCGCGAGGCCATCCTGCGCGGCCAGTTCGAGCCCGGCCAGCGACTGGCCGAGCAGCAGATCGCCGAACGACTGGGAGCCTCGCGCACCCCTGTTCGGGCCGCCCTCGTCACCCTCGAGCAAGAGGGACTGGTG
>JBIIED010000362.1:0-3032 GCA_044237995.1 Rubrivivax sp. | reverse complement strand
ATGAAGACGCCCTGCCCGGCCTCGGCCGCTGCCAGCGCGTAGGCCTTGCGCGGGCCGGGCGGGCAGGCGAGGTACACCACGTCCGCGCCGCGCATCGCTGCCTCGGCGCTGGCGGCCACGGGTGCCTCGAGCCACCCCTGGCGCGTCTTCTCGATTGCCGAAGCAGAAGGATCCCAGACCCCGCTCACCTCGAAGGCAGGGTGCAGGCGCGCGTTGTCGAGCATGCGCCGGCCCATGATGCCCAGGCCGATCACGGCCATCTTGTGTGTCATGCGGGTGTCCCTGTCGTTGCGGGGCGCCGGGGTGGTGTGTGCCGGGCGGCCGGCGCTCAGCTGAAGTTCAGCCCCGAGATCCGCACCCACGGCAGCGCCTGCGAGCCGCTGTCGATGCGCTCGGCGCTCACCGCCGCCACGTCCAGCAGCATGCGCGCCACGTTGCCGCTGATCATCGTCTCGGCCAGTGCGTCGCCCATGCGCCCGCCCTCGATGCGGAAGCTGTTCTTGATGACGCCGGAGAACTCGCCGTTGGGCGCGGGGCTGCCCATCGACAGGCGGTCCACCAGCGCGCCGCGCGGCACGGCCGCGATGAGCTCGGCAAGCGGCGTGGTGCCCGGCAGCAGCTCCCAGCCTTCTCCCAGCGGCGTGTGCGGTACGCCCGTCTTGCGGCTGCCGTACAGGCTCGGGGTGAGCTGCGTCAGGCGCCCGGCATCGAGCAGGCGCGTGTGCGGCGCGACGAAGGCGTCGGCCGTCACGGGCGAGCAACCGGGGGCGTCGTAGCGGGATTGCAGCGTCAGCAGCGGCGAGGCGATCACTTCACCCACCTTGTGCCGGTAGAGCGAACTGCCGTCGATGAGCGGCCCGTCGCCGAGCTGGTCGGCCAGCCACTCCAGCAGGTCCGTCACCGCACCCGGGGCCAGCACCACGTCTCCGACGAAGCGCTCGCCCAGCGGCCGCGTGTGCACCTGGCGCGTGAGGTCCTGCATCATCCGCGACAGGCCGAAAGCCTCGGGCAGGCCCGACAGCGCGTGGGCGGTGCCGCCGGCGTAGTTGAAGGAGCTCGCCTGCGCCCCCTCGCGCGCCAGCCCGAAGACGGACATCTCGAGCCAGCCCAGGTCCGTCTCGATGCGGCTGCCGCCGGTGGTCAGCACGAGCGTGCGGTCGCGGCGATGGGTGGCCGTGGCCTCCTCGATCATCATCGTGGGCGTGTGGGCGGCGCGCCAGTCGAGCATCGTGCGCAGGGCCTGCGACAAGGCCTGCGGGTCCGCCTCCAGCGGGCCGCGCGAGAGGGTCAGGTGCTGCCCGGCAGACACCGCGTGCGCATCGTCCTGCGGCGCGGCCTGCGCCGCGCCCCAGAGCTCGTCGACCAGTCGTGCCAGCCCCTCGTCCGTCAGGTCGGTGCCCTGCGCGGAGGCGCGCCGGCCGTCGACGATCGCGCTGGCCGCGACCTTGCGCGCCAGGTTGCTGCGCAGCAGGCTCGGCTCGTTGTGTGCGAGGTTGAGCTCGCAGCGCCGCTCCTCGCCAGCTTGCACCTGCGCATGCGCGAAGCCGCGCGCACGCAGCCGCTCGAGCAGACCCTGCGCGAGATCGTTCAGGTCGCTGGCCTTCACCGGTTCCACCGCGGTTGTGCCGGCCATCACTCGCCCCCCAGGTGCGCGCGCGTGCGCAGCGCCGGCCCGCCCATCGAGACCACCATCGGCTGCTTCTTGCCGCAGTAGCCGTTGCAGCTCCACTTCATCTCGCTGCCCACGCCGTCAACCGCGCCCAGCACCTTCAGCGCCGAGCCCGACACCGTCGTGTCGCGGATCGCGCGGCCGAGCTTGCCGCCGCGGATCTCGTAGCCCAGGTTGATGCCGAACATGAATTCGGTGGTGGCATCGGCCTGGCCGTTGCTGGTGTCCAGCAGCAGGTAGCCGTCCTCCACGCCCTCCACCAGCTGCTCGAGCGTCTGCGTGCCCGGCAGGATGGCGGTGTTGCGCATGCGGATGAGCGGCTCGTCGTCGGGCGCGTAGGCGCGCGCGCTGCCGGTGGGGGCCAGGCCCAGTCGCGCGGCCGTCTCGCGGCTGTGCATGAAACCCGTGAGCACGCCACGGTCGATCATCGTCACGTCCACGGCCGGCGTGCCTTCGTCGTCGACGTAGACGGGGCACATCACCTCCTGGTCGCCGTAGTGGTGCGCCAGGTCCACCATCGAGATGAGGTCGCTGGCCACACGCTTGCCGCGCAGGTCGGCCGTGACGGCGCCGGCGAGCACCGAGTCGGCCTCGCAGGGGTGGCCCATCGCCTCGTGCGCGAGCATGCCGGCGAGATCTGCCGAGAGCACCACCGTCTGCTCCCCGCCACGCGCCGCCACCGCGTGGCGCTTGGCCTGGAGGTGGCCGTGCAGTGCGTCCAGCCGAGCGGCCAGGGCCTCCACCGACCAGTCGATGTCGGCCAGGCTCCCGATACCCGACTCGACTTCCATGAGTTCGATGGGCTCGCCGTGGACATCCTCGCCCACCATCACCACGTAGACGGCCGCGCGCTGGATGCGCGCCAGCGCGCGCGCCCCGCCCTCGGTGTGGAGCTGCTTGACGTGATCCTCGTCGGTCACCATCACGCGCGTGCTCTTGAGCGCGGGGTAGCGCGCCATGCACCAGGCGTGCAGCTCGGCCATGCGGGCCGTGACCTGCGCGGCCGCCAGCGGCGCGCCGCCGGCGCGGCGCTGCTCGCCCACGTGGTGCCCGCCCGGCAGCGTGAGCGCCGCGCGCGGACCGAAGCCGGCCATCGCACGCGCATTGGACAGCGCCTCGCGCTGCACGCGCGCGGCCACCTCGGCCCCATCGGCCGGCGCCGAGGCAAAGCCCCAGTAGCCGTCGGCGTAGGCGCGGGCGCTCACGCCGGCGTTGACGCTGCGCAGGTTGCCGGTGAGGTTGCCGTCGACCATCGTCAGCCGCGACTTGCGCAGCTCGTGGTGGCGGATCTCGAGGTGGGTGGCGGTCAGGCTCATCGCGTTGAAGGCATCCTTGGAGAAGCCTCGATTGTCGCCGCCTGGCG
>JBIIED010000361.1:0-3037 GCA_044237995.1 Rubrivivax sp. | reverse complement strand
AGCGTGAACGACATCGGCCGCGTCGTGAGCCCGCAGATCGTGCAGGGCCAGCTCGAGGGCGGCGCGGTGCAGGGCATCGGCCAGGCGCTGTGCGAGCAGATCGTCTACGACGATGCGGGCCAGCTGCTCACGGCCAGCTTCATGGACTACGCGCTGCCGCGCGCCGACGGGTTCCGGGACTTTCGCACCCGCTTCGACACCTCGGTGCCCTGCCGCACCAACCTGCTGGGGGCCAAGGGCGTGGGCGAGCTCGGCACGATCGGAGCCACGCCTGCCGTGGTCAATGCCGTCGTGGACGCACTCGTGGGTGCCGGCGTGCCATCCGACCAGGCACAGGCGCTGCAAATGCCGCTGACGCCACCCACGGTCTGGGCGGCGCTGCAGGCGCGTCGCGGGGCCTGAGCCGGCGGCGCGCCTCTCGTCGCCCCCTCGCGCCCCTCGCCCCCCTCGCCCCACTCGCCCTTCTCCCCCGAAGCGGCTGCCCCATCCGGCCCCATCGCGTGCACGCACCGCGGCACCTGCTGCCCGTCCTCGTGCTGGCCCAGTTCCTGGGCGTATCGCCCTGGTTCGCGGTGAACGCGGTGATGGGCGACCTGCAGCGTGCACAGGGTTTCAGCCCGCAGGCGGTGGGCACGCTCAGCGCCGGCATCCAGCTCGGCTTCATCGCGGGCACGCTCGTCTTCGCGCTCACGGCGCTGGCCGATCGCTTCGCCGCCCGCCGCGTCTTCGTCCTGTCGGCGCTGGCCGCGGCGGCCTGCACGCTGGCGGCCATGACACGGGCGCATGACTTCAACGAGCTCCTGGCCTGGCGCATCGCCACGGGCGTGTGCCTGGCGGGCATCTACCCGGTGGGCATGAAGCTGGCCTCGCTGTGGTTCCCGCAGGGGCTGGGCGCGGCGCTGGGCTGGCTGGTGGGCGCCCTGGTACTGGGCAGCGCCAGCCCTCACCTGCTGCGTGCGCTGGGCGCAAGCGGCCCCTGGCAGGGCGTGTTCATGGCGGTGGCCGCGGCCTGCACCCTGGCCGCGCTCCTGGTGTGGCGCCTGGTGCCCGAGCCGGCAGCGCGACCGCCGGCGGCGCTGCGCCTGTCGGCGCTGGCAAGCCTGTGGACCCAGCGGCGCGTGCGTGCCTCGGTACTGGGGTACTTCGGCCACATGTGGGAGCTCTACACCCTGTGGGTGCTGCTGCCGCTCATCCTGGCCACGCGCCTGAGCGCGCCGGCACAGGTGTCGGGCTGGGCCTTCGCGGCCCTGGGCGCGGGCGCACTGGGCTGCGTGGCGGGGGGCCTCATCGCCCACCGCCGCGGCGCGGCGGGCAGCGCAAGCGTGGCGGTGGTGCAGCTGGCCATCAGCGGCGCATGCTGCCTGGCTGCACCGTGGATGCTGCAGGCCCCGCTGCCGCTGTTCCTGGGGTGGCTGCTGCTGTGGGGCATCACGGTGGCCGGCGACTCGCCGCAGTTCAGCGCCCTCACCGCGCGCAACGCGCCCGCAGCCAGCGTGGGCAGCGTGCTCACCTTCACCAACTGCATCGGCTTTGCCGTCTCGGCGGCGAGCATCGAGCTCTTCGTGAGGCTGGCGCAGCACCAGCCACTGGCGCAGTTGCTGCCCTGGCTGGCTCTGGGGCCGGCCCTGGGGCTCGTGGCGATGCGGCCGCTGCTGCGGCCCGGCGCGGCTTGAGCCGGCTCGGTGCGATCCCGACCTTGCCACTGGGAGGCCGGGCTTCGGCGCCGCTCCTCGTGCAGTAGCTCAGCGGCTCAGCGGATTGGTTCGGCGATCTCGATCAGGTTGAGATCCGGGTCGCGCACGTAGACCGACAGGATCGGCCCGGTCGCGCCGGTGCGCTGCACGGGCCCCTCGACGATGGGCCAGTCGGCGGCGCGCAGCCGCTCGACCACGTCAGCCAGCGGCACGCTCGCGATGAAACACCAGTCCTGGCTGCCGGGCGCGGGAAGGTGCGCGCGCGGTGTGAACTCCGCACCCTGCACGTGCACGTTGATCTTCTGTGCGCCGAACTTCAGCGCCATCCGCTCCACCGGCGGTGTGCCGGAGACGAAGCGCTCGAGCCTCATGCCGAGCACGCGGGTGTAGAAGTCCAGGCACGCCTGGAGACGCGATGTGGTCAGGACGACGTGATCGAGGTGGTCGATCATGGCGGGCACTCCGGTGCGCTCGGCGCTGCAGTGCGCGAAACCTGGTGGCCAAGGGCGGAATCGAACCACCGACACGCGGATTTTCAATCCGCTGCTCTACCAACTGAGCTACTTGGCCTGAACTGGGCAGTATAGCGCAGCGCCTTCGGCCTGCCCGCGCGGCTTGGCTCGTCAGCCCCCGCCGCCGCGCTTGTTGCGCGAGAGATCCACGCCCAGCTGCTTGAGCTTGCGGTAGAGGTGCGTGCGCTCCAGCCCGGTCTTTTCCGCCACCCGCGTCATCGAGCCGTTCTCCTTGGCCAGATGGAACTCGAAGTAGCTCTTCTCGAAGGCGTCGCGCGCTTCGCGCAGCGGGCGGTCGAGCTCGAAGCTCTGGCGCGGCAGGAGACCCTGCACGACGGGCACGGGAACGGGCACGCCGGCGGGCTCGGCCGCCGATCCGCCCGCGCGGGCGACGCCCGCCAGCCCCGGCTCGCCCCGACCCTCGCCGACCCCAGGCAGGCGCGAGACAGCCGGGCCCGGGCGCACCAGCGCCTGGTCGACGGCTCGCAGGAGCTTTTGCAGCGTGATGGGCTTTTCGAGGAAGGCCACGGCGCCGAAGCGCGTGGCCTCCACCGCGGTGTCGATGGTTCCGTGCCCGCTCATCATGATCACGGGCATCGTCAGCAGGCCGCCACCGGCCCACTCCTTGAGCAGCGTGATGCCGTCCACGTCGGGCATCCAGATGTCCAGCAGCACCAGGTCGGGCCGCATGCGCTCGCGCGCCACGCGCGCCTGCGCCGCGTTCTCGGCCACCTCGATGGTGTGGCCTTCGTCGGTCAGGATCTCGGAAAGCAGGGCACGGATGCCGAGCTCATCGTCCACAACAAGGATGGTTGCCATAGGGGAGAGCGA
>JBIIED010000111.1:0-10331 GCA_044237995.1 Rubrivivax sp. | reverse complement strand
CAGCCGGCCAGGCTCGGCCTGCTGCTGTTGCCGCTGCCCTTGCCCGGGCCCTTCACACCGCGCGCGGCCACCCGCCCGCCTCAGGCCACGGCTCGGGCTTCGCCCGCACCGTACAGGTTGCTGGTGAAGCGCCCGCAGATCGTCGGGTGCGCGGGGTCATGCCCGACATCGTCGCGCCAGTGCCAGCAGCGCTCGCACTTGGTCGCGCCCGAAGGCGTGACCTGCACCGCAAGCGCCTCGCCCGGCACGAGCGTGACGGCCGAGGTGATGAGCACGAACTTCAGGTCCTCGCCCAGCGAGGCCAGCAGCTCATGCGTCTCGGGCGGCGCCGTGACCGTGACGTTGGCCTGCAGCGAGGAGCCCACCGCACCAGCCGTGCGCACCTCCTCGATCGCCTTGTTCACGGCCTCGCGCACATGGCGGACCTGCTGCCAGCGCGCCAGCAGCGCGGCGTCGGGCGTGGCCAGCGGCCACCACGTGCGCGTGAAGATCGACTCGCCCTCCCGGTCGAACACGGCCCAGGCCTCCTCGGCCGTGAAGCTCAGGAAGGGCGCCATCCAGCGCAGCATCGCGTGCGTGAGGTGCCACAGCGCCGTCTGCGCGCTGCGCCGCGCGTGGCTCTTCGGGGCCGTGGTGTAGAGGCGGTCCTTGAGCACGTCGAGGTAGAAGGCGCCGAGGTCTTCCGAGCAGTAGACCTGCAGCTTGGACACCACCGGGTGGAACTCGTAGACCTCGTAGTGGGCGAGGATCTCGGCCTGCAGCTGCGCCGCGCGGGCCAGCGCCCAGCGGTCGATCTCGAGCATCTCCGTCACCGGCACGGCGTCGGCCTGGGGGTCGAAGTCGCTCGTGTTGGCCAGCAGGAAGCGCAGCGTGTTGCGGATGCGCCGGTAGGCGTCCACGACCCGCGCGAGGATCTTGTCGTCGATGCCGAGGTCGCCCGAGTAGTCGGTGGAGGCGACCCACAGCCGGATGATCTCCGCACCCAACTTCGAGCTCACCGCCTGCGGCTCCACACCGTTGCCCAGGCTCTTGCTCATCTTGCGGCCCTGGCCGTCGACGACGAAGCCGTGCGTGAGCAGCCCGCGGTAGGGCGCGCGGTCGAAGAGCGCGCAGCCCAGCAGCAGCGAGGAGTGGAACCAGCCGCGGTGCTGGTCGTGGCCCTCGAGGTAGAGGTCGGCCTCGGGGCCTTCGTCGTGGTGGCCGGGCGAGCCATGCTGCAGCGCGTGGGTGCCCCGCAGCACGTGCCAGAAGGTCGAGCCCGAGTCGAACCACACCTCCAGGATGTCGCTGCTCTTCGTGTAGTGCGGCGCGTCCTCGGGGCCGAGGATGTCCTCCACCGTGGCGCGGCTCCAGGCCTCGATGCCGCCGCGCTCGACGATGTTGGCAGCCTGATCCAGGATCTCGAGCGTGCGCGGGTGCGGTTCGTCGGTCTCCTTGTGCAGGAAGAAGGGCAGCGGCACGCCCCAGCTGCGCTGGCGGCTGATGCACCAGTCGGGCCGGTTGGCGATCATGTCGCGCAGCCGCGCGCGGCCGTTCTCGGGGTAGAAGGCCGTGCGGTCGATGGCCTCGAGCGCCATCTGGCGCAGCGTGCGCGGGGCCTTGTCGGTGGTGAAGATGCCTTCGCCTTCGTCCATGCGGACGAACCACTGCGAGGCGGCGCGGTAGATGACGGGCGACTTGTGGCGCCAGCAGTGCGGGTAGCTGTGCTGCAGCGGCTCGGTGGCCAGCAGTCGCCCCGCCTCGCGCAGGGCCTCGATGATGACGGGCGCGGCCTTCCAGATGTTCTGCCCGCCAAACAGCGGCAGCTCGGCCGCGTACACCCCGTTGCCCTGCACGGGGTTGAGGATGTCGGTGAGCGCCATGCCGTTGGCGCGGCAGCTCAGGAAGTCGTCCAGGCCGTAGGCCGGCGAGGAATGGACGATGCCGGTGCCGTCCTCGGCGGTGGCGTAGTCGGCCAGGTACACGGGGCTTGCGCGGTCGTAGCCCGGGTGTACGTGGGCCAGCGGGTGCCGGAACTCCAGGCCGCCCAGGTTCTCGCCACGCGTGGTGGCGAGCACGCGGCCCTCCATGCCGTAGCGCGCCAGGCACTTCTCCACGAGCGAGGCCGCCAGCACGAGCAGCCCGCGCGGCGTCTCCACCAGCGCGTAGTCGAGCGCCGGGTTGAGGTTCAGGGCCTGGTTGGCGGGTAGCGTCCAGGCGGTGGTCGTCCAGATCACCGCGAAGGCCGTGAGCCGCGCGGCCTGCATGCGGTTGAGCAGAGCATCCGCATCCTCGGGCGGCAGGAAGGCCGCTGCCAGGCGCTCGGGCTGCGCACAGGGGAAGGCCACGTCCAGCGTCTGGCTCTTCTTTTCGGCGTACTCGATCTCGAACTCGGCCAGGGAGCTGCCGCAGTCGAAGCACCAGAAGACGGGCTTCAAGCCCCGGTAGACGAAGCCGCGCTCGACCACGCGCTTGAAGGCCCGGATCTCGCCCGCCTCGTTGGGCGGGTCCATCGTCGCGTAGCGGTGGGCCCAGTCGCCCAGCACGCCCAGGCGCTTGAAGTCGGCCATCTGCTGGGCGATCTGCTCGGTGGCCCAGGCGCGGCTCTTGGCCTGCATCTCGTCGCGGCTCAGGCCGCGGCCGTGCTTCTTCTCGATGGCGTTCTCGATGGGCAGGCCGTGGCAGTCCCAGCCCGGCACGTACTGCGCGTCGAAGCCGGCAAGCTGGCGTGCCTTGACGATCATGTCCTTCAAGATCTTGTTGCCCGCGTGCCCGATGTGGATCGCGTTGTTCGCGTAGGGCGGGCCGTCGTGCAGGATGAAGAGCGGGGCGTGGCGGCGCGCGTCGCGCAGCCGCTGGTACAGGCCCTTGTCTTCCCACTCCTTCACCCAGCCCGGTTCGCGCTTGGGCAGGTCGCCGCGCATCGGGAACGGGGTGTCGGGCAGATTGAGCGTGGTGCGGTAGTCGGGGGTGCTCATGGTGCAGGCTGTCGCAAGGCGCGGCGCCTGGGCGCCACGATCAGCCCAGGGCACAAAGGCACCGGGCAGGGCAGGCGGCCTCAGCCGCCAGGCATCGACGAGCGCCGAATTCGGTCGCGCGTGCTCTGGCGCCGCGTGGCATGCCAGCGGCTGCGCAGGGGCGACACGGGTGACAATCGCATGCAGAAGATTCTACCGGGGGCAGGGGTGCAGGCATTGAAGCCCGCTGGGCCGCGCTGCCACATAGCCGTGAGACGCACGGCCGGGACGCTTGCCCTGGCGGGCGCGGCGGCTCTGGCGGCAGGGTCTGCCTGGCCGGCCGATGCGCCAGCCTCGAGTTGGGAGGGCGACCCCGACCTCCCCGCCACCGAGGACAGCCGTGGTGGCCCGGAGGACGGGCCCGTGGCGCCGGAGCCGGGCTGGGAAGGTGCCTTCGGCCTGATCGTGCGCCATGGCGCGGCCTATCCGGGCTCGGCACGCGTGGACACGAAGCTCAACCCCGGCGGCTTCCTGCGCTGGGGGCGCTACACGCTCACGGGCGCGGGCGGCTTCACGACACGGCGCAACCTCGATGTCGAGCGCGGGATCGGCGCCGAACTGCTGCGCCGAGACGGCCTGCGCGTGCGGCTGAGCCTGCGCTACGACGGAGGGCGCTCGGACGGATCGAGCCCCGAGCTCGTGGGCCTGGGCGAGATCCGCTCCACGGTCCGCTCCCGCCTGGCGGTACGCTGGGAGCCCACCCCAGGCTGGGTGTACACCGGCGCAGCGGGCTGGGATCTGCTGGACCGCGTCGGCGGCTACACGCTGGATGCGAGCGTGTCGCGGGAGTGGACCTTCGGCCACGGCCGGCGGCTCGGCATGGCCGTGGGCGTCAACGGTGCGAGCGACCGCTACATGCAGGCCTGGCATGGCATCACCCCCGAGCAGTCGGGGCGCTCGGGCTATCCCGTCTACCGTGCCGGTGCCGGCCTGCACCAGGCCTATTCCTCGGTCTTCTACCGGCACGAATTCGGGCACGAGTGGTCATCCTTCGTCGCGGCCCAGGCGAACCGGCTGCTCGGGCCCGCTGCCGGCAGCCCGCTGACGCGGCGCGCGGGCACGCAGGGCGTCAGCGCCGGGCTGGCCAGGCGTTTCTGAACGGGCGTTTCTGAGCGGGCGGGCCGTTCAGCGCGCGAGCCAGGCCCGCGCGTCCTCCACGTCCCGCGCGATGCCCTCGCGCAGCGCCTCCAGGGACGGGTACTTGCGCTCCTCGTGCAGGCGGTGCAGCAGATCGACCTGCAGGCAGCGACCGTAGCCGCCCTCCGGGCCGAGCGACTCGGGCCACTGCAGGCAGTGCACCTCCAGCAGCAGCCGGCCGGCCTCCTCCACCGTCGGACGCACGCCCAGGCTCGCCACCGCGGGCAGCGGGGCGTCGGCCAGGCCATGGACACGCGCGACGAAGATGCCGGTGGCAGCGGGTTTGGGGTGGCGCAGCTTCAGGTTGAGGGTGCGAAAGCCCAGCGTCCGGCCGAGCTTGGCGCCGTGGATCGCGCGGCCGCTCAGGCTCCAGGGCCGCCCGAGCAGCGTGGCGGCGCGGGCCAGGTCGCCCTCGGCCAGCGCCGTGCGCACGGCCGAACTCGACACGCGCAGGCCGTGCACCTCGTAGCTCATCATGCGCGCCACGTCGAAGCCCAGGCGTGAGCCCAGTGCATCGAGCATGGCGTAGTCGCCCGCCCGCCTGGCGCCGAAGCGGAAGTCGTCACCCACCAGCACCGCGCGTGCGCCCAGGCCCTGGGCCAGGATGCGCTCGGCGAAGGCCTCGGGCGGCAGCGCGGCGAGCGCGGCGTCGAAGCGCAGGATCACCAGGCGGTCCACGCCGCAGCGTGCGAGCTCGCTGGCGCAGTCGCGCAGCGTGCCGATGCGTGCCGGCGCGAGCTCGGGCTGCTGCAGGCGGCGGGCGAAGAAATCGCGCGGGTGAGGCTCGAAGGTGAGCACGCAGCTGGGCAGGCCGCGGTGGCGTGCCTCGCTCGTGAGCAGCGCGAGCATGGCCTGGTGGCCCCGGTGCACGCCATCGAAGTTGCCGATGGTGAGCGCGCACGCGCCGCGCGCCGCGGGGGGCGGAAGGCCGCGAAAGACTTGCATGGCCGAATTATCGAGGCGGCGCGGCGCCAGGCTCGCCGCTCAAGCGGGGTGCGATCGCCAGGCGAGCACGCCCCGCCCTGCGGCGCGGCCGGTGGCGATGCAGGCGTTCAGCAGGTAGCCGCCTGTGGGTGCTTCCCAGTCGAGCATCTCGCCTGCGCAGAACACGCCGGGGCGCGCGCGCAGCATCAGCTGCTCGTCCACCTCGCTCCAGGCCACGCCGCCGGCGGTGCTGATCGCCTCGTCGATCGGGCGCGGGGCCACAAGGGTCAGGGGCAGCGCCTTCAGGGCCTGCGCCAGGCGGGCGGGGTCGTTCAGGGCCGGGGCGCCCAGCACCTCGTGCAGCAGGGCGAGCTTCAGGCCCTGCAGGTTCAGGCGGCTCTTGAGGTGCGTGGCCAGGCTGCGCGCTCCGCGCGGGCGCGCCACCTCGGCCTGCACCTGCTCGGCCGCGTGCGCCGGCAGCAGGTCCAGCGTGAGCGTGGCGTGGCCCTGGCGGGCAATGGTCTCGCGCAGCCGCGCCGAGAAGGCGTAGACGAGGCTGCCCTCCACCCCGGTATCGGTGAGCACGAACTCGCCCTGCTGGCGCAGCACCGTGCCGTCGTCTCGCGCGAGGCTGGCGGCCACCGGCTTGACCGGCTGGCCGGCGAAGCGCTGGCGCAGGTAGTCGCTCCAGCCGCCCTGGATGTCAAAGCCGCAATTGGCCGGCTGCAGCGGGTTCACCGCTACGCCGCAGGCCTGCAACGCCGGCACCCAGGCTCCGTCGGAGCCCAGGCGCGCCCAGCTCGCACCGCCCAGGGCCAGCACGGTGGCGTCTGCGCGGTGGTGCACCTCGCCGGCAGGCGCGGCCAGGCGCAGGGCGCCGTCGTCCGTCCAGCCCATCCAGCGGTGGCGCGCGTGCAGCACGACGCCTGCTGCCCGCAGCCGGTGCAACCAGGCGCGCAGCAGCGGCGCGGCCTTCATGTCGGTGGGGAAGACGCGGCTGGAGGTGCCCACGAAGGTGGGGATGCCCAGGCCCAGCGCCCACTCGCGCAGCGTGTCCGGATCGAAGGCACGGATGAGGGGCTCGAGCCGCTCGTGCGCCTCGCCATAGCGCCCGATGAAGGAATCCAGTGGCTCGGCGTGCGTGAGGTTGAGCCCGCCTCGGCCGGCCAGCAGGAACTTGCGCCCCACGGAGGGCATGGCGTCGAAGAGCTCGACGTGCGCGCCGCCTGCCAGGAGCACCTCGGCCGCCGCCAGGCCGGCGGGGCCGCCGCCGATCACGGCGACGCGAAGGGGTGTGGAGGCGGACACGCTTCAGGTGCTGATGGCACTCGTGAAGGTGAGCCGGTTGCCGAAGGGATCGGTCACGGTGAAGTCCCGCGTGCCCCAGGGCATGGCCTGCACCTGCGGGCGCGCGTGGGCGTAGTGGCGGGCCAGCAATTCGGCGCACAGGGTGTCCACGTCGCTCACCTGGATGCGCATCGACGCCCCCGGGGTGGCATCGCCGTGGTGCTCGGACAGGTGCAGCGTGCAGTCGCCACGCCGCACTTCCATGTAGAGCGGGGCGCCGTCGTGAAAGCGGTGCTCGAAGACGACCTCGAATCCGAGGAAGCCGACATAGAACTCGCGCGCCTGCGCCTCGTCGAAGCTGCGCAGGATGGGGGTGGTGCGCGTCAGGGTGATCATCGGGGTGCGTACGGGATGGCGCCCAGAGGCAGGACAGGGCTCGAGTCGCTCATGGCGTGACCGGGCTGGCCTGCCACGGTTGCGTCTGGACGTCGAGCCATCGCCACTGGCCGGGCTGCAGTTCCTCGGGCAGGGTCAGGGCGCCCACCGCGCTGCGGTGCAGCGCCTCGACGCGGTTGCCCGCTGCCGCCACCATCCGCTTGACCTGGTGGTAACGGCCTTCGGTCAGGGTGAGCCGCAGTGCATGGCTGCCCACGACCTCGCAGGCCGCCGCACGCACGGGCAGCGGATCGTCGTCGAGCACCACGCCCTCGCACAGGCGCTGCGCCACCGATGCATCCACAGGGTGGCACGTGCGCACTTCGTACACCTTGGGCACGTGCCACTTGGGCGAGGTGAGGCGGTGGATCAGGGGGCCGTCGTCGGTGATCAGGAGCAGCCCGGTCGTGTCCTCGTCCAGGCGCCCCACGGGCTGCACGCCGCGCGAGCGCAGAGGTGCCGGCAGCAGCGACAGCACGCTCGGGTGGTGGCGCGGGCGCGTCGAGCACTCGTAGCCGGCGGGCTTGTGCAGCATCACCAGGGCGCGCGCGTGGAAGGGCCACACCTGCCCCTGCACCTCGAGCACGAGCCCCGTGGTGTCGACCTCCTCGAAGGGGTCCTCGCAGACACGCTGCCCGATGCGCACGCGCCCGTGCAGGACGAGCCCTTCGCATTCGCGGCGGGTGCCGAAGCCCTGGCTGTGCAGGGCGCGGGAGAGGGTCAGACGCACGGGATTCAGGCAGTTACGAGTTGGAATGCAGCGGTGCAGGGTACGGGCTGGCGCGGGTGCGGTCCGCTCAGGAGCTGCGCCGGGTGTCGGCCAGGCCGGGCAGGCCCGCCACCCCGGTGGCCGCCCGCACGGCCTGGCGGATCGCCCGCGCCACCGCTTCGGCGGCCGCCACCCCGAGCCCGCCGATGTCGCCCACCGGCCCGGCGCGGCCGGTGGCCAGTGCGAAGAGGGTGTCGCCATCGTGCGGCGTGACGGGGTCGACCGCACGCGACAGGCCGTGGTGCGCCAGGCTCGCGAGCTTGGCCGCCTGGGGCTTGGTGAGCGTGGCATCGGTGGCCACCACGCCGATCGTGGTGGCCGAACCTGGGATGAGCCGCGCCGGCCCCTGCCCCTGCAGCAGGGCGCGCGATGTCTCCATGAAGCCGCTGCCGTCCTCGCGGCGTGCCCCGGCGAGCACGCCGCCCTGTTCGTCGAGCACATCGCCCACCGCGTTCACCGCCACGATCGCGCCCACGGTGAAGCCACCCACGCGCACGGACGACGAGCCGATGCCGCCCTTCATGGCGCGCGCGATGCCGTAGAGCTTGCCCACGGCCGCGCCGGCGCCTGCACCCACGCTGCCTGTGGCGGGGGCGTTCGACGAGGCCGCCTCGCAGGCGGCGTAGCCGCTGGCGGCATCCGGGCGGATCGACGCGTCGCCGACCCACAGGTCAAAGAGCACGGCCGCCGGCACGATCGGCACCCGTGCCGGCCCGACCGGCATCCCGTGGCCGCGCTCGTCGAGCCAGCGCATGACGCCGTCGGCTGCCGCGAGCCCGAAGGCGCTGCCGCCCGTGAGCACCACGGCATGCACCTGCTGCACGGTGTTTTCCGGGCGCAGCAGCTCGGTGTCCCGGGTGCCGGGGGCTCCCCCGCGGACATCCACGCCGCACACCGCGCCCGCTTCGCACAGCACCACCGTACAGCCAGTGGGCCGCGCGGCCAGCGTGTGGTGGCCCACCTTCAGGCCCGGCACGTCGGTGATCGTGCCGGCGTGTTCCGTCAAGCGAAGACCCCCGCGGTGTCCTGCATGCGGCAGCTCACCTCGCCGAGGTGGTGCATCGTGTCGCCCCAGATCAGCTCGAGTACGGTCAGGCGCTTGAAGTAGTGGCTGCCCACGTACTCCTGCGTGACGCCGATCCCGCCATGCAGCTGGATGCACTCCTGGCCCACCTGGCGCATGCTTCGCCCGAGCTGCACCTTGGCCTGCGACAGCGCGCGCCGGCGCTGCTCGGCCGGCTCGCCGAGCTTGAGGCTGGCGTAGTAGCTCATCGAGCGAGCCAGCTCGAGCTGCATCTTCACGTCGGCCACTCGGTGGCGCAGGGCCTGGAAGCTCGCGATCGGCACGCCGAACTGGCGGCGCGTGTTCATGTAGTCGACCGTGATGGCCAGCATCCGGTCCATCAGGCCCACACCCTCGGCACAGGCGGCGGCGATCCCGATGTCGGCCGCGTGCTCGAGCACCGGCCAGCCTGCGGCGCACACGAGCGCGGCCGGCGTATCGGCCAGCTGCAGCTCGGCGGCCCGCGCCCCATCCTGGGTCGGGTGGGCGCCGATCGTCAGCCCGGGCGCGCCGCGCGCCACGAGAAAGAGCGCGATCCCCGCGGGATCGTCCACCGCGCCTGACAGCCGCGCTGGCACGATGAAGGCATCGGCCTCGTCGCCTGCGGGCACCACGCTCTTGGCGCCGCTGAGCCGGTAGCCGGCCTCGGCACCCCCGGCCGCCACGGCGCGGGTGCCGACGTGGTGCAGCCGATGCCGCGCCGCACGCTCGTGGTGGGCCAGCACCACGAGTGCGTCGCCCGTGGCCACGCGGGGGAGCCAGGCCTGCTGCAGCTCCACCGGGCCCGCGCCCAGCAGCGCCGGCGCCACGAGCGCGCCCATCGCGTAGGGCGCGTTCACGAGGCCGCGGCCGAGCTCCTCCATCACCACCATCGCCTCGACCGGGCCGAAGCCCATGCCGCCGTGGTCCTCGGGCACCGCGAGCCCGGTCAGGCCGAGCTCGGCGAGCTCGCCCCAGACCTCGCGCGTGCGGCCGCCGGCGCGCGCCAGCGCCAGCCGGCGCTCGAAGGCAAAGCCCTTGTCGACCCAGCGCGCCACCGCGTCGCGCAGCGACACCTGTTCGTCGGTGAATTCGAAGTCCATCGTCAGCTCCCGAACACGGTCTGCGCGACGATGTTGCGCTGGACCTCGTTGGATCCGCCGTAGATCGTCGTCTTGCGGTAATTGAAGTAGTTGCCTGCCAGCGGCGCGCAGTGCCAGGCTCCGCCCGGGAAGAGGCCGCCCAGCGCCTGGTCGCCCTGCCAGCCGGCGTCCATCGCCTCGCTCAGGAAGGGGACCGCGTACGGGCCGGCGGCGAGCATCATCAGCTCGGTGTAGCGCTGCTGGATCTCGCTGCCGCGGATCTTGAGCAGACCCGCGATGTCCAGGCTCTGCCGGCCGCTCTTCTCGGCCGAGAGCACGCGCAGCACGAGCATCTCGAGGGCCACGATGTCCACCTCGAGCAGGGCCACCTGGTCGCGAAAGCGCGCGTCCTCCCACACCCCTTCGGCACGCGCGATGCGCTTGAGCCGCTCGAGCTCGCGCTTGGCGCGGTTGACGTCGGCGATGTTGGTGCGCTCGTGCGCCAGGAGGTACTTGGCGTAGGTCCAGCCCTTGTTCTCCTCGCCCACGAGCTGATCGGCCGGCACCTCGACGTTGTCGAACCAGACCTCGTTGACCTCGTGCTCGCCGTCCAGCGTGATGATGGGCCGCACCGTGATGCCCGGGCTCTTCATGTCGAT
>JBIIED010000110.1:0-10344 GCA_044237995.1 Rubrivivax sp. | reverse complement strand
CACGTGCACAGCGGTGCGCTTGGCTGGGTGGGCCTCATCTCGATGGGTTGCCTGTACCACCTGATCCCCCGCATGTACGGGCGCCAGGCGATGTACAGCACGCGCGCCATCGAGCTGCACTTCTGGATTGCCACCATCGGGATCGTGCTCTACATCGCCGCGATGTGGATCGCCGGCGTCATGCAGGGCCTCATGTGGCGCACCGTGAACCCCGACGGCACGCTTGCCTTCACCTTCGTGGAGAGCGTCAAGGCGAGCTTCCCGTTCTACCTGATCCGCCTGGGCGGAGGCCTGCTCTATCTCGGCGGCATGCTGCTCATGGCCTGGAACGTGGTGATGACGGTGCGCTCGGGCCGCAGCGTGGCGGTACGCGTGCCGGCCCCGGCGTTGGCTCACGCCTGAACGAGACCGGAGAACACACATGGCTACCCCGCACGCCCCTACCGGGCACGAGAAGGTCGAGACCAGCAACTTCCTGATGATCGTATTGATCCTGCTGGCGGTGGCTGTCGGCGGACTCGTGGAGATCGTGCCGCTGTTCTTCCAGCGCTCCACGACGCAACCGGCCGAGGGCCTGAAGCCCTACACGGCGCTGCAGCTGGCCGGACGCGACGTCTACATCCGGGAGGGCTGCTACAACTGCCATTCGCAGATGGTGCGGCCGTTCCGCTCGGAGACGCTGCGCTACGGCCCGTACTCGCAAGCCGGCGAGTTCGTCTACGACCACCCCTTCCAGTGGGGAAGCAAGCGCACCGGTCCGGACCTTCATCGCGTCGGCGGAAAGTACAGCGACGACTGGCACCGCCTGCACCTGATCGCGCCTCGCTCGCTCGTGCCGGAGTCGAACATGCCGGACTATCCGTGGCTCGAGAAGGCACCCATCGATCCGGCCTCCGTGGCGCCGCGCATGCGGGCGCTGCGCCGGGTGGGCGTTCCCTACACCGACGAGGAGATCGCCAAGGCCGCAGATGCCGTGAACGGGCGCACCGAGCTCGACGCGATCGTGGCCTACCTGCAGGTGCTGGGCACCGCGGTCAAGTGAGCCTGGGAGGGCGCATCACATGGACATCAACGACCTTCGAATCACCGTCACCCTGGCCAGCCTGCTCGCCTTCCTGGGCATCGCTTCCTGGGCCTGGCGTCGTCAGCGCCGCACGGAGTTCGAGGAGGCCGAGAGGCTTCCCTTCGTCTCCGATGAAGCTGTCGGGGGGGAGCAGAGATGAGCGACTTCCTCTCGGGCGCCTGGTCGCTGTACATCGCCGCGGCCACGATTGCAAGCCTGCTGGCCTGCCTGGTGCTGCTGGTGATCGCCAGTCGCCGCCGGGTGATGGCCGACGACAACACCACGGGTCACGTCTGGGACGAGGATCTGCGGGAACTGAACAACCCGCTGCCGCGCTGGTGGATGGGCCTGTTCGTGGTCACGGTCGTGTTCGCTGCGGTCTACCTGGTCTTTTATCCGGGGCTGGGCAGCCATCCCGGGTCCCTGAACTGGTCCAGCGCCGGGCAGCTCGCCACAGAGACTGCACGGGCCGATGCAGCGCTCAAGCCGGTGTACGCCCGCTACGCCTCCATGAGTGCGCAGGAGCTTTCGCGTGATTCCCAGGCCATGGGGATCGGCGAGCGCCTGTACCTGAACAACTGTGCCGCCTGCCACGGCTCTGACGCCAGGGGGAGCAAGGGATTCCCGAATCTGACCGATGGCGACTGGCTCTGGGGTGGCACGCACGAGGCGCTCAAGGAGACCATCACCAAGGGCCGCATGGGCGTCATGCCTCCCCTGGCAGCGGCGCTGGGCGGGCCGGAGGATGTCCGCAACGTCGCGCAGTACGTGCTCAGCCTCTCCGGCAGTGCGCACGACGCCGTCGCAGCCAGCCTCGGCAAGCCCAAGTTCGGGGCCTGCGCCGGCTGCCACGGCGCCGACGGCAAGGGCAACACGGCCCTGGGCGCCGCGAACCTGACCGACAAGGTCTGGCTGCACGGCTGGGGCGAGCCTGCCATCGTGGCCATGATCACGGCTGGCAAGCAAAACGTGATGCCCGCCTTTGGCCAGCGCCTGAGCCCGGAGCAGGTGCACGTGCTGGCCGGCTACGTGTGGAGCCTGTCGCAGACGACGACGGCGGTCGCCGCACGCTGAAGCCCTCCATGCACGACAGCGGCACCGCGGCGCGATGGGACGGCGAAGCCTCCACGCAGGTCGTCTCGCTGTACCAGAAGCAGCGCAAGATCTACCCACGGGCCGTGAGCGGGTGGTTCGCGGGTTGGCGCTGGGCCCTGGTGTGGGCGACGCAGTTGCTGTACTACGGGCTGCCCTGGCTGACCTGGAACGACCGTCAGGCGGTGCTGTTCGACCTCGCCTCGCGGCGCTTCTACATCTTCGGGCTGGTTCTCTACCCGCAGGACTTCATCTACCTGACCGGGCTGCTCATCGTCAGCGCCTACTCGCTCTTCCTGTTCACGGCAGTGGCCGGACGGCTGTGGTGCGGCTACGCCTGCCCGCAGACTGTGTACAGCGAGATGTTCCTGTGGGTGGAGCGGCGCCTGGAGGGTGACCGTGCCTCGCGTATGCGGCTCGATGCCGGACCGTGGACGGTCGAGCGCCTGTGGCGCAAGGCAGCCAAGCACGGGGTGTGGCTCGCGCTGTCGCTGTGGACGGGCTTCACCCTGGTGGGCTACTTCACGCCCATCCGGACCTTGTGGGAAGAGGGTGTGTCGCTGGGCCTCGGGCCGTGGGAGACCTTCTGGGTGCTCTTCTATGCCTTGGCCACCTACGGCAACGCCGGCTACCTGCGCGAGCAGGTCTGCAAGTACATGTGCCCTTACGCGCGCTTCCAGGGCGCCATGTTCGATCGGGACACGCTGATCATCAGCTACGACCCTGCGCGCGGTGAACCTCGTGGCGCACGCGGGCGAAAGGTCGATCCCCGCGCAGCCGGGCTCGGGGACTGCATCGACTGCGGCCTGTGCGTGCAGGTGTGTCCCACGGGGATCGACATCCGCAAGGGACTGCAGTACGAGTGCATCGGCTGCGCCGCCTGCGTGGACGTGTGCAACGGCGTGATGGACAAGATGGCGTACCCGCGCGGCCTGGTGCGCTACGCCACGCAGAACAGCCTGGCCGGGCGCTGGCCTGCCGCCCGCACCTGGCACCGCGTGCTGCGGCCGCGCGTGATGGTGTACTCGGCCGTGCTGGTGGTGATCGTGGTCGTGCTGGTGGGGAGCCTCCTGGTGCGTACGCCCTTCAGGGTCGACGTGATCCGCGACCGCGGCGCTCTGGCCCGACTCGTGGACGAGGGCGCCCTCGAGAACACCTATCGCCTGCACGTGATGAACGCCACCGAGGCGGTCCAGCGCTACCGCGTCCACGTCCAGGGGCTGCCCGGCGCAAAGGTGGCCGGGCGCGACGAAATCGAAGTGGGGCCGGCCCAGGCACGCGGTCTGCCAGTGGCCGTGCAACTTCCGCCCTCGGCCTGGAAGGCGCTGACCCCCGGCGCTCACCCGCTGAGCTTTCGCATCGAGCGCCTCCCGCGCCAGCCCTACGAGGCCTCGGCTCAGGTCGTCGAGGGCTCTACATTCATCGTGCCGAGGTAGTCCATGAGCGTTTCACGTTGTACTTCGCCGGCTGCGCCCTGGTGGCGCCACGGCATGCTGTGGCTCGTCATCGGCGGGCCGCTGGTGGTCGTGGTGGCCAGCCTGGCCACGGCTGTCATCGCCGTCCGTGGGGCGGATCCCATCGTGGAGGCTCGCCCTTCATCGGCAAAACAGGAACAGCCAGCCGTGCAGGCTCGCAACCATGCCGCCACACCGGACCGGCAGCGCTGAGCCGAAGCTACCCGGAGGCGCACCTCCAGGAGGTGACTTCGGCGACCCCGGGCTGTGAGGGCCGCGGGCGTCAGCAGGTGGTGGAGTTGACCAGCTTGCGCAGGCCCTCGTGATCGACGATGCGGATGTCGCGCTGCTTGACCTCGAGGATGCCTTCGGCCTGGAAGCGCGAGAAGGTGCGGCTGACGGTCTCGAGCTTGAGGCCCAGGTAGGAGCCGATCTCCTCGCGCGACATGCGCAGGACGAGCGCACTGCGTGAGTAGCCCCGCAGGTGCAGCCGCTGCGTGAGGTTGAGCAGGAAGGCGGCCAGGCGCTCCTCTGCGCGCATGCTGCCCAGCAGCAGCATCACCCCGTGCTCGCGCACGATCTCGCGGCTCATGATCTTGTGAAACACGCGCTGCAGGTCCGTGATCTCCAGGGACAGTTCCTCCAACTGCCCGTAGGGAATCACGCAGACGGTCGAGTCCTCCAGGGCCACTGCGTCGCAGGCATGGCGGTCGGTACCGATGCCATCCAGGCCGAGCAGTTCGCCAGACATCTGGAAGCCCGTGACCTGGTCACGGCCGTCCTCGGAGACAACGCAGGTCTTGAAGAAGCCCGTGCGCACGGCGTAGAGGCTCTGGAACACCTCACCGGAGCGGAACAGCGTCTGCCCGCGCTCGATCGAACGGCGCGTGGACACCATCTCGTCGAGCTTGTCGACCTGCTCGTTGGACATGCCCACTGGCAGGCAGAGCTCGCGCAGGTTGCAACTCGAGCAGGCCGACTTGAGTGGCGCCAAACGGACTGCGGGTGCGTGCATCGTGCGTGCGGCCTAGCAGCCCGGGATCGTTTGTCCCAGGTCAAGGTGCCGTACCTCCTGTCCGGCAGAGTGTAGCCCGATGAAGGACGAACGGGCCCAGGCCTTCGCCGCGATACCGCCGACGCTGCTGCGCCGCATGGACGTGCCCGGGCCACGCTACACCTCCTACCCGACTGCCGACCGATTCGTCGAGGCCTTCGGTCCGCCCGAATACGTGAGGGCACTGCGCGAGCGGCGACGCGGCATGCGCGTAGGAGGGGCGGTGCCGCTGTCGGTGTACGTGCACGTGCCCTTCTGCGAGTCGGTGTGCTACTACTGCGCGTGCAACAAGATCGTGACGCGCCACCACGACCGGGCGCGCGAGTACCTCATCGACCTGGAGACGGAGATTCGCCTGCACGTGCACGAGCTGGGCGAGGGCCAACCGCTGTCGCAGCTGCATTTCGGAGGCGGCACGCCCACCTTCCTGCACGACGAGGAGCTCGAGCGGTTGATGGCAGCCCTGCGCGCGGCCTTCCGGTTCGTGCCGGGTGCCGAGCTGTCGATCGAGGTGGACCCGCGCACGGTCGACGAGCAGCGGCTGCAGCAGTTATCACGCCTGGGCTTCAACCGCATCAGCTTCGGGCTCCAGGATGTGGATCCTCAGGTACAGCAGGCCATCCACCGCGTGCAGCCGCTGGAGCGCGTGCACGACCTGATCCAGGCCGCGCGGGCGATCGGATTTGGCTCGATCAACGCCGACCTGATCTACGGCCTGCCCAGGCAGACGGCGGACACCTTCGCACGCACCGTCGCGCTGGTGGCGGCGCTGCGGCCCGATCGGATCGCGCTGTATGCCTACGCGCACCTTCCGGAGCGGTTCAAGCCGCAGCGGCGCATCGTGCCGAGTGAACTGCCGGCCGCCCAGGAGCGTCTGGCCATGCTCTCCGGAGCCATCGCGGGCTTCCTCTCACACGGCTATGCCTACATCGGGATGGACCACTTTGCGTTGCCGGGCGATCCACTGGCTGTGGCCAGGCGCCAGGGCCGGCTGCACCGCAACTTTCAGGGCTACAGCACGCAGCCCGACTGCGATCTCGTGGCGCTCGGGGTATCGGCCATTGGCCGAATGGGCGCCACCTACGGCCAGAACGCCAAGACGCTGCCCGAATACCACGATGCCATCCAGCACGGACGCTTCGCCACCGTGCGCGGAGTCGAACTCGGCCGCGACGACGTCCTGCGCAGGGCCGTCATCATGGCGCTGATGTGCCAGGGCCGGCTGGACTTCGAGGCGCTCGAGGTCGCCCACATGGTCGAGCCCCGGGCCTACTTCGCCGCCGAACTCGAGCGGCTGCGGGAGTTTCAGGCTGAAGGCCTGGTCGAGGTCGACGACGAGGCGATCCAGGTGACAGCCACCGGGTGGTTCTTCGTGCGCGGCATCGCGATGGTCTTCGACCGCTACCTCCAGTCGCGTGAGGTGCGGGCGCGCTTTTCGCGGATCATCTGAAGCCAACGGTATCCCGCCGTGGACGCTGCCCTGATCCTGTCGTGCCTGTTGCTGGGCCTGGCGAGCACGCCGCACTGCGCAGCAATGTGCGGGCCGGCCTGCGCAGCGGCCACCTGCTCAGGCCAGGCGGGGGAGGCACGTGCAGCCAGCCTGGCGTTCCACGGAGCACGGGCCCTCAGCTACGCGCTGGCGGGTGCGCTGGCCAGCGCCGGGGTGGCTGCAGTCCTGTCGACCCCGGCCGCTCCCGCGCTGCGTCCGTTCTGGGTGCTGCTGCACTGTGCCGCGCTGGTGCTGGGCCTGTGGATGGCCGTGAAGGGGTGCCAGCCCGGCTGGATGCGACGCCTGGGCTCGACCCGGCCGGGAACCCTGGCGCTGGCAGGGGGCTGGCAGCCCCTGGTACTCAGGCGCAGGGGCTGGGCCGCCGGCGCAGCGGGAGCCCTGTGGGCGGCATGGCCCTGCGGCATGCTGCAGTCGGCCATCGTGGTCGCAGCGCTGTGTGCCCACCCGGCCTCCGGCGCGGCGGCCATGGGCGGGTTCGCGCTCGCCTCGTCGCCTGGGCTGCTGCTCACACCGTGGCTGCTGGCCTGGCTGAATCGGGGTGACGCCGCCCGAGCGGCCAGGGGCGACCAGCTGGCACGCCTGGCGACCCGTGTCTCGGGGGTCGCGTTGGTCGCAGGGGCGCTGTTCGCGCTGAATCGGGATGCCTGGAGCCGCTTGGTGGCCTACTGCACCAGCTGAGATCCGGAGGCAGCACGCCTCGGGCTGGGGGCGGGCCGACAGCGCTTTCGGCGCCGCAAACGAAACACCCGGCCGAAGCCGGGTGTCTCTCGACCGGCCGCACCGACTGGCGCGGGCCGGCAGGGAGGGAAGAAGATTACTTCTTCTTCTCTTCCTTCTTGGCTTCGGCCTTCTTCTCTTCCTTCTTCGGCTCGGCCTTCTTGGCAGCCGAGGCGGCCGGCGCCGGGGCGGCGGCCTTCTTGTCTTGGGCGTAGGCGCCAACGGCGAACGCGGCGGCGATCAGGGCGGCCAGGATCTTGGACATGTCAATACCTTTCGAAAGTCTTTGGAAATCGCCCCCCTAATTTGCGGGAAGCCCTCCGAAAACGGGCCAGGGGGTCAGGCGGTTGACAGGTCGGTCGCATAGAATTATTTCGGGTTTTCCCACATCCGAACCACATAAATCCCCATACGAGGCGGAGACCGATCGCATGTACCAGCACGTCAAGGTTCCCGAAGGTGGCCAGAAGATCACCGTCAACGCGGACTTCTCTCTCAACGTCCCCGACAACCCCATCATCCCCTTCATCGAGGGGGACGGCACGGGCTTGGACATCACGCCGGTCATGATCAAGGTGGTCGATGCCGCCGTGGCCAAGAGCTACGGGGGCCGGCGCAAGATCCACTGGATGGAGGTGTACGCGGGGGAGAAGTCCACCCGTGTCTACGGGCCGGATGTCTGGCTCCCCGAGGAAACCCTGAGTGTCGTGCGCGACTACGTCGTGTCGATCAAGGGCCCGCTGACCACGCCTGTGGGAGGTGGCATCCGCTCGCTCAACGTCGCGCTGCGCCAGGAACTCGACCTTTACGTCTGCCTGCGCCCGATCCAGTACTTCAAGGGGGTGCCCAGCCCGCTGAAGGAGCCGGAAAAGACCAACATGGTGATCTTCCGCGAGAACTCGGAGGACATCTACGCCGGCATCGAGTACGAGGCCGAGAGCGACAAGGCGCGCAAGGTCATCAAGTTCCTCATCGAGGAGATGGGCGTCAAGAAGATCCGCTTCCCGAACACCTCGGGCATCGGCATCAAGCCTGTCTCGCGCGAGGGCACGGAGCGGCTCGTGCGCAAGGCCATCCAGTACGCCATCGACAACGACAAGCCCTCGGTCACCCTTGTCCACAAGGGCAACATCATGAAGTTCACCGAGGGAGGCTTTCGCGACTGGGGGTACGCACTTGCGCAGCGCGAGTTCGGCGCCGAGCCGATCGACGGCGGGCCGTGGTGCCGCTTCAAGAACCCCAGGACGGGGCGTGAGGTCACGGTCAAGGATTCGATCGCCGACGCCTTCCTGCAGCAGATCCTGCTGCGCCCGGCCGAGTATTCCGTGATCGCCACGCTGAACCTCAATGGCGACTATGTCTCTGACGCCCTGGCGGCCCAGGTGGGCGGCATCGGCATCGCGCCGGGCGCCAACCTGAGCGACTCGGTGGCGATGTTCGAGGCAACGCACGGCACGGCGCCGAAGTACGCGGGCAAGGACTACGTCAACCCTGGCTCGGAGATCCTGTCGGCCGAGATGATGCTGCGCCACATGGGCTGGACGGAAGCCGCGGACCTGATCATCTCCTCGATGGAGCGTGCCATCTTGACCAAGCGTGTGACCTACGACTTCGCGCGGCTGATGGAAGGCGCCACCCAGGTGTCGTGCTCGGGCTTCGGGCAGGTGATGATCGAGCAGATGTAAGCCTTCCGGCTACGCTCCCCCGGGCGCGCCCGCGCAGCTGGCCCGGAGCGCGCCGCAGCCCGGGAAGCCGGTGCCGGCGTGCCTCAAGAAGCCCGCCATCTGGCGGGCTTCTTGCTTTACCCGATGATCTCGAGGTGTGAAGGGTGTCTCAAGCCTGTTTTTCGCCCCCGCATGCGCAGACGCAGACCGATAGAATGGCTCATGGCCACCCGAATTCCCCGCCCTGGTACCGGCAGCCCTGGCCGGCCGAGCGCGCCGGGGGCCACGCCGCGTGACGAAGGCACCGTCGTCGTCGAGCGGCAGTCGGCGAGGGTCGAGCCACCACCTCGCTACCAGGTCGTCATGCTCAACGACGACTACACCCCGATGGAGTTCGTCATCCACGTTCTCCAGAAGCATTTCCAGCACGATCTGGAGACCGCCACGATGATCATGCTGAAGGTCCATCACGACGGTCGTGGTGTCTGCGGGGTCTACCCCAAGGACGTCGCGGCCACCAAGGTCGAACTGGTGCTGTCCGAGGCCCGCCGCGGCCAGCACCCGCTGCAATGCACCATGGAGGCTGCATGATTGCGCAAGAACTGGAAGTCAGCCTGCACATGGCGTTCGTCGAGGCGCGCCAGCAGCGCCACGAGTTCATCACGGTCGAGCACCTGCTGATGGCGCTGCTGGACAACCCCTCGGCTGCGGAGGTGCTGCGTGCCTGCGCCGCCAACATCGAGGAGTTGCGCAAGAGCCTGGCTGGGTTCATCAAGGAGAACACGCCCACCGTCTCCGGCACGGAGGAGGTGGACACGCAGCCGACCCTGGGCTTCCAGCGCGTGATCCAGCGAGCGATCATGCACGTGCAGTCCACCGGCAGCGGCAAGAAGGAGGTCACCGGCGCCAACGTGCTCGTGGCCATCTTCGGCGAGAAGGATTCGCACGCCGTCTACTACCTGCACCAGCAGGGCGTGACGCGGCTGGATGTCGTCAACTTCATCGCCCACGGCATCCGCAAGTCCGATCCGCCCGAGCCCGCCCGGCCTGGCGACAGCCCGGCAGGCGAGGGGGCCTCCGAGCGCGAGGAGGGCGCGGGAGGCGGCGAGCAGAAGAGCTCGCCCCTGGATCAGTTCACGCAGAACCTCAACCAGCAGGCCCGCGAAGGCAAGATCGACCCGCTGATCGGCCGCGAGGCCGAGGTGGAGCGCGTGATCCAGGTGCTGTGCCGCCGACGCAAGAACAACCCGCTTCTCGTGGGCGAGGCGGGCGTGGGCAAGACCGCGATCGCCGAAGGCCTGGCCTGGCGCATCACGCAGGGCGACGTGCCCGAGGTGCTGGCGCAGGCCAACGTCTATTCGCTGGACATGGGTGCGCTGCTGGCCGGCACCAAGTACCGCGGCGACTTCGAGCAGCGCCTCAAGGGTGTGCTCAAGCAACTCAAGGACCAGCCGCACGCCGTCCTGTTCATCGACGAGATCCACACGCTCATCGGCGCGGGCGCGGCCAGCGGCGGCACGCTCGATGCGAGCAACCTGCTCAAGCCGGCGCTGTCCAATGGCTCGCTCAAGTGCATCGGCGCGACCACCTTCACCGAGTACCGGGGCGTCTTCGAGAAGGATTCGGCGCTGTCGCGGCGCTTCCAGAAGATCGACGTCGTCGAGCCCTCGGTGGAGCAGACGGTGGAGATCCTCAAGGGCCTCAAGTCGCGCTTCGAGGATCACCACGGCGTGAAGTTCGCCACTGCGGCGCTGCAGGCGGCGGCCGAGCTCTCGGCGAAGTACATCACC
>JBIIED010000360.1:0-3052 GCA_044237995.1 Rubrivivax sp. | reverse complement strand
GTTGAGTCGGAGTAGGCGGCTCTGAGCCCGCCTTGCAAAGCCCTCCATTCTAGCTCGCGCGGGCGCTGTGCGCCGAGGCAAAGGCCAGCAGCTGCGTCACGAGGTCGGGCTGGGCAGCCAGCCGGTCACGCCAGGCTCGCACGGCCGCCTGCCACGCCTGCAGCGGGGGCAGCTGCAGGGGGGCAGGCGCCGTGCGGCCGGGCGGGGTGCGCCCCGGCTGGCCGTCCGCGGGCGGCTCGGCGTAGGCGCCTGCCGTGCCGTTCCACACCCGCCAGGCCATCGCCAGGGGGGCGGCCACCTCGGCCGGGGCCGCCAGGGCATCGAGCATGGCCTCCACCTTGGCGGCGTGTGCGCCGTCTTGCTGCGCATAGGCCTGCCACAGGAAGGGCACGCCGGCCCAAATGGCGCGCACGAGGGAGTCCTCGCCGCGCACGGTGGCCAGGTCGGCGGTCCACAGCAGCCGGTCGAAGTCGTCCTGGGCGAGCCAGTCGAGCGCGTGCACCCGTGTGCCAGCCGGCCAGGCCGCCTGCGTCTGCGTGCCCGCGCGCTGGGCCGCGCCCGGTGTCAGCAGCACCGCGAGTGGCCCGGCGCCTGCTGCCTGCGCGAAGGCGCCGGGCAGCTGCGCCAGGGCAGGCGCGGCGTCGTAGCAGAAGACAACCAGCACCCGCTCGCCGGGCTGGCGTGGCAGCCCGTGCGCCGCGAGCCAGGCGTCGCGGTCGAAGGCCGCGCGTGCCTGCAGCAGGTCGGGCTCGCGCAGCAGGCCGCCTGTGCCCGGATCGAAGCCGGGAAAGAAGAACCAGCGCGTGAGGCCGGCACCGGGGCCGTGGAACTGCGGGGAGGGCAGGCCGTGGCTGCGAGCCACCCAGGGCTGCGCACTGAGGTACTCGAGGTCGAGCCAAAGGGGCGCACCCCGAGGCGTGGCGCCGCGCGCCGCCATCGCGGCGAGCACGGCTTCGGGCAGGTCGCAGCCGAAAGCCTCGACGACCACATCCCCCGGCTCGAAGGCGCCGGCTGCGTCGTCCCACGGCGAGGGCCACCGCACCACCTTCACCCCCGGCGCGCCGTCCGGCGCCATCCACGCCAGCGGCGCGGGTTCGTCGATCCACAGGCGCACCTTTTGGCCGCGTTGCGCCAGGCCGCGCGCCAGGCGCCAGCACACGCCGACATCGCCGAGGTTGTCCACGACGCGGCAAAAGACGTCCCAGCTGCGGCCTGCACCGGGCGGGGCGCCCGCCGGGCCGCCGCCCCAATGGTCGAGGATGCCTGGCGTCTCCACGGGGCCATTATCGGGAGACGCCACAATCGCGGCCGACCGTGAACGCTCCTGCCGATCCACCCGAATCCACCGACGCCGTCGGATCCACCGCACCCGCTGCATCCGGCGAACCTGCCGGACCCGCCGCACCCGCGGAGGAGGATCGTCGCCAGGCGCTGCTGGCGGAAGTGGCCGCGCTGCCCGCGCGCCCGGGCGTCTACCGCTACTTCGACGCTCACGGCCAGGTGCTCTACGTGGGCAAGGCACGCGACCTGCGCAAGCGCGTGTCGAGCTACTTCCACAAGGACCACGGCGGCACGCGCATCGGCGTGATGGTCGGGCGCATCGCCCGCCTGGAGACCACCGTCGTGCGCTCCGAGGCCGAGGCGCTGCTGCTCGAGAACAACCTCATCAAGGCGCTCAACCCGCGCTTCAACATCCTCTTTCGCGATGACAAGAGCTACCCGTACCTGCTCCTGGCCGGGTCGCCCGAGCCGGGGCGGGTGCCGGGCACGGCCGCGCAGCGCTACCCGCGCGTGGCGTACTACCGCGGCGGGGTGGATCGGCGGCATCGCTACTTCGGGCCCTACCCGAGCGCGTGGGCGGTCAAGGAGACGATCCAGCTCGTGCAGAAGGTGTTTCGCCTGCGCACCTGCGAGGACACGGTGTTTGCCAACCGCTCGCGCCCCTGCCTGCTCTACCAGATCCGGCGTTGCTCGGGGCCCTGCGTGGGGCTGGTGTCCGACGCGGACTACGCGCGCGACGTGCACGATGCCGAGGCCTTCCTGCGCGGCGAGGCCGATGCGGTGCTTGGCGAGATGCAGCAGCGCATGATGGCGCACGCCGAGGTGCTGGCCTTCGAGCAGGCGGCTCAGGTGCGCAACCAGATCTCGGCCCTGTCGCGGGTGCTGCACCGCCAGTCGGTGGAGGAGAGCAGCTTCTCCGCCAGCGATCGCGATGTCGACATCCTGGCCGTGAAGGTGCAGGGCGGGCGCGCCTGCGTCAACCTGGCGATGGTGCGTGGCGGGCGTCACCTGGGCGACCGCGCCTGCTTCCCGGCCCACGTCGAGGAGGGCGTGGCCTGGGGCGGCGGGGTGGCCGAAGCCGAGGCCGAGCCCGAGGCGTCCGTGGAGCAGCAGGTGCTGGAGGCCTTTCTCGCGCAGCACTACCTGGCGCAGGTGCCCCCGCCGCTGCTCGTGCTCAGCCACTCGGTGAACGCAGCTTTGCTCGAGGTCTTGTCCAGCGCCGCCGGCGTGCGCGTGCGCGCCGTGCACCAGCCGCGCGAGCAGCGCCGCGCGTGGCTCGAGATGGCCACCACCGGGGCCGAGCTGGCGCTGGCGCGGCTGCTGGCCGAGGAGGGTTCGCAGCGCGAGCGCACGCGCGCCCTGGCCGAGGCACTGGACCTGGACGCCTCCGACCTGGACCGCCTGCGCATCGAGTGCTTCGACGTGAGCCACACGGCGGGCGAGGCCGCGCAGGCCGCCTGTGTCGTCTACGAGGCCCACGCGATGCAGCCGGCGCAGTACCGGCGCTTCAACGTGGACGGCGTGACGCCGGGCGACGACTACGCCGCGATGCGCCAGGTGCTTCAGCGTCGCTACGCCCGGCTGGCCGAGCCAGCGCCGGAGGGGGCCCCGGGCCAGGCGCGGCTGCCCGACCTCGTGCTCGTGGACGGCGGGCGTGGCCAGGTCTCGATGGCGCGCGAGGTCTTCAGCGAACTCGGCCTGGACCTGTCGGTGATCGTGGGCGTCGAGAAGGGCGAGGGGCGCAAGGTGGGCCTGGAAGAGCTCGTCTTTG
>JBIIED010000109.1:0-10357 GCA_044237995.1 Rubrivivax sp. | reverse complement strand
CCCGTTGAAACCGCTTTCAGATCTGAGCATAAGAAATTCGGGCTGCCTCCACAAGCGTCGGCAGGGGCGGTGAAAACCCTGTGTGGCCGGCGCAAGACGCGCTGCAATCTGTGCCAGGCGCCACGACGAACGCCCCCGCCCCTCCACGCGTGAGGCCGACGCGAGTCCCCCTACACTCGCGCGTGCCAGCAGGCTCACGACTCCGCAATGCCTTCCAGCCGTACCGCTGCCCTCCCCGTGCCTGCTCGATCAGGCGACGGCCCCGTGACCTTGCAGATGGTGGCGCAGGCCGCCGGGGTCTCCGCCAGCACGGTGTCGCGCATCCTCAATGGGACGGCGGTGGTGAGCCCGGAGAAGAAGCAAGCCGTCGACGAGGCCATCCTTCAATTGGGGTTCGTGCCCAATCCGATGGCCCGCGGCCTGGCAGGCGGGCGCACGCTCAGCGTGGGCGTGGTCACTCAGTCCATTGACAGCCCCTTTTATGGCGTGGCCCTTCGCGGCATCGAGGACGAACTCGACCGCGCCGGCTACAGCCCGCTGTTCGTGAGCGGCCACTGGAACGCCACGGAGGAGGCCCGCTGCATCGACATGCTGCGCTCGCGCCGGGTGGACGGCATCATCGTGCTCACGGGCCGGCTCAGCGATGCGGCGCTGAAGCACACGGCCAAGTCTCTGCCCGTGGTGGTCACCGGACGGCGCGTGAAGGCCCCGAACCTGTTCAGCCTGGACTTCGACAACTTCGAAGGTGCCCGCCTGGCCACCGAGCACCTCACCTCCCTCGGGCACCAGCGCATCGCCTTCATCACGGGCGATGCCGAGCACCCCGATGCCGTCGAGCGCCTGAGGGGGTACCGGGCCGGCCTGGAGGCCGCCGGCGTGGCCTTCGACCCGGCGCTGGTGGCCGCAGGCCTCTTCCACGAGGAAAGCGGCATGCTGGCCACCGAGCGGCTGCTGGACACGCGTCGACGCTTCACGGCCTTGTTCGCGGCCAATGACCAGATGGCCCTGGGCGCCTGCCTGGCCCTGCAACGGCGCTCGCTGGGCGTGCCCCAGGACGTGTCGGTCATGGGCTTCGACGACCTCTCGATCTCCAAGTACAGCATCCCGCCCCTGAGCACGGTGCATCACCCGGCGTACGAGCTCGGCCAGTGTGCGGCCGCGGGCATCCTGTGCCTGCTGCGGGGCGACAAGCCCACGCTTCGGCTGCCTGGGCCGCGCGTGGTGGCCCGAGAGTCCACCGCTCCACCCTGCACCCGCCCCTGACGGGCGCGCTCCTCCGCACATTCCCTGATTTGACAGCCGGGGAAGACACCCAGATAATTTGAAAGCGCTTTCATGGTTCTGGGGGCGGCATCTGGAACTGACCACAAGGCGCGCGGGGCTCCCGCGGCACCCGACTGCAACGCGCTCGAAGCCCGCCCAGCAAGACACCGATGACGCAGTTCACCCAGCGTGAAGCCGCCGTGAATCGTCGACAGGCCATGCTTGCCGTGACGGCGGCGGGCCTGGCGACATCGGGCCCGCTTGCGGCCTCCGGCGGCCGCAAGCTCACCGTGGCCGCCTTCCCCCTCGTGGACGAGATCGTTCGAGCGGCCCTGCCCTCGTGGCGCCGGCTGCACCCTGCCGTGGAAGTGCAGGTGGTGAGCCGCCAGTACGCCGATCACCACACCGCCATGACCACGGCACTGTCCACCTCGGTGCACCTGCCCGACGTGATGGCGCTGGAGGCGAGCTACGTGGGCCGCTTCTCCCAGGGTTGGGGCCTGGAGGACTTGTCGCAGGCCCCTTACAACGTGGGTCAGATCGCCGACCGCTTCGTACCCTACGCCTTCGACCAGACCCGCAACCGACGCGGCGCCCGCGTGGCCGTGCCCACCGACATCGGCCCGGGCACGCTGCTGTACCGCACCGACCTGCTGGCGCGAGCGGGCCTGAGCGAGGCCGACCTCACCCCGAGCTGGGAGGCCTATGTCGCCGCGGGCGTGAAGATCAAGGCCGCCACCGGCGCTTACCTCATCGGCAACGCGCAATCGGTCAAGGACATCGTCATCCGCAGCGGCCTGCGCCCCGGCGAAGGCCTGTACTTCGACAAGGACTCCAAGGTGCTCGTGGAGGCACCACGCTTTCGGCGCGCCTTCGAACTCGCACGCGAGGTGCGCCGCCGCAAGCTCGACGCCAAGGTCAACGCCTGGTCCAACGAGTGGGCCGAGGGCTTTCGGCGCGGCACGCTGGCCACCGACCTCACGGGTGCGTGGATGGTGGGGCAGATGGCCACCTGGGTGGCCCCCGGCACCAAGGGCCTGTGGCGCGTGGCCCAGTTGCCCGAGAACACCTTCGTCGGCTACGGCGGCTCCTTCTATGCCATTCCGCGCCGCGCGCAGCCCGAGCAGAAGGCACTGGCCTGGCAACTCATCGAGCTGCTGACGCTGGATCCCGCCCTGCAACTCGCTGCCTTCAAGTCTCAAGACGCCTTCCCGGCCCTGCTGCAGACACACCAGGATCCGTTCTTCGATGAACCCGTGGCCTTCCTGGGCAACCAGCCGGCGCGCCGACTGTGGCGCGAGGCCGCGCGGCGCATCACCGCCACCCAGGTGCACAAGCAGACTAACTTCGCCGACGAGGTGATCGGCACCGAGCTGGACAACGTGCTGGACAACGGCAAGGACATCGCCACGGCTCTCGCCGATGCCCGGCGCCTGCTGGAGCGGAGGGCCCACCGGTGAGCAGGCAAAGCCTTGCCGCACTGCGGCTGTCGCCCCGCTGGGCCCCCTATGTGTTCATCAGCCCCTTCCTGCTGCTGTTCGCGGTGTTCGGGGTGTTCCCGCTGCTGTTTTCCCTGCACCTGGCCTTCCAGTCCTGGGAGCCCACCAGCGGCCTGGACGCGATGGAGTTCGTGGGCCTGGAGAACTTCGCCTTCGCGCTGCAGGACGAGTGGTTCTGGAAGTCACTCAAGAACACCCTGTGGCTGGCGGTGGTGTCGGGCGCGCCGCAGCATCTGGTGGCCATTCCGCTGGCGGTGTTCATCCACACCTCCTTCAAGCGGCTGCGCGACGGCGTGGTGGGGGCCTACTTCCTGCCCTACATCACCTCCACGGTGGCCATCGCCATCATGTTCAGCTCGCTCTTTTCCAAGGACTTCGGCCTCGTCAATGCGGCGCTGCAGGCTGTCTTCGGCATGGAGCACGTGGACTGGCTGGGCCGGGCCGAGAACATCAAGCCGGCCATCGCGTTCATCGTCTTCTGGCGCTACCTGGGCTTCAACGTGGTGCTGTACCTGGCCGCGCTGCAGACCATTCCCCGGGACCTCTACGAGGCGGCCACCATGGACGGCGCCGGGCGCTGGCAGCAGTTCTGGCACATCACGCTGCCCAACCTCAAGCCCATGATCTTCTTCGGCGTGACGCTCAGCGTGATCGGCGGGCTGCAGCTCTTCGAGGAGCCCTTCATCCTCACCGGCGGCCGCGGCGGGGCGGACCAGTCGGGGATGACCTCCGCCGTCTACCTGTACCGCATGGCCTTCGACTTCAACGACTTCGGTGGCGCCAGCGCGATGTCCTGGCTGCTCTTCGTGGTGGTGGCGGTGCTCACCTGGCTCACCAACCGGGCCTTCCGCCAAAAGGGCGCCTGAGCATGAGGCACCAACCATGAACCCCAGCCGCATGGCCCCCTGGGCGGCCCACCTGGTGGTGCTGGCCGGCGCGCTGATCATGCTCGCGCCGTTCTACTTCATGTTCGTCTTCGCGACCCAGTCGCGCGCGGCCATCTTCAACATGCCCCCGCCGATGTGGTTCGGGGGCGACCTGCTGGAGAACCTGCGCATCCTGACCTCGCGGCTGCCCTTCTGGCGCAACCTGGGCTGGAGCGTGTACGTGGCCCTGGCCTCCACGGCACTCACGCTCCTGTTCTGCTCCATGGCGGGCTACGCCTTCGCGCTGATGGAGTTCCGCTTCAAGAGGGCGCTGTTCACGCTCGTGATGGCCACGATGCTGCTGCCGTCCTTCATGAGCATGATCCCCACCTTCCTGATCATGGATGTCCTGGGCTGGATCGACCAGCATCGGGGCCTGTACATCCCTGGCGCAGCCAGCGCGTTCGGGATCTTTCTGATGCGGCAGTACGCGCTCTCGGCCATTCCGAAGGAACTGGTGGAGGCCGCCCGCATGGACGGCTGCGGCGAGTTCGCCATCTACTGGCGCGTCGTGCTGCCGCTGCTCAAGCCCGCCCTCGGCACCCTGGGCCTGATCACCTTCATCGCCTCCTGGAACAACTTCATGGGGCCGCTGATCGTCATGCGCAGCGCCGACAACTACACCCTGCCACTGGCGCTGCGCACGCTGCAGACCCCGGTCAACACCGAGTGGGGAGCGTTGATGGCCGGCTCGGCCATCGCCACGCTGCCGCTGCTCGCCTTGTTCGTGGTCTTCTCGCGCCAGCTCATCGCGGGCCTGACCGCAGGCGCCGTCAAGTGAATCCACCCTCGGGCATCCCCTCTTCCGCCCCTTCTTCCACCCCCTCTTCCACCCCCTCCGCCATGCATCCACAGGACTCCCTGGCCCGACGCTTCCCACCGGACTTCATCTGGGGCGTGGCGACAAGCTCGTTCCAGATCGAGGGTGCCGCCCGCGAAGACGGCAAGGGTGAATCGATCTGGGACCGCTTCTGCCAGCAGCCGGGCGCCATCGCCGACGCCAGCAACGGCGACATCGCCTGCGAGCACTACCACCGGCTCGATGCCGACCTCGACCTGATCGCCTCGCTGGGCGTCAACGCCTACCGCTTCTCGGTCTCCTGGCCACGCGTACAGCCCACGGGCTCCGGTGCCTGGAACCCGTTGGGCCTGCAGTTCTACGAGCGGCTGGTCGATGGCCTGCTCGCGCGCGGCATCCTGCCGCACCTGACCCTGAACCACTGGGACCTGCCCCAGGCCCTGCAGGACGCCGGCGGCTGGGCCTCGCGCGACACGGTGGGCCGCTTCGTCGACTATGCGCTGGGCATGCAGCGCAGCCTGGGTGACCGCCTGGCCTCGATCACCACCCACAACGAGCCGTGGGTGATCGCCGTGCTCGGCCACGAGAACGGCACCTTCGCACCCGGGCAGCGCAGCCGCCGCGTCGCGCTGCAGGTGGCCCACCACCTGCTGCTCAGCCACGGCCTGGCCGTGCAGGCGATGCGCGCCCAGCGGGCAGACACTCAGCTGGGCATCGTGCTCAACCTGTCGCCGATGGAAGCCGCCAGCCCGCGGGAGGAAGACCGGCAGGCGGCGCAGCTCGCCGACTCGCTCGGCCGCTGCTGGTACGCCGACCCCCTCTTCAAGGGCGCCTACCCTCAGCAGGGCTGGGAGGCGCTGGGCGACGACGTGCCTCAAGTGCTGCCCGGCGACATGGCCAACATTGCCGTGCCGATCGACTTCCTGGGCGTCAACTACTACACCCGCCAGGTGGTGGGCGCTGCCGGCCATGTCGACCCGCGCACCCTGGACCTGCCCCTGACGGACATGGACTGGGCGGTGTACCCCAAGGGCCTGACCGACCTGCTGTGCCTGCTGCACCGCGACTACCGGCTGCCCCGGGTGCTGATCACCGAGAACGGTGCAGCCTTCCGCGACGAACTCGTGGCCGGGCAGGTGCAAGACACCGATCGCGTCGAGTACCTGCGCACCCACATCGCGGCCGTGGCCGATGCGATGGACCAGGGCGTGCCGATGGCCGGCTACATGGTGTGGAGCCTGATGGACAATTTCGAGTGGAGCAGCGGCTACGCCAAGCGCTTCGGGATCGTCCACGTCGACTACGCCACCCAGCGCCGCACGCCCAAGGCCAGCGCGCTTTGGTACCGCGCCTTCCTCGAGCGCTGCCGCGCGGCACAGGCCGCCGAGACCGGGGCCTGAGATGGGGCAGGTCAGCCTGCGCGGCGTGCGCAAGCAATTCGGCGCCACCGAGGTGGTGGCGGGCATCGACCTGGAGATACAGGATGGCGAATTCCTGGTCCTGGTGGGGCCCTCGGGCTGCGGCAAGTCCACGCTGCTGCGGCTGATCGCGGGCCTGGAGACCGTCTCCTCGGGCGAGGTGAGGATCGACGGCCGCCTCGTCAACGACGTGCACCCCGCCGAACGCGGCGCGGCGATGGTCTTCCAGAGCTACGCGCTGTACCCGCACATGACGGTGGCCGACAACCTCGGCTTCGCCCTGCGCATGGCGGGCGTACCGCGCGCCGAGCGCGACAGCCGGGTGCAGGAAGCGGCGCGCACGCTGCAGATCACCGAGCTGCTCGGCCGCTACCCGAAGGAACTCTCCGGCGGGCAACGCCAGCGCGTGGCCATCGGTCGGGCCATCGTGCGCAACCCCACCGTGTTCCTGTTCGACGAGCCGCTGTCCAACCTGGACGCCGCCCTGCGCATGAGCATGCGCATCGAGCTGACGAAGCTGCACCGCGAGCTCGGCACCACCATGGTGTACGTCACGCACGACCAGGTCGAGGCGATGACGATGGGCGACCGCATCGCCGTGCTCCACGCCGGTCGCATCGAGCAGGTGGGCCGGCCGCTGGATCTCTACCGGGAGCCGGCCAACCTCTTCGTTGCCGGCTTCCTGGGCACGCCGCGCATCAACATCGTGCCTTGCCCCGGCGAGTCGGCCCCTGCGGCCCATCGGGCGCTGTGGGCAAGCCTCATGCGCGATCGTTCCGGATCGCCGACGCCCCACTGCATGGGTATCCGGCCCGAGCATGTGCACCTGCACCCTGCGGACGGCGGGGAAGGAGCGCCCGCCACGCTGATCCTGGCCGAACACCTCGGCGACGCCTCCATCCTCCACTTGCGAATGGACGGTCTTGCCGGGCTGATGCAGGTGCGCATCCCGCTCACGGGCGATGGCCTGTCGCCCGGCCAGGCGGTCCGCCTCGTGCCCGACGCCGGCCGGGCCTTGGCTTTCGACGAATCCGGCTTACGCATTCCGTAGATGAACTCACTCCTGCCCCTGTCCCGCCACCTCGCGCTGCTGATGGCCCTCACCCTGAACTGCCTGCACACCCCCGCCTCGGCCCATGCGCTGGAGGTGCCCGACAACTACCGGCTGGTATGGGCCGACGAGTTCGAGGGCAGCGGCCCGCCGGACCCCGCCAAGTGGGTGCACGACACCCATCGCAATGCGCGAGGCTGGTACAACAACGAGCTGCAGTACTACTCCGGCCCGCGCGCCGAGAACGCCGAGCGCCGTGACGGGACACTGGTCATCCGCGCCCGTCGCGAGGCGCTTCAAGGAGCGGCCGACTGGGGCGGCCAGCGCTACACCTCCGCGCGGCTGCTCACCCGGGGCCGCGGCGAGTGGACCTACGGCTTCTTCGAGATCCGCGCACGCATGCCCTGCGGCAAAGGAACCTGGCCCGCGATCTGGACGCTCGGCACTGGCGGACGCTGGCCCGAAGACGGCGAGCTCGACATCCTGGAACACATGGGCCACACCCCCGGCCGCGTCTCCAGTGCGGTGCACGTGGCCGCAGGGCACGCCGGGCAGGCCTTCAGTGCGTCAACGCCTCTGCCCACCGCCTGCAGCGCGTTCCACCGCTACCAGATGCACTGGACGGCCGACGGTGTGACCTTCGGCGTGGATGGCCAGGCCTACGTGCGCTACCCCCGCACCGACCTCGGCCCGCGCCAGTGGCCCTTCGACCGGCCACAGTTCCTGCTGCTGAACCTGGCCATCGGCGGCGACCTCGGCGGCCCGGTGGACGATTCGATCTTTCCGGCGGAGTTTCTGATCGACTACGTGAGGGTGTACCAGCGAAAATGAGCGGTGCCGCGTGCGCCCTTTGCACGGGCACGCCCGCAAGCGGGCACAGGCCCGCCGGGCCTCGTACTGCGTGCGCCGTCGGTCACGACTGCGTCGGCCGCCCCCGCCCGATCATCGCGAACCGCAACCGCGCGGACACCCTGTCGATGACCGCCACCGCCACGAGGATCAGAAGCACCACAAAGCCCGTGCCGCGCCAGTCAAGCGTACGGATCAGTTCGGCCAGGTGCAGCCCGATGCCTCCTGCGCCGACGATGCCGATGATGGTGGCCGAACGCGTATTCGACTCGAAGAAGTAGAGTACCTGGCTGGCGATCACTGGCATCACCTGCGGCAGCAACCCCCAACGCACGGCCTGCTCGCGGGTGCTGCCGGTGGCGCGCACGCCGTCCACCGGCCCACGCTCGCCGGCCTCCAGGGCCTCGGAAAAGAGCTTGCCGAAGATGCCGAAGTCGCTGCAGGCGATGGCCAGCACGCCGGCGAAGGGCCCGAGCCCGACCGCGCTGACCCACAGAAGCGCCCAGATCAGCACATCCACCGCGCGCACGGCGTCGAAGCCGCGGCGCACCGTGAAGTGCACGAAGGGGTTGGGCACGACGTTACGTGCCGCCAGTAGCGCAACCGGAAACGCCAGCAGCGCCGCCAGCAGCGTCCCGAGGAAGGCGATCGCCAGCGACTCGGCAAGCCCCCGCAGGTACAGCGCAGCGCTGGCCGCGCTGCCGGGAAGCGGCGGCCACATCAGCACGACCAGGTCGCCCAGCTTGCCCAGGCCGGCAAGCACACGCGGCCAGCCGATGTCCAGCGCGTGCACGGCCAGCCCAAGCGGCACCGCCAACGCCGCCAGTACGAGCGCCCGGCGCAGCAGGCAACCGCGCTGCGGGCGCAGCAGGGCCGCATGCCGCGCCGCCAGCGCCTGGGCATCCACCGCGAGGCGGGCTGGACCGCGGCTCACCGGATCGCCTCGACTTCGTGCAGGCGGTGGCGCAGCCGCTCGGTGAGCAGGTCGATCACCACCACGGTGAGCATGATGAGCACGAGGATCGCGCTGATGTCGGGGTAATAGAACTTGCGGACCGCCTCCAGCAACTCCTGCCCGATGCCGCCGGCCCCTACGAAGCCCATCACCGCAGCGCCGCGCACATTCACCTCAAAGCGCAGCAGCGCGTAGCTGGCGAAGTTCGGCAGCACCTGGGGCAGAACCGCATGCCGGATCACCTCAGGCAACGTGCCCCCGCATGCACCCAGCCCTTCCACAGGGCGCATGTCGATGTTTTCCACCACCTCGGCGAAGAGCTTGCCCAAAGCCCCAGCAGTGTGGATTGCCAGCGCCAGCACGCCCGGCAGCGGGCCCAGGCCGAAAGCGATCACGAAGACGAGCGCGAACACCACATCGGGCACCGTGCGGCAGATCTCCATCACGCGTCGTGCCCCGAACACCACGCCGCGCGTGGCGATCAGGTTGGCCGAGCCGAGAAAGCACAGCAGGAAGGCACACGCCGTGCCGACCACCGTGCCCAGGTAGGCCACGAGCAGCGTTTCGCCCAGCAGCAGCAGCCAGCGATCCAGGCCCCAGAACCACTCGGCGAGGTCTGCGCCCAGCTGGGCCCATGACAGGGCGGGCATCGTGCGGCCGACGAAGTCGGGCAGCCGCCACGCGTTGCGGGCGAGGTTGCCGAGGTCGACCTCGCCCACCCAGGCGCTGACGAGCGTGAGCACAACCAGCACCGCGAGCAGCACCGCGAGGTGCCGGCGCCGGGTGGCGACAGCCTGCCGATAGGCCTGCTCGCGGGCCTGCAACACCTGCGGCGACACGCCGAATCGCGCGGACGTCACGCCCAGGTCGCTCATCGCCAAGCCTGGCCTGCCGGAAGGGACAAGGGCCTCAACGGCGCTGCCGCCGCAGGTTATCGGTGAACTTCAGCAATTCCACCATCGGCGCATAGGTCTCGTGCGTCACCCGCTCCCAGGGGCGTGCGCCGTAGGCCGCCTTGGCAAAGGCCTCCGGGGCCTCGCGCGGCATGTCCAGGAAGGCCTGCGTGATAGCCGTCTTCATATCGGCCGGCAGGTCGCTCAGGTAGGTGTGGGGCGAGGCGGGCATCAGTTCGGACTTGAAGATCATCCGGAAGTCGTCCGCCTTTGCGAGCTTGTTGCGCTCCATGCGCCCGAGGTTGGACTCCGCCTCGTTGTTCCACCAGTTCGCCACGACATCCACCGTACCCTGCTGCAGCGCGAGGATCGCGTTCTCATGGGTGCCGGTGTAGACCACGCGACCAAAGAACTTATCCGGGTCGATCTGCATCTGGTGAAGGGCAAAGCGCGGCACGGTGTTGCCCGAGGTCGAGTTCGGGTCCACGAGGCCGAGGTTCTTTCCCTTGAGATCGGCGATGGTCTTGTAGGGAGAGTCCTTGCGCACGTAGAAGACGCTGTAGTAGCCCTTCGTGCCGTCTTTGTAGACGTCGATCAGGAAGGGTTCGATACGCACGCCGGTCAGCACCGCACGGGCGTAGGAGGACGCCCCATGCATCGCGACGTGGATATGGCCGGAGCGCTGGCCCTCGATCACGGCCGCG
>JBIIED010000359.1:0-3064 GCA_044237995.1 Rubrivivax sp. | reverse complement strand
CGCTTCTACAAGGCCTCCACCAACACCGGCACCCATGTGGGCGGGCTGTGGAGCAGCAGCGGCCAGCTGCTCGCACAGGCCACCTTCAGGAACGAGGCCACGAGCGGCTGGCAGCAGGTGGACTTCGCCAGCCCCGTGCCCGTGACGGCCGGCACGACCGTGGTGGCGGGCTACCTGGCCCCGCGCGGCCACTACTCCTTCAGCCTGGACTACTTCGCCAGCGCGCCCACCACGGCCGGCCCGCTCGTGGCGCCGCAGAACGTGGCCGGTGCCGGCAACGGGCTGTACCGCTACGGTTCGAGCCTGGCCTTCCCGAACGCCACCTGGCGCTCGGCCAACTACTGGGTGGACGTGGTGTTCGGACCGTGAGGGCTGCCGCGGACGAGGTGGAGGCCGGTGAGCACCCCATCGGCGGTTCGCCGTGGCGGCTGCCCGCCATGAGGAGCCATGGGGCTGGCGGCCAGGCCCCTCCTTCTGGCACGATGTCGCCATGGCCACCCTGCACCCTGAAGAAGTCGCCCACTACCAGCGCGAAGGCTGGGTCATCCCGCGCTGGCAGCTGCCCGCGCCGCGCGTGGCGCAGATGGCCGCCGCGCTCGACGAGCTGCTGCGGCTGAACCCGGGCGTACGCCCGGAAAAGCTCGTCTCCGCCCACGTGGAAGGCGACAACGGCGAGGGCGTGCGTGGCGTGGCGCAGTTCCTGGAACTCGCGCGCGAGCCCGAGCTCGTCGATCTCGTGAGCGGTGTGATCGGCGAGGACGTCATCCTCTGGGGCTGCCACGTCTTCTGCAAACCAGCAGGCGAGGGCTACGAGACGCCCTGGCACCAGGACGGCCACTACTGGCCCATCCGCCCGCTGGCCACCTGCACGGTGTGGGTGGCGCTGGAGCCCTCCACGCGCGAGAACGGCTGCCTGCGCGTCATCCCGCGTTCGCACGTCGGCCAGCACCTGCACGAGCACCTGCACGAGGAGCGCACCGATCTCACGCTCAACCAGCGCATGGCCGACGGCACCTTCGACGAGGCCACCGCGGTGGACCTGGAGCTCGAGCCCGGCCAGATGTCGCTGCACGACGTCTACATGATCCACGGCGCGGCCGCCAACACCTCCGGCCAGCGCCGCACCGGCGTGGCCCTGCGCTACATGCCTTCCACCTCGGTGTTCGAGCGCGACCTGCGCCCGGTGGACGGGCAGACCGGCGTGCCGGTGAACTTCGCCCGGCGCCCGATCTGGCTGCTGCGCGGCGTGGACCGCAGCGGGCGCAACGACTTCAGCGTCGGCCACCGAAGCTGAGCACGCCGGTGGCCAGCGCGGTGCCCAGCAGGATCACGCTGCCGGCGGCCACCATCGTCGGCGTCACCGCCTCCCCGAGGAAGACCGCCCCCCACAGGGTGCCGAAGAAGGGGATGAGGAAGGTCACCGAGATCGCGCGTGCCGGTCCGAGCCGTGCGATGAGACGAAAGTACAGGAAGTACGCCGCGCCCGTGCACAGCACGCCCAGCGCCACGACCCCCGCCCAGGCAAGCGCGGAAGGTGCGCGCACCGGCCAAGCCCACCAGGCCAGGGGCGCGAGCACGAGCGCGCCGAGCAGCTGGCTGCCCGCGGCCACCGCCACCGGCGGCACGCCCGACAGCGAGCGCTTGACCAGGTTCGCGCCCACCCCGTAGCCCAGCGTCGCGCCCAGGCAGGCCAGCACGGCCCAGCCGGTGGTCGCGCCCTGCGCGTCGGGGCGGAAGCGGGCCTCGCCGCCCGCCAGCGCCACCACTCCTGCCAGGCCGATGAGCAGGCCCAGGGCGCGCAGCCGTGTGGGGCGCTCGCCGAGCCACCACCAGGCGATGGCCGCCGCCCACAGCGGCGAGGTGGCGTTGAACACCGCCGACAGCCCCGTGGTGACCGCCAGCGCCGCGTAGCCGTAGGCGATGAAGGGCAGCACCGAGTTGACGATGCCCACCGCCCCGATCGCCCGGCCGTGCCCGCGCAGCGCGCCGGCCAGTGCCGCCGCCCCGGCCAGGGGCGCCAGCACGAGCGCGGCCAGCGCCATGCGCACCCACGTCATCGCCACGGGCCCGAAGTCGGCCGCACCCAGGCGCATGAAGAGAAAGGAGGCCCCCCACAGCGCAGCCAGGGCAAGCAGTTCCAGGACGTCGGGGAGTTTCAAGGCTCAGGCGGCCCGGGGGGAGGGGACTGGCCCATCTTATCGGCTCAACCCGCGGCGCCCGCCGCCGTGGAACAATCCATGCAGACTCGGGCGTCCAGCCCGGAGCTCAGGCGCGCCCCGAGCGACGCTCGCCCCGGCCCCCCGCCTTCCGCACCTTCCACAGACTTCACTCCGGACCCTTCCCATGCGCGTGCACGCCTCGATCTTCAAGGCCTATGACATCCGCGGCATCGTCGGCCAGACGATCGACGAGCGCTTTGCCGAGCACCTTGGCCGTGCCCTCGGCAGCGAGGCCGTGGCCGCGGGCGAGCGCGCCGTGGCCGTGGGCCGCGACGGGCGCGTGTCGGGCCCGGGCCTGGCCGCCGCGCTGATCCGCGGCCTGGCCGCCACGGGCCTGGACGTGGTCGACCTCGGCCCCGTCACCACGCCGATGCTGTACTACGTGGCCGCCACGCGCGGCGCGCACGGCTGCCGCTCGGGCATCCAGGTCACGGGCAGCCACAACCCGAAGGACTACAACGGCTTCAAGATGGTGCTGGGCGGCCGCGCCATCTACGGCCAGGACATCCAGAAGCTGCGCGCGCGCATCGAGGCCGAGGACTACGTCAAGAAGCGCGGCCGCTCGGCGAAGATGGACATCGTGGCCGAGTACACGCACCGCATCGCCACCGATGCCAAGCTGGCCCGGCCCATGAAGATCGTCGTCGACTCGGGCAACGGCATCCCGGGCGCTTCCTCGCCCGCTGTGCTGCGCGCGCTGGGCTGCACGGTCGACGAGATGTATTCCGAGGTCGACGGCGACTTCCCGAACCACCACCCCGACCCGAGCAAGCCCGAGAACCTGGCCGAGCTCATCGCGCGCGTGAAGTCCACCGACGCCGAGCTGGGCCTGGCCTTCGACGGCG
>JBIIED010000358.1:0-3067 GCA_044237995.1 Rubrivivax sp. | reverse complement strand
AGCACGCGCCGCTCCTTGGGCGAGAGGGAGGCGAGCTGGCGCAGGCCCTGGGCGACGGCCTGTGGGTCCTCGGGGGGCACGGTCAGGCCGCAGCCGGCCTCGGCCACGGGGTCGTTGCCGGCCTGCACGGAGTGCAGCACGGCGCGCGCAGCCATCATGTAGTCCATCAGCTTGTTGGGCGCGATGCCGAAGCGGTACAGGGGCTGGCGCTGCCAGCCAAGGTAGGCGATGTCGATGGCTCTGAGGAAGGCGGGCACCTGGGTCTTCGGGATCGGGGGCAGCAGGCTCACGCGCGCGAGGCCTTCGCTGGCGATGCGGCGGGCCAGGTGCTCGCGCAGGTGCCCGTCTCCGACCATCACGAGGTGCAGCGGGCGGCGCGGCGCGGGTGTAGCCGCCGCCCCAGGCGCGCTGGGGCCGCCCTGCAGCAGCCGCATCGCGTCGAGCAGCACGTCCAGCGCATTGGGCTCGCCCATCGAGCCCGCATAGCCCACCACCACCCCACCCTCGCGGCGCGCGGCGTCGATCGCCTGCTCCACGTCCGGGCGCAGCTTCTCGGGCGCGCCCTTCCACTCCTCGGGGCTGATGCCGTTGGGCACGATGTGGAGCTTCTTCAGGTCCAGCCCACGGCGCGCCACGTGAGCCTGCACCTTCGGGAGCATCGAGACGACGACGTCGCTGCGGCGGTAGGCGCTATCCTCGGCGGACTGGCAGATGAGCGCAAAGGGGTGCCAGGGCGACATGCCCGAGAGCTCGATGGGCGACAGGGGCCAGAGGTCATGGATCTCGTGCACGAGCAGGCACCGTGCGGGGGCGCGGGCCGCCTGCACCGCCCTTGCGGATTGCACGATGCGCTGGCCCACCCAGGTATCCATCGGGTAGGTGCTGGAGGTGATGACGACATCGGGCGCGAACTCGCGCGCCAGCGCATCGGCCTGGGCCCAGAGCTGGCTCAGGAACGACAGGATGTTCTTCATCCTGCCCCAGCCGTTGCCGGCATAGGAAGGCGTGGGCAGCCACCGGTAGGCGATTCCGTCCACCGTTTCGTCACCGGGCTCGGGCTGGCGCGTGCGCACATGCGAAAACGTGGCGCCCACGATCATCACGCGGTGGCCCATGCGCACCCACTCGCGCGCGAGGTAGTAGGGCCGGTACTCCATGCCCAGCGCAGGCGTGCCGGCGTAGTGGTTGATGAGGAGGATGTTCACGCGAGCAGCTCCCGGTAGAGCTTGAGCAGCTCCTCCTCGGCGCGCGGCCAGTGGTAGTGCGCGTGCACGGCGGCGCGCCCGGCCTGGCCCATGCGGGCGGCTTCGTCAGCGTTGTCCACGAGGCGGCGGATGGCGCGCGCGATGGCCGCGGAATCGGCTGGGTCCACGCACAGGCCGCAGCCGTGGCGCTCGACGATGCCCCGCCACAGCTCGAAGCTCGAGGCGATGACGGGCAGCTCGGCCGACATGTACTCGAACATCTTGATGGGCAGCGAATCGAGGTAGCTCGGCAGCGGCAGCAGCGTGACCAGGCCCGCGCGCGAGCGCGCCATCACCTCGCGCACCTGCTCGCGGCCGACCACGCCGAGGTAGTCCACCTGCGCCCAGCCGGGCTCGGCGCGCAGCTCGGCCTCGGTGTCTGCATCCTCGAACTTGCCGCACAGCAGCAGCCGCACGTCGGGCACGTGGGGCAGCGCACGCACCATGGAGAAGGCGCCGCGCGTGCGGAAGATGCCGCCTACGTAGCAGACAGCCTTTCCGCGCGGGCGTGGTTCGGCGGGCGGGGCGAGCTCGTGCAGGAAAGGGAAGTTGCTCACATTGACGGCGCGCCGGGCCACCGCCGCGAAGCGATCGGCGATGTGCGGCGTGGCGCCCACCACGGCACTGAGGTGACGCACCTGCCGGTTTTCGTAGGCCTCGAAGGCCAGGCTCAGCGGGCGGCGAAGCCCGGCCGGGATCCACTGCTTGGTGAGCATCTGGCGCGGAACGTCCTCGTGCGCGTCGTAGACCACCTTCAGGCCTTCGCGCGCCAGGCGCACGCCCACGGGCAGCAGTTCGGGATCGTGGAAGTGCACGAGGGCGGGTGCCAGCGCGCGCACGGCCTGCAGGGCGCGCGCGGGCTGCTGCCGCATGCGGGCCAACCGGCCGGCCGGGCGTGCACCGATGTCCACGATGCGCACGCCCTCGTCCTGTGCATCGCCCTGGCCGTCTCCCACCACTTGCACCACCTCGTAGCCGGCCCGCGCGAGCGAGACGCACTCCTTGCGGAAGATGCGGATGTCGTGGCGGGGGTGCACGGTGGTGAGGTGGACGATGCGCGGGCGCGCGGGCGTGCTCATGTGCGGGCCCTCCCGTGGGGGGCGAGCGGCGCCCGCACTTGGCCATGCAACGCGAGGAACTGCCGCACGTTGGCGCGCAGCGTGGCGCGCTCGGAAATGAGCTTCGCGTTGGCGGGGGCCCTCTCTCGGGCCCAGTGACCGGAGTCGTACCACGCGATGGCGCGCTGCAGGGCCTTGCCGAGCGCGGAAGGATCGACCACGAGAAAGCCGTTTTCGCCCTCGCACACCCACTCGCGGTTGGCGGGCAGGTCGCTGAGCACCGGCAGGCAGCCGGCGCCCATGGCCTCGAGCAGGCTCACCGAGGTGCCGTCGCTCTCGGGCACGCTCACGAAGAGGGCGCTGCGCCGGTAGGCGCGCGCCAGCGTGGGGGCGTCTAGCATTCCGCTGAAGGCCACGCGCTGGCCCAGGCCGAGTTCGTCGGCCAGGCGCTTCAGGGCATCGGTCTGCTCGCCTGCGGCGGCCACTTCGAGCATCCAGCCCGGGCAGTCGGCCGCCACTTCGGCAAAGGCGCGCACGATCGCGTCGATGCGGTACAGGGGCTTATGCAGCCGGCACGACAGCAGCCGCTTCTCGCGCACGACCGCGGCGAGCTCCGCGGCCTGCTCGGGCGTGGGCTCGTCGATGCCGATGGGGATCCATTGCGCCAGCGCCTCGGGCGGACCCTGCCCGGGCCCGGCCAGGCGCCGCGCTGCATCGAGCACGGTGCGCGCATCGGCCGTCCAGGCGGCGGCCGCGCGCAGCGCG
>JBIIED010000108.1:0-10410 GCA_044237995.1 Rubrivivax sp. | reverse complement strand
CACCTCCAGCACCGCCGAGCGCGTCACGCGCGCCAGGATCGCCGCCTGCACGAGCGCCAGCGCCACGGCCGGCAGCACGAGCGCCTTCAAGCCCTCCCACGGCCCCCCGCCCTCGTCCTCGGTCCAGCCCGGAAAGCCCCCCGCACTGACCCACTGCAGCTTCACCGCAAAGAACAGGATCAGCAGGATCGCGAACCAGAAATTCGGGATCGCGATCCCGATCTGGCTGGCGGCCATCACGCCCAGGTCGCCGAAGGTGTTGTGGCGCGAGGCCGCGTACACGCCCAGGCCCAGGGCGAGCACGACCGTCATGCCCATGGCCAGCAGGGCCAGCGGCAGCGTCACGCGCAGCCGCTCGACGATGAGCTCGGCCGTGGGCGTGTCGTAGCTGATGCTGCGCGCGGTGCGCCCCTGCAGCAGCTCGCCGATCCACTCGGCGTAGCGCGTCGTGGCAGGGCGGTCCAGGCCCAGCTTGGCCTGCAGCGCCGCCACCGATTCGGGCGTGGCCGTGTCGCCCAGGATCACCTCGGCGGCGCTGCCCGGCAGCAGCTCGAGCACCGCAAAGACCACGAGAGAGGCCACCAGCAGCGTGACGACGAAGGTGGCAAAGCGCCGCAGCAGGAACGGACCCATCGCGGACAATGATGCCCGAAAGCCGGACCGGACCTTCCGGCTCCCCCCCCGCTCCTCGAGCGCTTCCCGCTTTGGCTGTCCTTCCATGCAAGACCTCGGCTTCGACACCACGCAGATCCTCATCGGCGGGCGCTGGCGCGCCTGCTCGGGCGGCCGTACGCTGGCGCTCTCCAACCCCTCCGACGGCAGCGAGCTCGCCCGCATCGCGCGCGGAGAGGCGGCCGACATCGACGCCGCCGTCGAAGCAGCGCAGGCGGCGCTGGACGCACGCAGCGCCGGGGCCTGGGGGATGCTCAGCGCCACCGAGCGCGGGCGCATCCTGATGAAGATGAGTGCGCTCGTGCTCGAGCAGGCCGATGCGCTGGCGCGCCTGGAGGCGCTGGACGTGGGCAAGCCCCTGAAGCAGGCGCGTGCCGATGCGGTGGCGCTGGCGCGCTACCTGGAGTTCTATGGCGGCGCCGCCGACAAGGTGATGGGCGAGACGATCCCCTTTGCCAATGGCTACGCGGCGCTCACGTGGCGCGAGCCGCACGGCGTGACGGCGCACATCGTGCCGTGGAACTACCCCATGCAGATCATCGGGCGCAGCGTCGGGGCGGCGCTGGCCATGGGCAACGCCTGCGTGCTCAAGCCCGCCGAGGAGGCGTGCCTGACGGCGCTGGCCTTCGCGCGCATCGCGCAGCAGGCGGGGATGCCCGACGGGGCGATCAACGTCGTGCCGGGCCTGGGCGAGGAGGCGGGCGCGGCGCTATCCGCGCACGCGGGCGTGCGCCACGTCTCCTTCACCGGCTCGGTGGCCGTGGGCCGGCTCATCCAGATCGCGGCGGCGCGCAACACGGTGCCCGTCACGCTCGAGCTCGGCGGCAAGAGCCCGCAGATCGTGTTTGCCGATGCCGACCTCGACGCCGCGCTGCCCTTCCTCGTCAACGCCGGCATCCAGAACGCGGGCCAGACCTGCTCGGCCGCCAGCCGCATCCTCGTGCAGCGCCCCATCTATGACGCCGTGCGCGCGCGCATGGCCGAGCGCTACCGCGCACTGCGCGTGGGCCCGGCGCTGTCCGACCCGGACGTGGGCCCGGTGATCTCCTCGCGCCAGCGCGAGATCGTTCAGGGCTACCTCGACCTGGTGCGCGAGGGCGGCGTGCAGGTGGCCGCGCAGGCGAGCCTGGCCGCCGACCTGCCCGCGGGGGGCTACTGGGTGGCGCCCACACTGCTGGCCGAGATCGACGCCACGCACCGCCTGGCGCAGGAGGAGATCTTCGGCCCGGCGCAGGCCCTCATCGCCTTCGATGACGAGGAGCAGGCGCTGGCCATTGCCAACGGCACGCCCTACGGGCTGGTGGCCGGCGTGTGGACGCGCGACGGCTCACGCGCGCTGCGCATGGCCAGGGCTCTGCAGTGCGGGCAGGTGTTCGTCAACAACTACGGCGCAGGCGGGGGCATCGAGCTGCCCTTCGGTGGCGTCAAGCACTCCGGCCACGGGCGCGAGAAGGGCTTCGAGGCGCTCTACGGCTTTTCCGCGCTCAAGACGGTGGCCATCAAGCACGACTGAGCACCGCTGCCATCGCCTCGGCCGTGCGCTCGACGTTGCCCGCGTTCAGGCCCGCCACGCACATGCGCCCGGAGCGCACGAGGTAGACGCCGAATTCGTCGCGCAGCCGGTCCACCTGCGCGGGGGTGAGGCCGGTGTAGCTGAACATGCCGCGCTGCGTGAGGAAGTAGGAGAAATCGCGCCCGGGCAGCCTGTCGGCCAGCACGCCGTGCAGCGAGCGGCGCATGTGCGCGATGCGCTCGCGCATGGCGCCCACCTCCTGCTCCCACATCGCGCGCAGGTCGGCGTCGCCCAGCACGTGCGCGACGATCTGCCCGGAGTGGATGGCCGGGCTCGAGTAGTTGCGCCGCACCGTGAACTTGAGCTGCCCGAGCACGAGCTCGGCCTCTGGCGCATCGGCGCACACCACCGACAGGGCCCCGCAGCGCTCGCCGTAGACGCTCATGCTCTTGGAAAACGAGTTGGCCACGAAGAAGACGATGCCCGCATCGGCCAGGGCGCGCACGGCGTAGGCGTCCTCGGCCATGCCGTCGCCGAAGCCCTGGTAGGCCAGGTCGACATAGGGCAGCAGTTCGCGCTCGCGCAGCACCGGCACGATCGCATCCCACTGCGCGGGCGTGAGGTCCACCCCCGTGGGGTTGTGGCAGCACGCGTGCAGCAGCACGATGCTGCGCGCGGGCAGCGTGCGCAGCACCTCGAGCATGGCCTCGAAGCGCAGGCCCCCGGTGGCCGCGTCGTAGTAGGGGTAGGTGTGCACCGCAAAGCCGCTGCCCTCGAACATCGAGCGGTGGTTGTCCCAGGTCGGGTCGCTCACCCACACGGCGCTGTCGGGCAGCCAGGCCTTGAGGAAATCCGCCCCCACGCGCAGCCCGCCCGAGGACCCCACGGTCTGGATCGTGGCGATGCGCCCGGACGTGACGGCCGGGTGGCCGGCGCCAAAGAGCAGCGCCTGCACCTGGGCACGGGCCGCCGGGTCGCCTTCCATCGGCAGGTAGGACTTGGCGCCCGCCGCGGCAAGGATGCGCGCCTCGGCCTGGCGCACGCTCGGCAGCACCGGCAGCCGCCCCTGCTCGTCGAAGTAGATGCCGATCGAGAGGTTCACCTTGCCCGGCCGCGGGTCGCGCTGGAAGGCCTCGACGATCGTGAAGATCGGGTCGCCCGCGTAGGGCGTGATGTGCTGGAACATGGCAGGGGCTCTCGGGGGCCGGGGGGGGGGAGCCCCGGATTATCGACGGGCCTTGGCGGCCCTTGGCGCCCTCTGGCGCCCCTCGCCTGCAGCCCTCAGGCCCCGAGCGCGCGCTCGATGTCTGCAGCCATCGCCTCGGGCGCATCGCCGCTTGCATAGCGCTTGATCACGGCGCCGTCGCGGCCGACGAGGAATTTCGTGAAGTTCCACTTGATGGCCTGGGTGCCGAGCAGGCCGGGCGCCTCCTTCTTGAGCCACTGCCACAAGGGGTGCGCGCCCGCGCCGTTGACCTCCACCTTGGCCATCATCGGAAAGCTCACGCCGTAGCGCGCCTGGCAGAAGCCCGCGATCTCGGCGTTGCTGCCCGGATCCTGGGCGCCGAACTCGTTGCTCGGAAAGCCGATCACCACCAGGCCGCGCTCGCGGTAGGCCTGCCACAGCTTCTCCAGCCCCGCGAACTGCGGCGTGTAGCCGCAGGCGCTGGCCGTGTTGACGATGAGCAGCACGCTGCCGCGCACGGCCTGCAGCGCGGCAGGCTTGCCCTCGATGGAGGTCGCCTCGAAGTCGAAGGCAGTCAGGGCGGGGGCGACGGGGGTGGCTTCGGACATGTCGGTGCGCAGAGCGGCTCGAAAGAAGGAGCTGCCCATGGTAGGAGCGGGCACGTACCCCTGTGTCAGGCTGGGACTCAGCCAGATGTCGTACCCTGTTCGGTTGCCTGCTCCCTGGGCGCCCCTCGGCGCCCCTCGGCGCCCCTCGGCGCCCCTCGGCGCCCCTCGGCGCCCCGCCAGCGTCAGCCGCCGCGCGGTCGCCAGGCCACGAGCAGCGAAGCGCCCACGATCAGCGCCCCGCCCACCAGGAGCGCCGGCGTGAGGGTGCCCGCCCCCAGCAGCACCGCCGAGACCGCGGCAAAGAGCACCTCGGAGAGCATCACCACCGCAGTGGCGTTGGCCGGCAGACGCGCCGCACCGTACTGAAGCGCCAGGTTGCCCAGCAGGAAGGCCAGCGCCAGCAGCAGCGCCGGCGCGGCCCATGCCCAGGAGAAGGCTGCCGGCGCGGGCATCCGCCCGGTGGCAGTGAGCACCAGGGCGAGAGCCCCGGAGATCAGCACGCCCCCTCCGAACATCGCCACCGCCCGGGCTCCCTCGGGGCGATGCGCCTCGCGCCGCAGCATCACGTTGTTGAACGCGAAGGTGAAGCCCCCGACCACCCCGAGCCAGTCCGCGGCCGAGCGCGGCAGCGGCCAGCCCCCGCCCTCGGGCCACAGCACGATCAGGGCGCCTGCCAGCGCCATCGCCACGCGCAGTGCCGCCACGCCCGTGAGCCGCTCGCCCAGGATCAGCCGCGCCAGCAGCACCGCCCACAGCGGCATCAGGTAGAAGAGCAGCACGACGCGCACCACGTCGCCGATCGTCACCGCCCAGTTGAAGGTGGCGTTGGTCAACCCCGCGGCCAGCACCAGCCACCACAGGCTCGGCGTGCGCAGCAGCTGCCCCGGCGCCTGGGGCCGCACCAGCACGATGGCGATGGCTGCTGCCGCATAGATGAAGGCCGTGGCCCACAGCGGGTGCAGCCCCTGCTCCTGGAGCCAGCGAAAGGGCCACCACGACAGGCCCCAGGTGGCGGCGTTGACCGTCAACGCGAGCGCAGGGAGCCAGGAGGTGCGGTCGAGCATGAGCGGGTAAGGGCGGGTAAGGGCGGGCGGCCTGCAGGGTGCGTGAAGGGGCTCGAGGCTGCAGACCGGGGCGGCTCACTCCAGGCGCAGGCGGGCCGGCTGCCACCGGTAAGGCCGGCGGCCCCGCGCAGCCAGCGTCAGTGCGTGTCCGCCCGCGCGATCGTGAGCAGGCGCTCGAGCTCTTGCCGGTGCACCACCATGTTGTGGCGGTGCCAGCGGCCGATGATCCACATCGTGCCCGCCACCACCAGGCCGAACATCGTGATGGCGCCGAAGGCCGACATCCCGACGATCGTCATGCACGCGTAGAAGGCCCCCAGCAGCAGGATGCAGGCCTGCTCGTTGAAGTTCTGCACCGCGATCGAGCGCCCCGCGCCCATCAGGTTGTGGCCACGGTGCTGCAGCAGCGCGTTCATCGGCACCACCAGGAAGCCCCCGATGGCCCCGAGCATGATCAGGAAGGGAGCGGCCACCCAGACGTTGCTGATGAAGTTCAGCAAGATGACGAGCAGCCCCATGCCGATGCCCAGCGGGATCACGCTCGTGGCGCGGTCGAGCTTCATCATCACCGAGGCCACCACCGCGCCCACCGCGGTGCCGATGGCCACCACGCCCACGAGCGAGGAGGCCTGCGTCGTGGCATAGCCCAGGGCAGCCGCGGCCCAGGCGAACACGATGTAGCGCAGGTTGCCCGAGACGCCCCAGAAGAGCGTGGTCGTGGCCAGCGAGATCTGCCCGAGCTTGTCCTGCCACAGCCTGCGGTTGCACTGCCGGAAGTCCTGTGCCAGGCGCAGCATGTTCGTGTCCATCGGCTGCAGCGGTGCATCGGTGCGCGGGATGTACAGGTTGAAGCCCGCGGCCACCACGTACAGCACCATGATGGAGCTGATGGCCGCCTCGGGCGGGGTGTCGATGCCCAGATCGAAGGCCGGGAAGTCCAGGCCCAGGAGCATGCCTGCGACCTTCGCGCCCACGAGCTGCCCGCCCAGCAGCACGCCCAGGATGATCGAGGCGATCGTGAGCCCCTCGATCCAGCCGTTGGCCTTGACGAGCTGGGACGGCGGCAGCAGCTCGGTGAGGATGCCGTACTTGGCTGGGGAGTAGGCCGCCGCGCCCAGGCCCACCACCGAGTACGCCACCAGCGGGTGCGCGCCAAACAGCATCATCAGGCAGCCCACCACCTTGATGGCGTTGGAGATGAACATGACGCGGCCCTTGGGCAGCGCATCGGCGAAGGCGCCCACGAAGGGCGCGAGCACGACGTAGAAGAAGGCGAACATCGGCACGAGTGCCACGCGCTGCCACTCCGGGGCGCCGCCGGTTCGCAGCAGCTCCACGGCCGCGACGAACAGCGCGTTGTCAGCCAGCGAGCTGAAGAACTGCGCCGACATGATGGTCGAGAAGCCTTTTTTCATGCGGGTCTCGCGGCTCGCGGCGCCCAGGCGGGCGCTCGCGGCTCGGGCGGCCTGCGCCTGCGAGGTGCAGGACGGGCACGCTGATATGTCTCCGTTGTCGGCTGGGCCGGGTTATAGCATGTGGGGTCGAGCATTCCACATTGCGCAAGACCGCGCCCGCCCAAGGACGAAACGTGCCGCGCCCCATCGAAGCCCTGGTCCATACCGACGCCCTGACCCACAACCTGCGGCGTGCACGCGCCGCCGCGCCCGATGCACGGCTGTGGGCAGTCGTCAAGGCCAATGCCTATGGCCACGGCATCGAGCGCGCCTACGAGGGCCTGCGCAGCGCGGACGGCTTCGCGCTGCTGGACCTGGCCGAGGCCGAGCGCATCCGCGCGCTGGGCTGGCGCGGGCCGGTGCTGCTGCTGGAGGGCTGCTTCGAGCCGCGCGACCTGGAGCTGTGCTCGCGCCTGGCCCTGTGGCACGTGGTGCACACGCCGCAGCAGATCGACTGGCTGGCCGCCCACAAGACGCACGAGCCCCACCGCGTGTTCCTGAAGATGAACAGCGGCATGAACCGCCTGGGCTTCACGCCCGCGGCCTTGCGCGCCGCGTGGACGCGGCTGAACGCGCTGCCGCAGGTCGACGAGATCACGCTGATGACGCACTTCTCGGATGCCGACGGCCCGCGCGGCGTGGCGCACCAGGTGGCGGCCTTCGAGGCCACCACGCACGACCTGCCGGGCGAGCGAAGCCTCTCCAACAGCGCCGCCACGCTCATGGGTGGCGACACCCCCGACCCCACACGGCCGGCCGTGCGCAGCGACTGGGTGCGCGCGGGCATCCTCTCCTACGGCAGTGCCCCGGACCACCCCACGCGCAGCGCCAAAGACTGGGGCTTGCACCCGGCCATGACGCTGCGCACGCGCCTGATCGCCACCCAGGACCTGGCCCCCGGCGACACAGTGGGCTACGGCAGCACCTACACCGCGACGCACCCGATGCGCATCGGCATCGCCGCCTGCGGCTACGCCGACGGCTACCCGCGCCACTGCGGCACCGGCACGCCCGTGCTCGTGCAGGGCGTGCGCTGCGCCACGGTGGGACGCGTGTCGATGGACATGCTTGCGGTCGACCTCACGCCCGTGCCCTCAGCTGGCGTGGGCAGCGAGGTGACGCTGTGGGGCGAGGGCCCGGAAGGCGCGCGCCTGGACATCGACGAAGTGGCGCAGGCCGCGGGCACGATCGGCTACGAGCTCATGTGTGCGTTGGCCGCGCGCGTGCCGGTGCGGGTGGTGCCGTGACGCAGGGGCCCGAAGATCCGGCAGGCGCCCCGCCTGGCAGCCCCCGTGGCCAGGAAGGCCCGCTCAGCACGTCCGCGGCCAGGCGCTCAGCTGTCGTGGTGCTGGCCGAGGAGGTCGAGTTCAGCGCCGTGCGCGCGCAAGGCGCAGGCGGGCAGAACGTCAACAAGGTCTCCAGCGCCGCGCACCTGCGCTTCGATGTGCGCGCCTCGTCCCTGCCCGAGGCCGTGAAGGCGCGGCTGCTCGCCTGCCGCGACGCGCGCCTGACCGACGAGGGAGTGATCGTCATCAAGGCACAGGAGCACCGCAGCCTCGTGCGCAACCGCGCTGCAGCACTCGAGCGGCTGCAGAAGATGGTCGACGAGGCCGCACATGTGCCCCGGGCCCGGCGCGCCACGCGGCCGACGGGCGCCTCGGTGCGCAGGCGGCTGGAGGACAAGGCGCGGCGCGCCCGGGTCAAGGCCGTGCGCAGCGGCGGGGGCGAGTAGCCGGCGCCGAACCAACATGCCGCTCTCGCCATGGGTTTCATCACTTGCCATTGCTTGTGCAAGCGTGATGCTGGCCAGGGAAACACTGGCGCAGCCGCAAGCCAGTCGACCCAAACTCACGGCGAACGCGAATGCACAAGCCGGACCCATTGCGCCTTTGCTGAGGATCACGAAGGGTCGCTTCTCGGCCTACTTGCTGCCCGAGTCGCACATCGGCAGCCCGCTTGAGTCCGGGCCCCATTTCGATCTGGTCGTCCTCCCGGCAGCTCGTCGCTCACGCACCCTCGTGCATGAGGGCCTCGACTTGAACACCTTCCCTGGCACGCCCTACTGGGGTCGTACGTGCCTGGACGACTACCCGGAGATCGCATCCCTGGGTATGCAATTGACGAACAGGATCGTCGCCAATCACCGGCATTCGCAATGGGCTGACTTGAGACGTGTCTGGAGTGATCACGGGGAAGCGTTCGCCGTCGAGAACTTCACTGCCTTCATTGGGGGTCGGGGACTCCTGCTCAACTTCCTGGAATTGCGTTCCCTGATGCACCCCTCAGTGGAGGCCGAATTCGCCAGAAAGCAGTCTGACGCGCCGACGGTCACCGCGAGAGAGTATTCCGTTGAGTTCAGCGCACACCAGCGGCTGGTCGAAAAAGTGCCTCGACTGAAGCTGGAGTCCATCGAGACGCTCGAAGACCGTGCGTGGGCCATTTGCCGGCTCAACCCAACTCAACAACTTCAAGCGCTGCGCAGCGCCATCGAGCACTTCGATGCGGCGGTGGCACGAACGCAGACTCGCGCGCCAGGATCCGTCTTTCGGGAAGTGGAGCTGGTTTTCGCTGCGCTGCAAACACAGCTTCGCCTCATGAACACGACAGCGTCCCATGCGGAAGCACTCCGCTCCGGAACAACGGCCAGACTGAGCTCGGATTGGTTGAAGAGAACCTATCCATTGGCCAGCGGCGGCCCAGCACTCGACAAGCTTCGCTTCGAGCTGCGCAACGCGCGTTGGGCTCAACGCATGGATGAACACGCCCAGGCGCGACGGACTGGATTGATGTACGTCCTCGGGGCCAGCCACCTGCTCGATTTCGAGCACTTCGACGGTCTGCTCACGCTGCTGAAGCGGCGCGGCTTCCGGGTTGAGGTCGTGCAGTAGCCCACCGCCCGCAAAGGTGCTGCCGCGGGACAGCCTGGCTGCCGGCGTCGGTGCCGATGTCCGCGAGGGCCTACTGAACCTGGGGTTTCGTCGCGTTGATCGGTCTCCACCGCGCGCATGACTCGATGAACTCGTGAGGTCAGGCAGGGCGAACACCCAGCGCCCTCCCTATCGGGCTCCTCCAGCCGTACGCCCCTGCCGACTCACCTGCCGTGACAGTGCTGGTGTCCAGCGCCGGCACGTTGCGCGAGACGATGGTCTGCCGCGCCATTACGGTCCGTCAACAAGGTGTCGAGCGTCGCGCACCTGCGCTTCGGCACGCGTGTCTCCTAGCTGCCCAAGGTGGTGAAGACGCGGCAGGCGCACGCGAAGGCGGGGCGACGGGAGACGGATCCCTCTGAAGGGGGTACACCCAAGAAACCCTGATGCGACGGCGGGGCGTGGATGCCTACGCTGCTGGCCATCGAGCCCGCGCGATACCACCACCTGACCGGCACGCGAGGGCCCAAGAGCGCGACGAGATTCAACGTGCCGTTGGATGCGACCGGCCGCTTGCCGGATTACACGAGGGAGAAAAAAACTGTATCAATTGACGACGTCCGCGTGCCAAGTCGTGAGTGGAGGAAACGCCCAGGAAGGCAACGCTCAGGTATGCAGCTCGCTCCCCAACGGTGGCTCACAGTGCACCTCCAACAACGGGCGTTCGATGGTCATCCAGACCTATGACTCCAAGGGAGTCCTGACGAACACGACCGTCTGTACGGAGAACCGACAGGGGTCCGTGTCGCTCTCATTGGCCAAGCAAGCGACTGGTGAGGTGAAGGGTGGTGGGGGCACCTCCTGCTCGAGCAAGACTCCCGCGTCGGGCAGCGGGAGCGGGGGTGGGAGCGGGGCTACCGAAGGTGGGCAGCTGCTGATCTATAGCCCGTTCTTTTACGGCGCCCCCTGACCACGCCAAGGGCGGGGCCGTGTCAACGGCCCCGTCGGCACTGGATCCCTCACAGGCAAAACCCCCCTCATGCATC
>JBIIED010000107.1:0-10434 GCA_044237995.1 Rubrivivax sp. | reverse complement strand
AGTCGCAACATGGGATTGACCGAAGTCTGGCGGCTGTTGGCGCTCTTCGCGCTAGCCTGCTTCGCCATGCCGGCTTCGGCACAAAACGGGTTCCGGTCAACACAGCCTTCGCCTCGGGTGGAGTACTGGCAGCAACGCGTGATCACCATCGATCGCGAGCTCTCCGACCGCGCAACCGTCGAGTCCGCTCGGCTTGTCTTCCTGGGCGACTCGATCACCGACTTCTGGTTACTCGGCAACAGCCCTTGGCACCAGGATGTCCGCCATGGCCGCGCGCTCTGGGACGAGAGCTTCGGGCCCGGTGCCGGGCCGAACCGTGCGATCAATCTAGCGGTGTCCGGCGACCGCACTGAGCATGTGCTTCATCGCATCAAGCCCCGCCGGGAAGGAGGCCTCGGACAGCTGGGCGCAGACGGCCTGAACCCCGAGTTTGTCGTCTTGCTGGTGGGCATCAACAACAGCTGGATGCCGGAAGAACCCGTCGTCGACAGCATCGTACAGGGCATCCGGACGGTGGTCTCAGCGGTGAGTGTCAAGCTCCCGAGGGCTCGCATCGTCGTGCAGACGCTGTTGCCGACGGCCGAGGCCGAGCGCAATCGAGGCATCGTGGAACCGGTCAATCAGGTGATCAAGGGCCTCGCGGCCGATCCGCAGTACCTATCGTTGCTCAGCGTGCTGGATCTGCATGCGGTGTTTGTCGATCGGTCGGGGCGGCAGATCTCAGGTTACTTCGTGGACGGCTTGCATCCCAACGAAGCAGGGTATCGCGCCTGGCGTGATCGGCTGATGCAGCACCTACAGCAGGAACGAAGCCGCAGTCGCTGACGCTCGATCAGCGCGGCCAAGAGCAATCCGATGGAGTCCAGATGGTCTGGCACGCCAGCTGCCGCCGTGAGAGCGATGCTAGGCTTGACGGACAGGTCTCACCGCTGGACACCGTCCGTGATCAGGTTCCGTGATCAGGTTCCGTGATCAACCGGGGTCGCAGGCCCCGGGTGGAGCCCGCTTTTCTTCTGTCTGCAAAGCGACGATTAGCGTGCATAGAGGCTCTTGAAGCCAATTACAGCAACGCTGAGGTGCTGCCTGCTGCCACTCACCTCGAACTTCGGCTTTCTGCACCTTGGAGTCGTAGAGGAAGGATCCGTGTACAGCTGCATTGGGTCGGCAGCGACCGTTCGCCGCCAGAGGGAGCAGTCGTTGGCCGGACCTGGCCGCCGAGTGGCTGACCCGCCAGCGCGCCCCGCCGTTGCAGAACGTCAAGTTTCGATGGCACAGCAGACAGCCGACCGAGGAGCAGCCCAACGTCAGGTACTGGCGCCCGCCGACAGTCGCAGGCCAAATCCGAACGGCAGCAACCAGTCTGAAGCGGGTGCCCGGGGTTAGCCCAACAACGTCAGGTCATGGCCGACTCTAGCCACTCCGTCAGATGAGTTCGACGCCGCTTTGTTGACGTTCAAGACCGCCTACTCGATGACCGCGCTGGGGCGAGCAGGTCGAAGAGCCGGCCGCCACAAACTGTTTGGCGTTGTTGTATATCTGCCCGCGACTACGGCCATGTATCGAGCGACCCCGACCTGCGCGCAGGTGTCGCACAAGCCCAGACAGTCTGTGTCATCCCTGCGCGGGTGCTGCAGACATACGCCTACCCGATTCGGCCCGCCGCGCCGAGTCAAGGGCGGGCGCAGCCCGGCGTCAGCGAACCCTTGACGCGGGCGGTGGGCTTCCATGCTGAAGGGCTCGGGCAGGCGCGCCCCCGCCCGCCTGCCCCCGAGCCCGTCCGGCGGCGAGGACTCGGCGTTCTGGCTCCTCGGCTAACGCGTTAAATCAGGACCACGGTTAGGCTGCGACTTCATCGTCTGCGAATCACGCCCAGGAAGACTCCCCTGCCCTCCGACCTGAGCCTGCTGTCGAGCCGCACGCTGTTGCTGCACCGCCTTTGCAAAGTCCGTCTGCAACACGTAAGCCGACACGGCCTTGGCAAGCTCCCGATCGTCAGGCTCAGGCGATTGATCCAGCGCTTGCTTGATATGAGCCCAGGCCTTCAGCGCGGTGACACGTGTGGCTTGTATCGCCTCACCGGTCTTGTTCGTTCCACGCCCTGCCGGCGCATGCGCAGCGCTGTGCTGCCGTTCCCAAACCCGCAAGCTCCGCCTCGTCGCTCCACGCGTCGCCTGCGATGAGGCCTCGGCCTCGATGCCCAAGCCCCTGAGCCGCTCCGCGAACACCTCTCGCCAACGATGCAGATCGGCCTTCCTCGGGTTCAGGCGATTCCCGTCCTTGCCAGCCGCACGCACGCTCAGGTGCACATGGGGGTTCGCCTGGTGTGTGTGCACAACCATCATGTACCGGTGGTTGTGCAGTTCCTGCCGGGCAAACTCGCGCGCAGCGACAGCCACCATGGCGGGGTCGGTGCCGTGCGGCATCGACAACATGATGTTGTAGGCCTCGCGCCGGTGGCTGACTTCCGGAATCCGCTCGCCGCCGAAGCGCCATTGATCCGCCAGATCCTGCAGCGCATCCTTGCCCTGCCGGCTCGTGTCCCGGTCGTCGGTGAACTCCAGGCGTCCGCCCTTGCTCAGGTACCGGAAGTGCGCTGCGATGGCGGCCATGCCTCGGCCGCCACCAGTGACCTTCACCATCACCTGGGGTGCCCGGCGCATGACGGTGGCGGCGATGTGCCCGCGGACAACTTGTGCGCGTTGCCGCAGTGAGCTGGAGCCTCTGACTGAGGATCCTGCCGGCGTGCGCCGATTGCTGGGATAGAAGAGCCGCTCGCCCCACTGGACGAGGATCCCATCAAGCGAGGTCGACATTGTCAGGTCTCCTACCGGTTCTTCGAGATGAAAGTCGACGCCAGATCCAGGTGGCGGTAGACGTCGGCATCGAGCCGGTGGATCCGATCGCGGAACGGCTGCATCCCCTTGGCATCGGACTTCGAGAGCAGCCTCAGGAAGAGCCGCAGATCGGCAGCGATGGCTGCGACCTGGTCTGTCGACGCCAGAAGCGCGGCACGGTCGGCTTCGCGGTCGTGGCTGGGCTCGGGCAAGGCAGCACCTGCGACAAGGCGTGCCACGACATCGCCATAGGACAGGTCCGACTCGCGGGCCAGGTCGACCAGGCGCTGCGCATCGGCCTCGGGCAGGCGTAGCGTCAGCTTCACAGCCTGCGCTGGCCCGTTCCGAACCGCCAGGCTTGGGGCGAGCCCAATGGGTCCTGGTAGCCCGACGGCGGCGCCGGGCGCAGTACCCATCTGAGCGATCAACGCCCCGCGCGCAAACGCCGCCAGCGTCTGCCCTCGACCTGCCGCCGCGCTTCGGACCGCATCGGCGATGCCGCGAAGGTCCACCGTCACCCGGTCCCGCAGGGACGCCCTCGTGGACACCTCGTCCGCGATCAGCGTCAGCTGGCAGCCATCTGCTGGCAGGCTGCCTATCCTGCCTTCACTCTTTTTCGTCACCGATTCAATACCCATTGGCCTGACTCCACGGTTCGCTGTCATCAAGGCCGGCCTGTCCCCAAGGTCCGGCGTCACCACCGTCCGAGGGGGTCGGACTGTCCGACCCCCTCCGCCTCGCTCAACCTTTGGCCATGCGCGCCAGCCGATGGCGCAGTGCCTGGACCGCGGCCTCATCGGGCAAGGACTCCGACTTCGCCATCCGGTCGAACAGCGCCGCCAGACGGTCACAGCAGCGATTGGCCTGCTCGATGAGAGATGGCATGTCCGAGGCTCGGGCAGTCACCGGTCTGCTGGCTTCACTGCGAGCCCTCTGGTCCTTCAAGGCGGCCACTCGGGAACGTGTGAGGGGTTCGTCGTCGACCAGGGCAGCTTCCACGGCGGCCGGTGCCTCCTGATGCAGCCGCGCCAGCTCGTGCAAGGTCTTCGGCGAGGTGCATCGACCTGACCGCAAAGCCGCTTCCAGCACCGGCGGCAGGCTCAGCAGCGTCAGGTAGTGCGCCACGGTCGTCTGGTCGATACCCAGCTTCGATGCGATCGTGGCGTTGGACTCACCTGCTTCCACGCGGCCTTGGATGAACCGCGCCAGGTCCATCGGTGAGAGGTTCGCGCGCTTCAGGTTCTCGGCCGCCTGGGCATAGCCATCGTGTGCCGCGGACGTGATGACGACTGGCACCACCGAGAGCCCTGCCCGCACCGCTGCCTTCAGCCGCTGGCCACCGAACCACAGGCGATGGCGTCCTTGGGCATCGGCAGGCGCGACGACGATGGGTTGCAGCACCCCGCGAATCGCGATGTCGGCGGCCAGTTCGTCGAGTTCGGTCTGGTCGCCTTCGCGGCGTGGGTGGCTGGGGTCGGGCTCGACGCGGTCGACGGGCACCAGCAAGGGTTCACCGTTCGTCACCGGAACGCCGTCGAACAGGCTCGGTTGCGCTTCGTCGATCGGCCGCTTGCGCCCTGCCCGGCCGCTGATCCATGGCACTTTCATGCGCCGATGGTTGGCTCAGCGCGCCATCAGGGTCTCGCACAAACAACAGCGGAATTCAGCAGGCCCTGCAGATCCGGGAGGGGATCACTGCACTGCGGTTCAGCGATGATCAGCGGCGACCGTGTGGTCCAGAGCCGACACCCCTTGGCTGGTGCGGCCAGTCGAGATCCCACTTGGTCCCGGGCCTTCCTGCGCAAGCCCACGGAATTCTGTTGCCAATTCTGTTGCCAATGGCGCCACAAAAGAAAACGGGTTAGCTCCTTGTGAGAGCTAACCCGTTGATTTCATTGGTCGGGGTGGCGGGATTCGAACTCGCGACCCCTTGCACCCCATGCAAGTGCGCTACCAGGCTGCGCTACACCCCGACTGGAATCGCGAATTATAGCCGGCATCTTCCCCGGGCCGCACACACGGCGCGAGGCATGCTCAGATCTCGAGCAGGGCCCGAATGCGAAGCAGTTCGGCACGCAGCTCGTCAGGCTCGAGCGGCCCGGCGTTCAGCGTTGCCGCATGCGTGCCCGACACGGTTGCGGCGGCCTCGCCAGGTACGACCTTTCCGGGCTCCCCTTCGAGAGCGGCATCCACCTGCATGGGCACAGCCAGGCCCGCCACCACCGAGCGCAAGCCGGACGCCAGCACGGGGCGCCCCGCTCGCCCGGTACTGGGGCCTGGCGAACCGAGTTCCACCAGGCGGTTGCGCGCACCGATGATCGTGAAGCCCTCTTCGTAGAGAAGCTCGCGGATACGCCGGATGAGCAGCACTTCGTGATGCTGGTAATAGCGGCGGTTGCCGCGCCGCTTCATGGGGCGCAGCTGCGAGAACTCCTGCTCCCAGTAACGCAGCACGTAGGGCTTGACCGCGCAAAGCTCGCTGACTTCGCCGATCGTGAAGTAGCGCTTGGCAGGGATGGGCGGCAGGCCGGTGGTGTCCATCGGGCGGGGCTCGCGGCGCAGCGGGGCTGCCGAATCTACTCGAAGTCCCCGGACTCGGGCGTGCCGCCCTGCACCATCGCCTTGAGCTTGTGGCTGGCGTGGAAGGTGACGACCTGGCGTTCGTCGATGGGGATTGGCTCGCCAGTTCGCGGATTGCGCCCGGGGCGCGGCGCCTTGCGCCGCACCTGGAAGTTGCCAAAGCCCGACAGCTTCACGTCCTCGGCACGGGCCAGGGTGCCCCCCACGAGGTCGAAGAATGCCTCGACCATTTCCTTGGACTCGCGCTTGTTCAAGCCCAGGCGGTCGAACAGCAGCTCGGCCAGCTCGGCCTTGGTCTGCGTGGGAGTCTCCAGGGACGCCAGCAGCAGTCCGGGCGTGGCCACGGGATCGAGATCGCTCATGGCACTCAGCCGCGCAGCCGCGCCCGGCAGGCCGCCGTGGCACGGGCCACGGCCGCCGCCACGGCAGCGTCGATGCGGTCATCGGTCAGCGTGGCATCCTCGTCCAGGAGTTCCAGGCGAATGGCCAGGCTGCGCTCGCCAGCCGCCAGGCCCGACGATGCGCTGCCGCCGCGGTAGACGTCGAACAGCGTGGCCGCACGAACCAGACCCTGCGGATCGGCGCGCAAAGCCTGAACCAGATCGTCGTGGCGCACGGCATCGGACACCACGAGGGCGACGTCGCGCGAGGCCGACTGCTGTCGAGGCAGGGGCACGAAGGCAGGAAGCGGACGCTCGAGCACCGCCTCCAGATCGAGCTCGAACAGGACCGGGGCCTGCGCCAGCTCAAAGGCCTGCCGCCAGCGGGGGTGGAGCTCGCCCAGATGGCCCAGCACCCGGCCCCCACTCTCGACACGCGCGCAGCGCCCGGGGTGCAGGGCCGGATGATCGTCGACAACGAAAGCAAGCGGCAGCGGCGCCAGCAGGGCCTGCAGGTCGCCCTTGACATCGTGGAAGTCCACCGGACGCTCCGCCGCTCCCCACTGCAGCCCCTCGGCGCTCCCGTAGGCCAGCCCGGCCACGCGCAGCGGCTGGGCCACGCCGGCCACGCAGGACAGCGACTCCACCACCGAGGCATCACGTCGGAACACGCGACCGACCTCGAAGACGCGCACACGAGACGCGCGGCGGGCCAGGTTCGTGCGCAGCACGCCCACCAGGCTGCCCAGGAGCGACGAGCGCATCACCGACAACGGCGCGGCAATCGGGTTGAGCACCCGGATCGGATCGGTGTTGCCCGCGAGTTCGGCCTCGGTGCGCGCCTCGACGAAGCTGAAGTTGATGGTCTCGTGGTAGCCGAGTGCCGCCAGCGCGTGGCGCACGGCGTGGGTGCGCCGGCGCTGCTCGGGCACGGGGCGTGACGTGACCGGAGCCCGCGGCGGCGTGACGGGCAGCCGGTGCAGGCCGAGCACGCGCACCACCTCCTCGATCAGGTCCTCCTCGATGGCGAGGTCGAAGCGCCAGGTCGGGGGTGTGACGGTGATCGAGCCGGGGCTTTCCGTGAAGCCCAGGCCCAGGCGCTGAAAGACACCGGCGCAGTCGGACTGCGTCAGCGGCATGCCCAGGACCTTGGCCGCGCGTGCCACACGCATCGTCACCGCAGGCCGCTTGGGCAGGTTCAGCACCTGATCGTCGATCGGCCCAGGCTCCCCGCCGCAGACCTGCTGGATGAGCGCGGTGATGCGTTCGATGTGCTCGACCGTCAGCGCGGGGTCCACACCGCGCTCGAAGCGGTGCCCGGCATCGGTGGAGAAGTTGAAGCGCCGTGAACGCCCGGCGACGGCCTCGGGCCACCAGAAGGCGGCCTCGACGTACACGTTGCGCGTGTCGTCGCCCACTGCCGTTGCTTGTCCGCCCATGATGCCGGCCAGCGATTCGACCTGGCGCGCATCCGCGATCACGCCCACCGCGCCATCGAGCTCGATGGTCTGGCCGTTGAGGAGTTCGAGCCGCTCGCCCGGACGGCCCCATCGCACCTCGAGGCGCTCGTCGATGCGGTCGCGGTCGAAGATGTGGGTGGGACGGCCGAGCTCGAACATCACGTAGTTGGAGATGTCCACCAGGGCCGAGATGCTGCGCTGGCCGCAACGCTCCAGCCGCCGGACCATCCACGTCGGGGTGGCCGCCTGGGTGTCGACATCACGGATCACGCGGCCGGAGAAGCGGCCGCAGAGGTCGCTGGCCTGCACGTGCACGGGCAGCCGCTCGCCGTGCGTGGGCGCCACAGGCTCGATGGCCGGCACCTTCAGCGGCGAGCCCGTGAGCGCAGAGACCTCGCGCGCAATACCGTACACGCTCAGCGCGTGCCCGAGGTTCGGGGTGAGCTTGAGGGTGAAGGTCGTGTCGTCGAGCGCAAGCGCCTCGCGCAGCGCCGTACCCGGCACGGCAGATGCATCGAGCTCGAGGAGCCCGGCGTGGTCGACCGACAGGCCGAGCTCGCGCGCCGAGCACAGCATGCCGTGGCTCTCGACGCCGCGCAGCCGCCCCACACCGATGCGCAGGGGCTTGCCGTCATCGCCGGGCGGCAGCTCCGCGCCGACCATCGCCAGCGGGGCACGCAGGCCGGCCCGCGCGTTGGGTGCGCCGCACACGATCTGCAGCGGCCCATCGGGGGTCAGTGCACCGGCATCGACCCTGCACACGCGCAGCCGGTCGGCCGACGGATGAGGCAGCGCCTCGACGATCTCGGCCACGACGATGCCGCTGAAGGCAGGGGCCACCGGCCGCAGCTCCTCGACTTCGAAGCCGGACATCGTGAGGAGCTCGGCGAGCTCGGCGGTGGAAAGCGGGGGGTCGCAGAACTCGCGCAACCAGGACTCGGGGAACTGCATCGGCGGGGTCGGGTCGTGGGAGCCGTGGGGGGCGTGGGTCGGAAGGGGCGTGTGCAGCAGCTTGGCGGCAGCAGGTGCGACGCAGCCTCAGCGGAACTGGCCGAGGAAGCGCAGGTCGCCCTCGAAGAACAGGCGCAGGTCGTTCACGCCATAGCGCAGCATGGCCAGGCGGTCCGGGCCCATGCCGAAGGCAAAGCCGATGTGGCGCTCGGGATCGAGGCCGAAGTTGCGCACGACGTTGGGGTGTACCTGGCCCGAACCCGCCACCTCGAGCCACCTGCCCTTGGAGGGGCCGCCGGAGAACATCATGTCGACCTCCGCGCTCGGCTCGGTGAAGGGGAAGTAGCTCGGGCGAAAGCGCGTCTGGATGCCGTCGTCCTCGAAGAAGCGGCGCAGGAAGTCGGTGAAGACAACCTTGAGGTCCTTGAAGGAGATGTCCTCGCCGATCCACAGGCCCTCGCACTGGTGGAACATCGGCGAGTGGGTGGCGTCGCTGTCGACACGGTAGGTGCGCCCGGGAGCGATCACGCGGATCTCGGGCATCGGATCGGCCCCGGCGTGGCGCTGCGCGTGGGCTCGCGCGTAGCGCACCTGCATCGGGCTCGTGTGCGGGCGCAGGTTGAGCCAGCGCCCGCCACTGTCTTGCATGTCGACGTAGAACGTGTCCTGCATTGACCGCGCGGGATGGTTCTCCGGGTTGTTGAGCGCCGTGAAGCTCATCCAGTCGGTCTCGATCTCCGGGCCGTCTGCCACGTCGAAACCCATCGAAGCGAAGATCGCCTCGATGCGCTCCATGGCGCGGCTCACCGGATGCAGGCCGCCCACCGGCCGGTGGCGGCCAGGCAGCGTGACATCAAGCGCCTCGGCGCGCAGCTGCGCCTGCAGCTCGGCCTCGGCCAGTTCGGCGCGGCGGGCTTGCAGCGCTTCCTCGATCGCACCCTTGAGCGCGTTGATGGCCGCCCCGCGCGTCTTCTTCTCTTCCAGGCTGAGAGACGAAAGCGCCTTGAGCAGGTCGGTGACGCGGCCGGCCTTCCCGAGGTAGCGCGCCTTGGCGTTCTCGAGCTCGGCCGGCAGGAGCGCGGCAGCGAACTCGGCGCGGGCCTGGGCCAACAGGGTATCGAGGTCGTTCATCGTGTTGAGGGGCGATGAAGCCAGGGGAAAACGAGAAAGGCCGCCACGCCAGTGACGGCCTCCCGGGTGGTTCGACACGGCTGGCGCAGGCTGCGGGCCTGCGCCAGCCGGCAGGCGACTCAGCCGAGCTGGGCCTTCACCTTGGCGACGATGCCGCCGAAGGCGGCCGGATCGCGCACGGCGAGGTCGGCCAGGACCTTGCGGTCGATGTCGATCTGCGCCTTCTTCAGGCCCGCCATGAAGCGGCTGTAGGTGATGCCGAGCTCGCGCGAGGCCGCGTTGATGCGGGCGATCCAGAGCTGGCGGAAGACGCGCTTGCGGGTACGGCGGTCACGGTAGGCGTACTGCCCCGCCTTCATCACCGCCTGCTTGGCGATGCGAAAGACGTTCTTGCGGCGGCCGCGGAAGCCCTTGGCCAGGGCGAGGATCTTCTTGTGGCGGGCGTGTGCGGTGACACCACGCTTGACTCGAGGCATGTCGGTGCTCCTTCTTCAGCGTGGGCGGCTCACAGGCCGGCGAAGGGCATCATCGCGGCGATGTGGCCCATGTTGGTCTCGTGCACGTTGGCCGGGCCGCGCAGGTGGCGCTTGCGGGTGGTGCTCTTCTTGGTGAGGATGTGGCGCTTGAAGGCCTGACCGCGCTTGACGGTGCCGCCCGGGCGCACGCGGAACCGCTTGGCCGCGCTCTTCTTCGTCTTCATCTTGGGCATGACTGCTCCTGGTTTTTGACACCCCTGCAGGCGACCGCGGCGTGCGGTACTTGACTGGCCTGTCAGCGGCTTGGGGTGCCCGGCCCTCTCGGATCCGGGCGGCTCGCGTCGCCGGCTTGCGCCGACGGCGCGGATTCACTGTCTCTTCTTCGGTGCCAGCACCATGATCATCTGGCGGCCCTCGAGCTTGGGCATGTGCTCGACGACCGAGACATCGGCCAGTTCATCGCGTATGCGTTCGAGCAGCCGCATGCCGATGTCCTGGTGCGTGATCTCGCGACCACGGAAGCGCAACGTCACCTTGCCCTTGTCGCCATCCTCGGCGATGAAGCGACGCAGGTTGCGCATCTTGATCGCGTAGTCCCCCTCGTCGGTGCCGGGGCGGAACT
>JBIIED010000357.1:0-3080 GCA_044237995.1 Rubrivivax sp. | reverse complement strand
CAGTGCTGGCTGCCGCAGCCCGACCTGCAGCTGTGCATCGAACCCGACCCTGAGCAGGAGCTCGGCCGCCGCGAGAGCGGCGATGGCGGTGTGGACGCTCAGACCGAGCAGGAATCGCACCCCGCGCGCCGGGTGCTGGCTCACGCCCTGAGCCTGCGCGGCCTGGAGTTGCTCGAGGCCCTGGAGCCAGTACCGCGACCGGAGGCTGCCAATGGCGGCTGAGCCCGAAGGGCGCGTGCCCCAGGCCCACGCGCCGCGCAAGACCTCGCGCCGGGAGGTGCTGCGCGCGACGCTGCGCGGGGGCGGCTGGCTGATGCTCACGCTCGCAGGGGCAGGCCCGGCACAGGCTGCGGCGCTGGTGGCGGTACGCCTGTGGCCTTCGGCCGATTACACCCGGCTCACGCTCGAGTCCGACGGGCCGCTGGCGGCCCGCCACGTGCTGGAGCCGGGGCCGGCTCCCCGGCTCGTGATCGAGGTGGAGGGGCTCGCGCTCGAGCCGGGGTTGCAGGAACTGGTGGGCAAGGTGCGCCCCGACGACCCGCACATCGCCAGCGTGCGTCTGCTGCCGGCGGCAAGCGGATCCGCGAGGGTGATCCTGCAGCTCAAGCAGGCGGTGCGCCCGCAGCAGTTCAGCCTCGCGCCGGTGGCGCCCTACCAGCACCGGCTCGTCTTCGACCTCTACGCAGCCGAGGCCCCCGATCCGCTGATGGCGCTGCTGCGCGAGCGCGAGGCAGCCCGGCAGGCAGGGGTGGCCACCCCCTCCGCCCCCAACCGCCCCCCGGCCGCCGCCTCGGCACCGGACGCCCTGGGCGACTTCCTGGAGCAGCTCAACCGGCTCGTGGTCGTGGCCGTGGATGCCGGCCATGGCGGGGAGGATCCGGGAGCGATCGGGCCCACGGGGCTGCGCGAGAAGGATGTGACGCTGGCCGTTGCGCGGCTGCTCAAGCAGCGGCTGGACGCCCAGCCCGGCGTGCGTGCCGTGCTCACTCGCGACGGCGACTACTTCGTGCCGCTGCACGAGCGCGTGCGCAAGGCACGGCGCGTGCAGGCCGATCTGCTGGTGTCGGTGCATGCCGATGCCTTCATGCGCCGCGAGGCGCGCGGCGCGAGCGTGTATGCGCTGTCCACAGGCGCGGCCACGAGCGTGGCCGCGCGCTGGATGGCCGAGCGCGAGAACGCGGCCGATGCGGTGGGCGGCTTGAACCTGGCCACGGCGCGCGACCCGCACTTGCTGGCTGCCATGCTCGACATGAGCACGAGCGCGCAGATCCGGGACAGCCTCGGGATCGGGGAGACGGTGCTCGAGCAGCTTGCGCGCGTGGGCCGGCTGCACAAGCGCACGGTGGAGCAGGCGGGCTTTGCGGTGCTCAAGGCCCCGGACATCCCGAGCATCCTGGTGGAGACGGCCTTCATCTCCAACCCGCAGGAAGAAGCCCTGCTGCGCGACCCCGAGCACCAGGCCCGCCTGGCCGATGCGCTGGCAGGCGCCATCCGCCGTCACTTCATGCGCCGCCCGCCGAGCGCGCGGCGGCGAACGGTCTAGCTAGCCGGAAGCCGGGGGCCGGCGCGCGAGCGCCTCGCGCATCGCCGCCTGCCGGGCGCGCCACGCGCCGAAGATGGCCAGCAGGCCCGGAACGATGATCAACGCCCAGATGATCTTGCTCAGGTTGGCCTTCACCCAGGCGAGGTTGCCGAACCAGTAGCCCGCCAGCGACAGGCCCACCACCCACAGGACGGCACCGCCCACGTTGAAGGCCGTGAAGCGTGCGCGGTTCATCTCGGCCACCCCGGCCACGAAGGGCGCGAAGGTGCGGATGAAGGGCATGAAGCGCGCAATCACGATCGTGATGCCGCCGTAGCGCTCGTAGAAGCCGTGCGCCTGCTCGAAGGCACGGCGGTTGAACAGGCGCGACTGCTCCCAGCTCCACACGCGCACGCCGACTCTCCGGCCGATGAGGTAGTTCGTCTGGTCACCCAGGATCGCGGCGGCCAGCAGCAGCGCCATGGCCAGCGGCAGGCTCATCAGGCCCAGCCCGCACAGCGCCCCCACGACGAAGAGCAGCGAGTCGCCCGGCAGGAAGGGCATGACGACCACGCCCGTCTCGACGAAGACGATGGCAAAGAGCAGTGCGTACACCCACGGTCCGTAGGCCTGCACGAAGGCGGCCAGGTGCCTGTCCACGTGCAGGATGAAGTCCACGAGGAAGGCGGCCAGCTCCATGGGCGGGATTATCGGTGCTCGGCCCCGGGCGGGCGGCGGCGGGCGAGGCCGGGCGCCTTCCTACAATGCCTGCGATGCAGCCCCTGCCCGCCACGATGCCCCGACGGCCGATCCTCGAGCTGCCCGACGACCTGGTGAGCCAGATCGCCGCTGGCGAGGTCGTCGAGCGCCCAGCTTCGGTGGTGCGCGAGCTCGTGGACAACGCGCTCGATGCCGGCGCGCGCCAGGTGGTGGTGCGCCTGTCCGGCGGGGGCGTGCGGGCGATCGCCGTGGAGGACGACGGAGGCGGCATCCCGGCTGCCGAGCTGGCACTGGCGCTGCGCCGCCACGCCACGAGCAAGATCGCGAGCCTGGACGAGCTCGAGCGCGTGGCCACGATGGGCTTTCGCGGCGAGGCACTGGCAGCCATCGCGAGCGTGGCCGAGCTCAGCCTCACGAGCCGCACCGCCGATGCGCCACAGGCCTGGCAGCTCGATGCACGCAGCGGCGAGCTGCGGCCTGCCGCGCGCGCCACGGGCACGACGGTGGAGGTGCGCGAGCTCTTCTTCGCCACGCCGGCGCGGCGCAAGTTCCTGCGCACCGAGGCCACCGAGGCGGCCCACGCGGTGGAGGCCGTGCGCCGGCACGCTCTGGCGCGCCCGGACGTGGCCTTTGCCGTCTGGCAGGAAGGCCGGATCGCGGCCCAGTGGCGTGCCGGCACGGCCGAGCAGCGCCTGGCCGACGTGCTGGGCGAGGCCTTCATCGCCGACAGCGTTGCGCTGGCCACCCCGGCCGGGCCGCTTGCGCTCGTGGGACGCGCCGGACGGCCGGAGGCGGCGCGCGCGCGCGCCGACACCCAGTACCTCTACGTCAATTGCCG
>JBIIED010000105.1:0-10491 GCA_044237995.1 Rubrivivax sp. | reverse complement strand
CCACGCGCGCAGACAGAGCCGGCTCCACCGGCGCCAGCGGGCGCCCGGTGGACTGCGCGATCACCTGCACCTCGCAGGCGCGCTCCAGGTAGTACAGGTCGTCGTAGGCGTAGTCGATACGCGCGCCGCACACCACCACGCCGTGGTTGCCCAGGAACACCACGTCGGCTGTGCCCATGGCGCGCGCGATGCGCTCGCCCTCGGCCACATCCAGCGCCAGGCCGTTGTAGTGCGCGTCCACCGCCAGGCGCCCGACGAAGCGCATCGCCGTCTGCGACAGCGTGGGGTCCAGCGCGCGGTCGGCGGTGAGCGTGAGCGCCGTGGCGTAGGGCATGTGGGTGTGCAGCACGCAGGCCTGGCCGGCCACGCGGTGCACGGCGGCGTGGATGTACATCGCGGTGGGCTCCACCTCGTGGCGGCCGGCCAGCACCGCGCCTTGCGTGTCGACGAGCACGATGTCCTCGCCCCGCACCTCGCTCCAGTGCAGCCCGCGCGGGTTGAGCAGAAAGCGGCCCGAGGCGTCGGGCAGCTCCACCGAGAAGTGGTTGCAGATGCCTTCGGCCAGCCCGTGGTGGGCGGCGGCGCGCAGGGCCAGGGCCAGGTCCTCGCGCAGCTGCGTCACGGCGGGGCTGCGAAAGTCGTCCTGGTGAGCAAGGGGGGTGGACATCGCGTCTCCTCGTGTGGGTTCAGGGGTTGAGCCAGATGGGCGAGATGGGCAGGGTGAAGACTGCGACCCTCACCGTACCGGGCGCGGATAGGGTCCGGGTGCGGGCCGCTGCACCGGGCGCTCGCGCAGCAGCCGCTGCAGGTGCGCCAGCGCCGCGTCGAGCTGTGCGTCCCCGCCGTCGAAGGTGGCACGCGGCGGGTTGTCGACCTCGAGGTCGGGCGCCACGCCCACGCCCTCGATCAGGAAGCGCCCCTGGGCGTCCATCTGACCGGTCTCGGCCGCACGCATGATGCCGTTGTCCAGCAGCCGGTTGCGGTCGGACAGCCACACGCCCGCCCCGCTCGTGCGCCGGCCGATCACGGTGCCCAGGCCCAAGCGCTTGAAGCCCTCGGAGAAGGTCTCGCCGTCGGAGTAGGTCTCCTCGTTGACGAGCACGACGAGGTGGCCCTGGAAGGCCTGCTGCATGTTCGGGTAGGGCGGCGCGCCTGGCGGCGAGCGGCGCTGCCACCACACCCAGGCGCGGCGCAGCAGCTTCTCGAGCACCCAGCTGTCGATGTTGCCTCCGCCGTTGAAGCGCATGTCGATGATGAGGCCGTCGCGCTCGACATGGGCGTAGAACTCGCGCGCGAAATCGGCGATGTCCTCGCGCCCCATCGCGCGCAGGTGCAGGTAGCCGATGCGGCCCTGGCTCGAATCGAGCACCGTGCGCAGCCTCGACTGGCGCCAGTCGAGCAGGCGCAGCTGGCGCTCGCGCGCCAGGCTCACGGGCACCACCACGGCCTGCGCGCTGCGGCCATCGGCCTTGCGCAGGGCCAGCAGCACCTGGCGCCCGGCCTGGCCGCGCAGCAGCTCGGCGGGGTCGTTAGCACCGGCAGCACCGGCGGCACCCGCCTCACCACCGGCACGCCGGCCGTTGATGGCGGTGATGACGTCGCCTTCGGCGATCTCCAGCCCCGGCGCGCCCAGCGGCGACGCTTCCGTGGGCAGCTCGGGATCGCCACGCAGGATGCGGTCGATGCGCCAGCCCGCCTCCACGCGCGTGAGCTCGGCGGCCAGGCTGGCCAGAGCCGGCTCCTCCGGGCCGCTCCTGAGGTCAGGCGCGGAGACCTGGCTGTGCAGCGCGCCGAGGTGGCTCACCATCTGAGCCAGCAGCTCGGCCAGCTCGAGTCGGTCGGTCACGCGTTCGAGCAGCGGCTCATGGCGCTGGCGCACGGCTGCCCAGTCCACGCCGTGCATGTCGCGGTCGTAGAAGTGCTCGCGCTGCATGCGCCAGGCGTCGGCGAACATCTGCCGCCACTCGGACTTGGGGTCGGTGGCGATCGACCAGTCGGCCCAGCGCACCTGCTGGCGGGCCGTCTCCGCGGGCAGCCGCGCACCGGCCTCCACGAGCAGGATCTCAGGCGCACTGCCGGGGCTGCCCGAGCCCCGCACGACCATCATGCGCCGGCCATCGGCGCTGAGCTCGAACTCGCGCACCTCGGGCGACACCGTCTCCAGCCGTGCCTCGCCCGGCTCGAGGACGAAGGTTTTCAGGCTCGTGCGCCGCTCCGTGCCTTGCTCGGTGTCGAGCAGCCACATGCGCCGGCCGTCGGTGCGCAGCGCGCGGTAGTTGCCAGGCGCCACGGGCAGCTCGTGCAGCCGCGTGGCCAGTGCCTCCCAGGCGATGGGCGGCAGCGCGCGGGCGCGGCCCGCTGCAGTGGGCGAGGCGGGCCGCACCGGCGTGGCCGCTGCCGGGGCGGAGGCGGCAGCACCTGGTGGGGCCGCGGAGGCGCCAGAGCCTGCAGTCGAGCCGGAGCCGCCTGCCGCACCGGGGGCCGGCACAGGCGGCGTCAGCTCATCGGGCACGGCCATCTGCGCGCGCAGGCCCGGCTGCAGCGCCAGCGCGTAGAGCTTCGTGCGGCGGTCGAAGTAGGGGCCGAGGTTGCGGTCGCCCCAGGGGCTCGGGTTGCCGGTGACGGCGAAGTGCCGGTTCGAGGTGAAGTAGAGCCAGCGCCCGTCGGGGCTGAAGGCGGGCGAGTCGGTGTCGTAGCGGTCGCTCGTGAGCACCTGCTGGTGGCCGTCGGCCAGACGCAGCAGCACGAGCTGGCTGCGCGTCATGGTGCCCACCGCGCGCGTGAAGGCGATCGCCGTGCCGTCGGGCGACCAGGTCATCTCGTCGAAGCGGCCGTCGGTCCTGTTGTGGTCGAGCTGGCGGGTCGGGTAGCCCTCGACCCGCAGGTCGGTGAGCCACAGCCGGCCGTCGCGGTCGGTGTGGGCGAGCCAGCGGCCGTCGGGCGAGGCGCTGAGCGTCTCGCGCTGGGCGGTGGCGCCGCGCGTGATCTGCACCGCCGCCTCGCTTGCGTTGGCCGCAAAGCGCCACACCTCGGGCTCGCCGGCAAAGTCGCACAGCGCGTAGACGTGGCGCGCATCGTGGCCGAAGACGGCCTCGCGGCAGCGCCCGTCGGCGGGCTGGGGCAGCTCGGCGCGGCGCAGCGCCCCCACGCCCTGCGTGGCCAGGCGCCCGCGTGCGGCCAGCAGCACGCGCTCGCCGTCGGGCGCCATCGCCACCTTCGTGAGATAGGCCTGCGGCCGCGTGATCCAGCGCTGGCGCTGCGCCTCGAAGTCGCCGCCCAGGCGGATGTCGAGCAGCCGGTCCTCGTCGGTGGCGAGGTCGGCCACGCGCAGGTCGGCGCCCAGCGCGTAGACCACGCGCGTGGCGTCCAGCGCGGCGTGGCGGATGTCCCAGCCGGCGTGGCGCGTGTGCTGGCGCAGGCCCGAACCGTCGGCGCGCACCGACCACAGGTTCACCGTGCCATCGCGGTCGGACAGGAAAGCCACACGGTCCTGCCCGCGCGCGTCGCGGTAGGGCATGGGGCGGCGGTCGTTGGCGCGCTCCTGCACGAGCGGCCGGGCCTCGGCACGGCCCTCGAGCTCGAGCACCCACAGCCGGGCGATCGCGCCGCCGCGGTACTGGCGCGCGTTGTCACCCCTCAGCCCGTTGCGCGTGAAGTAGAGCCGCTTGCCGTCGGCGCTGAGCGCGCCGTCGCTGGCCTGGGCCACGGGCAGCAGGCGACGCGCCATCGTGCGCGGGTCCACAGCCTGCAGCTGCGTGACGGAGTGACCGTTCCTGGAAGGAAGGGTCACGAGCACCTCGCCGGTGGCGGCAAAGCCCCACACGCGCACGCCCGAGCCCTCCCAGGTGAGGCGGCGCGGCACGCCGCCCGCAGTGGGCATCACGTAGGCATCGGCCCCGCCGTCGTGCGTGCCCACGAAGGCGAGCCAGCGGCCGTCGGGGGACAGCGCCGGCCACGCCTCCTGGCCCGGGTGTGTCGTGAGCCGCTCGGCACGGCCCCCGCCGAGGGCCACGCGCCACAGGTCGCCCTCGGCGACGAACACCACCTGGTTGCCGCGCAGCGCGGGCTGGCGGTAGAAGCCCTTGAGGCCGTCTTCGGGCGAGGCGGCTGGAGCAGCCGTTGCAGCCGGGGCCGCGCAGGCGATGGCCAGCGCACCCGCTGCGGCAACGAGGGAGCCCGAGAAGGAGCCCAGCAGGGAGCCAGGCTTCGTGCGTGCTTGCATCTTCAGTCTTTCCATCACTCGGGGACGGGCACCCAGTGCACCGGCCCGCTACAGGGGCCGCGCCAGATACACACCTTCCCGGCCCGGCACCGGCTGGCGTGCCGGCATCAGGATCGTGCAGCGCGGGCAAGGCGCGCGGATCTCCTCGTCGCCGTCGGTGGCGATGAGCTCGCCCTCGTCGAAGGTCTCAAAGCCCACCACCGGGCGCGCGAAGCGGAACTCGCTCGTGCGAACCACGACCGTGCGCAGCAGCGCCACCCGCGTCTGCGCGGCGCCGCGCGCACCGGGCGGGGGCTCGCGCTCGACGAGCCCGAAGTGGGCCAGGAAGTCCAGCGCCACCTGGGTGGCCAGTTCGGCCGTGGCGCGCTGGAAGTGCTGCCCGCATTCGGCCACGAGCGCCACCCCGCCCTCGCCCGCGGCACCCTCGGCCAGGCCGTGCGCACCGTGCTGGATGAGGGGCACGCCCGAGCCCAGGCCCTCGGGCATCACGAGGTGGACGGCCGGGCGGCCGATGGCCAGAGCGGCGTGCGCGTTGCGGCCACGCGCGGGGTAGACCCAAAAGGGCTGCACGGGCTGGCTCGTGGAGTGCAGGTCCAGGATGTGGTCGGCCGCGGCCACCGCCGGGCGCATGGCGCGGGCGCGGCGCAGCTCGGGGCTGTCATCGGTGCCGTCGAGCCACTGCGCCGACCAGATGCGGTTGAGGTTGTGCACGAGCTGCCGGCTCTCGAAGGGGCGCGCCGGGTCGAAGCTCTCGTAGGCCTGCACGTTGGCAAAGCTCACCGTGAGCGTGCCGCACAGCGGCCGCACGCCGCTGTCGAGCAGGTGCGTGGCGGCCACCATCCCGCAGAACTCGTTGCCGTGCGTGAGCGCGTTGACGAGCACGTGCGGCCCGGGCCGGCCGGACTCGAAACGGTGCACGTAGTCGATGCCGGTGTTGCCGCGCCGATAGGGCGAGAGGTCACGCGGCATGACCTCGATCTCAGACAGGGACATCTCGGGCATGGCGCATTCTGGCAGCGCGCCGCGCTATCCTGCAGCCCGTGCGGACCCTGGCAGGACAAGCCGAGCCAACGGCAATCGAACCGCTCCCCAGGGCCAGTGGCCTGGGCGCGCAGGCCCGTCGCTCCACGCTCCTGACCCTGGGCGGCGCAACCCTTGCGCTGCTGGGCGCCGGGTGCGCCACGCGCCGTCCCGACACCGACGGGCTGCCTGCCTCCGTACCCTCCAACCTCGAACGCACGCCCGACGCCGTGCCGCGCGTGGAGCCCATTCGAACGGGCGGCCCGAACAAGCCCTACGAGATCGACGGGCGGCTGTATGTGCCTTTCACCACCGATCGGCCGCTGCGCGAGGTGGGCGGCGCCTCGTGGTACGGGCGCCGCTTCCACGGCCGCCCCACCTCGCTGGGCGAGCCCTACGACATGTTCGCGATGACGGCCGCGCACCCGACGATGCCGCTGCCGAGCTACGCGCGCGTGCGCAACCCGGCCAACGGCCGGCAGGTGATCGTGCGCGTCAACGACCGCGGCCCCTTCGTGCCGGGCCGCGTGATCGACCTGAGCTACACCGCAGCGCTGCGGCTGGACGTGCACCGCGGCGTGGCCACCGTGCAGGTGGAGCGGCTCACCTTCGAGCAGATCCGGCGCGGGGCCATCGGATGAGCACGCCCGAGCACGTGCTGCAGGCGTTGCGCGCGCAGATGCGCCGCGCCGGCCTCACCTACCGCACGCTGGCCGAGCGCGTGGGCATGAGCGAGTCGAGCATCAAGCGGCTGTTCAGCCAGGGCGACATGGGCCTGACTCGCCTGGAGCAGTTCTGCCAGGCCGTGGGCGTGCCGCTGCACGATGTGCTGCAGGAGGCGCTGCAGGCGGCCCCGGGCATCGATGAGCTCACGCTGGAGCAGGAGCGCTCGCTCGTGGCCGACCCGGTGCTGCTGCTGGTGGCGGTGTGCTGCCTGGGGCACTGGAGCTTCGAGCACATCGTGGAGACCTACCGGGTCGACGCCGCCCCCTGCACCGCCGCGCTCGTGCGGCTGGACAGGCTCGGGCTCATCGAGCTCAAGCCGCTGAACCGCTACCGGCTGCACGTGTCGCGCACCTTCCGCTGGCGGCCCGACGGGCCGGTGCAGGCCTACTTCCGGGAGCACGTGGTGGCCGACTACTTCGGCGGGCGCTTCGACGGACCGGGCGAGACGCTGCTGGCGGTGCCCGCGAGGCTCTCCAGCGGCAGCGCGCGCCAGGCGCGCCAGCACATCGAGCGCCTGGCCGAGGAGCTCTCGCGGCTGCACCAGGACGACGCCCGGCTGCCCATCCACGAGCGTGATGGCTACACGCTCGTGGTGGGGCTGCGCTCGTGGGAGCTGGCGGCCTTCACGGCCATGCGGCGGGCGGCCTCGCGCGCCTGAGCGGCGCGGCGGGCCGAGCCGCCCCTGCGGGAGCAGCCGGACCGAGCCCTTCAGGAGCCCCGAGGGGCGGCGCGTGCATCGAGCGTCACGCGGACACGGCCGCCCGTGGTGACGAGCGTGACGGTGTCGCCCGGGCGGAAGGCCTCCGCGCCCTTGGCCTGCACCACCGCGCGGCGCTCGCCACCGGCCAGGCGCACGATGATCTCCTGCGCTTCCTCGCGGTTGGCGTTGCGCTCGATGGCGTGGCCCAGCACGCCGCCGAGCACGGCGGCCAGCGTGCCGACGGCCACCTGCTCGCGCTTGCCGCCGACGCTGCCGCCGGCCGTGCCGAGCACGATGGCGCCGGTGGCCGCGCCCACGGCGCCCGTGCCGCCTTCGACGGTGACGTCGCGCACGCTCTCGACGGTGGCGCTGAGCACGGAAGACAGGCGCTGCGCGTCATCGCGGCCGATGACGTCCGGGCTGGTGGTGGAGCAGGCAGTGAGCACGGCCGCGCAGGCCAGTGCGATCAAGGTCTTGATCATGGATCTCTCCTATTCGTTCGCATCTAGCGCGGGCTCAGAAGCGGTAGGACACGCCCACGCTGTACAGGTCGGCCTTGGCCTTCGTCGACGTCGTGACGCGGGCGGGCAGGCGGTCCCAGTCGGCCTGCAGCGACCAGTTCTTGTCCAGGGCGTAGCTGGCCCCGAGGCCCCAGACGGCCGAGCGCTCGCGCAAGCTCGTGTTGCCGGGAACAACCGCGCCGACGGAAGACACGTCGAGCTCGGTGCGCGACTTCGTGCCCAGGGCCACGCCCAGGCGGGCGCGCAGTGTCCAGGCGTCAATCTGGGTGCGCGCCACCCCGACCAGGCCGAGGCCCTCGGAGCGCGTGCGGGCGGGCAGCAGGTTCGTGCCCAGCAGCCCGCTGCCCCGGGCATCGCCCAGACGCCAGGCCATGAGTTCGGCGCCCAGGTGCTCGGTGGGCTCCACGCCCAGGAAGAACTTGTAGCTGCCCGTGGCGGTGCGGTCGCAGGGCTGGCCGGCGGCGCAGGGCAGGCCGACGCGGGCGCTGCCCAGGCCCAGGCCGGTGTAGAAGTCGGCAGCCTGTGCGGTCGAGGCGGCCAGCGCGGCCCAGGCGAGCAAGGCCAGTTGGCGGGCCGTGGCCCGCCGGGCGCAGGGGGCCGCGCTCGGCCGGGCGGCTTGGGAAGTCGATCGGGGAATCATGTTGCGGGTACTCCAGGGAACAGTCATGGGAGCCCGCACTCTGCGCGGAGGGACCGCTCAGCGCTACTGAATCAGCATTGGTTTCACTTTTCGATACCTTTCGTCCCTCCAGACGGTACGCGGCGGCCAGGCGCCGCCGCCCGTGGCCTCACCAGAAGGGCCCCAGGAACACGTAGACAGCCTGCCCGCCGCGGTTCGTGGCGCCCAGCGCGAAGTACACCGGGCCGAAGCGGGTGTCGACCGACAGGAATGCACTTCCGGCCTGGCGCAGGTCGGCCAGCCGGCGCCCCTGGCCAGCCGGGAAGAGGCCGCCGAGCTCGAGCGAGAAGCCCGCGCGCACCGGGCCGCCCAGGCCTATGGGCATGTGCGCCACCGGCACGCCCATGACCAGGCGCCCGAAGAGACTGGTCTGCCCTTCCAGAGACCCGATGGGCGTGCCCGACAGGCGCAGAAAGCCCCCCAGCGAGGCGGGCGCGATCCCGTCGCTGCCGTGCGAGGCATCGGCATAGAAGTGCCCGCCCCAGCGGCCGAACCGAAACCCCGTCATGGCGCGGAACTCGGCGTCCCAGCCGACGGCCAGGCTGTCGGTGCTGCGCGAGAGCCACCGCGCCCCCACGAGGCTGCCCTGGGTCGGGAAGGCCAGCGAATCCAGCGTGTCCAGGCGCAGCTCGGCGTACAGGCGGTCGGTCGCCAGCACCGTCGAACGCTGCAGCGGCGTGCTGGCGAGGAAGGGCGAGATGCGCAAGCGCGTGCCCTGCCAGCCCAGCTGCAGGTCGCCCATGCGCCCGAGCGACAGGCCCATCCCGATGCGCCTGTCCACCACCGAGATGCCGAGCCGGGAGTAGCGCTCGCCGTCGAGGTAGAAGTCGCGGGTGTCGGCATCCCTGCGCCAGGAAGCCACGCCGAAGAAGGGGCTGCCGGCGCCAAGTGGCTGCCACCACTCGCCCATGACGGTGGTGCGCGAGCCCAGCCGCAGCAGCACCCGGGCCTCGCCACCCCAGGCGTTGAGCGCCCCGAAGGTCGTCGTCGCGGTGGCCGTGAAGCGGGTGACGTCCTCGCGGTTGCCCTGCTCGGTCTGCAGCTCCAGCCCCAGGCGCAGCGGGTTGCGCCGCCAGGGCGCCTCCACCGGCACGAGGATGGCCGCCCGTCCGTCGGGCAGCAGCGCCGACTGCACCTCCACGCGCTCGAAGTCGCCGCTGGCGTAGAGCCGGTCGGCCGCCTGCCGCGCACGCTCGGCGTCCACCGTCTGGCCCAGGCGCACGCCGGCGGCCGCCGCCAGCAGCTCGGCGCTGAAGCGGCCGGTGGGCCGCACCAGCAGCCGCGCGCCGCCGGAGTCCGCGTTGGTGGGGGCCGCCTGGGCGGTGCGGGCCTGCTCGAAGGCCTGCCAGGCGGTGGCGTCCACGCCCAGGGCGCCGAGCCGGTGGCGCAACGCCAGGGCCGCCGCCTCGCCTGCGGCGATGGCCTGGGCGGCGCCGGTGGACAGTGCGCTGGCGTCCAGCCCCTCCAGGTCGGGCTGGATCAGCAGGTCAGCGGGCTGCAGCTCGCTCAGCGAGCGCTGCGCGTTCTGCTCGGTGAGCACGTTGATCATCTGCTGCGCCACACCGAGCGCGCTGCCGAGCTCGCGCACGTGATCCACCGGCGTGCCCACGTTGACAACGATCAGCACCTGCGCGCCCAGCGCACGGGCGAGGTCCACGGGCACGTTGCGCACGAGCCCCCCGTCCACCAGCAGCCGCCCGTGGTGCGCCACTGGCGGGAACAGGCCCGGCACCGACAGCGACGCACGCAGCGCCACGACCAGTGGCTCGTCGGCCAGCTCCACGAGTTCGCCCGTGCGCAGGTCGGTGGCCACGGCGCGAAAGCCCAGCGCCAGCCGCGCGGCGGGACGCTGCGCCAGGCCCGTGGGCAACAGCTCCTCCAGCGCACGTTCCAGCGCATGGCTGCCCGCCACCGAGGGCGGCCCGGTTGCGTTCAGGCCCGGGCCCAGGCCGAGTTCGACGCGCGAGGGCACCTCGAGGTCCACCTCGCGGCGGCGGAAGTCAACGTCGCGGCGCGGCGGCCGGTCGGCCAGCACGGCCGCCCAGTCAGTCTGCTGGGCGAAGCGCTCGAGCTCGGCGGCCGTACGGCCGGCGGCATAGGCGCCTCCCACCAGCGAGCCCATGCTCGTGCCCACGACGATGTCCACCGGCACGCGCAGCCGCTCGAGCACGCGCAGCACGCCGATGTGCGCGTAGCCGCGCGCCCCGCCGCCCGACAGCACCAGGCCGACGCGCGGGCGATCGGCCGCGGCCGGGGCGGGCGCGGCGGGCGGCTGCGCCGCGTGCGCCAGGGCGCCGGCCAGGGCCGCCCACAGGCACAGTCCGCCAGCAGCCGCCGCCAGGCCCACGCGCCAGCGGCGCACGGGCTCAGCGGCCACCCGCGACATCCACCACCGTGCCGGTGACGTAGCTCGCCTCGGGCGACAGCAGCCACAAGACGGCTGCTGCCACCTCATCGGCCGAGCCGGCGCGCTGCATCGGCACCAGCGGGGCCATACGCGCAGCGCGGTCGGGCTCGCCGCCGGAGGCGTGGATGTCGGTGTCGATGATGCCCGGGCGCACGGCGTTCACGCGCACGCCCTCGGTGGCCACCTCGCGCGCCAGGCCGAGCGTGAAGATGTCGA
>JBIIED010000106.1:0-10491 GCA_044237995.1 Rubrivivax sp. | reverse complement strand
ATGCGCTCCTCGTCGCGCAGGCCCTGGTTGAGGCCGCCTCGCACGGTGGCCCAGGCGGTGGCGCAGTCGGCCAGCGAAATGTCCAGCCGCGCGCCTTGCCCCGTCAGGTCGCGCTGGCGCAGCGCTGCCAGGATCGACACGGCCGCATACAGCGATGCGCTGAGGTCGGCCACGGGCAGCCCCGGGCGCTGCGGCCCCAGGCGACGCCACGAGCCCGAGAAGGCGAGCGCCCCGCTGGAGGCCAGGTAGTTCAGGTCGTGCCCGGGGGCCTGGGCCAGCGGGCCTTGCTGGCCGTAGCCGGAAATCGAGCAGTAGACGACGCCCGGGCGCACGCGCGCCACCGCCTCGTGGCCCACGCCCAGGCGGTCGACGACACCGGGCCTGAAGCCTTCCACGAACACGTCGCAACCCTCGGCCAGCTGCAGGCAGCGGGCCACGCCTTCGGGCTGCTTGAGGTCGATGACGAGGCTGCGCTTGTTGCGGTTGGCGGTGTGAAAGATCCCGGTGGGCGAGTGGCGCGTCATGTCGCCGCCCGGAGGCTCGACCTTGAGCACGTCGGCGCCCAGGTCGGCCAGCACCTGGGTGCAGAAGGGGCCGGGCAGGGTCTGGGAGAGGTCGAGCACGCGCACGCCGGCCAGCGGGCTCGGGTCGGGCAGTTCGGCAGCCGGCATCGCGTGCCCCTCAGCCCTCGCGCGGGATGCGCGGCGCGCCCTGGCGCTGGCCGGCCCGGCGCATCGACCACAGCTGCGCCGCGCGCTCGGCCTGCAGCGCCCGCGCCCAGTCGGTGGGCTTGGCGCTGGCCGTCATGCGCAGCGTGTGGATGGCCGCCCGCGCCAGCTCGGGGTCGCGCGCGGCACGCGCGGCCAGTGCCTGCGCGTGCGGCTCGACCTCCTCGTCGGGCAGCGCCGCCCAGGCCAGGCCCAGCGCCTGCGCCGTGCTGCCGTCGATCTCCTCGCCAAAGACCGCCATCGCCGCGGCGGCCTGCGCCCCTGCAGCCTCGGCCAGCAGCAGCATGTGGCCGCCGCCCGGGTGTACCCCCAGGCGCAGGAAGCCCGAGAGCAGCCGCGCGTGGCTCGAGACCACGCGCAGGTCAGCCGCCAGGAGCAGGTTCATGCCCGCCCCCACGGCCGCTCCGCGCACCGCGGCCACCACCGGCACGGCGAGGTGGCCCGCGCGCACGAAGGCCTCGTAGATGCGGGAGGTGCCCTCGTGCACCGTGGGCTCCAGCGGGTCGGCGAACATCCGCGCCGCCTCACCCAGGTCGGCACCGGCGCAGAAGTGGCCGCCCGCGCCGCGGATCACGGCCGCGCCGATGGCCGCATCGGCCTCGATCTCGCTCAGGGCCGCCACCATCTCGTCGGCCATCGCAGGCGTCAGCGCGTTGCGCTGCGCGGGCCGGTTCAGCGTGAGGGTGGCCACGCCGGCATGCTTGTCGAGCAGAACCGCTGCTGCCATCTCACTGCCCCTTGAGCAGGCCCTTGGCGATGATCTCGCGCTGGATGTCGCTCGTGCCTTCGCCGATGGACATCAGCATCCCGTCGCGCCAGTAGCGGTTGGCGTCGCTTGCCAGCGCGTAGCCGCTGCCGCCGTGCAGCAGCATGGCCTTGCGGGTCACGCGGGCGGCCATCTCCGAGCACATCAGCTTGACCATGCCGGCCTCGGTGTTGCAGCGCACGTCCTTGTCCATCGTGCGCGCCACGCGGTGCGCAAGGGCGCGCGCGGCGGTGAGGTCGGTGGCCATGTCGGCAAGCTTGTGGCGCACGGCCTGGAACTCGGCGATCGGGCGGTCGAACTGCACGCGCTCCTGCGCGTAGCGGAATGCCACGTCGTAGGCGGCCTGTGCCAGCCCGATGCAGCGAAAGCCGATGAGCACGCGCGCACGCTCGTAGCCGAACATGAGCTGGTAGAAGCCCCGCCCTTCCTGGCCCACCAGGTGGTCGCGCGGCACGCGCAGGCCATCGAAGAAGAGGCTGTAGGAAGGCAGCCCGTGGAAGCCCACGGTGCGGATCGGCTGGCCGGTGAGGGCTGGCGGGCAGAACTGGTCGCCCGGGGGCTTTTCCACCACGAGCAGGCTGATGCCGCCGTGCTTGCTCTCGCTGCTGGTGCGCACGTAGACGAAGATCAGCTCGGCCCGGCCAGCGAAGGTGGTCCACTGCTTGGAGCCGGTGACGACCCAGTCTTGGCCGTCCGGGCGCGCGGTGGTCTTGATGTTGGCCGCGTCCGACCCAGCCTCGGGCTCGGTGCCGGAGGTGCAGGATTGCAGCTCGCCCGAGGCCATTCCCGGCAGCCAGCGCGCCTTTTGCTCCGGCGAACCGAACTGCTCCAGGATGTGCCCGCACAGCCAGTTGCGCTGCAGGATGCTGCCCATGGCCAGGTTGGCGCGGCAGAACTCCTCGGTGACCAGGCCCATGGAGAGGGTGTCCGAGCCGAGCCCGCCGTGCTCCTGGCCGATGCCCATGCCGAAGTAGCCCTGGGCCGCCATCTTGCCGAGCAGAGGCTCGGGGAAGCCGCTCTCCTGGAGATCGACATCACGCGCCAGCGGAGCGATCTCCTGCTGGGCAAAGCGCCTCGCGGCGTCCTGGATGGCCTGCTGCTCGTCGCTCAATTCCCAATCGATCATCACCGGACTCCACGCCCGCCCGTCCGAAGGCACGGACACCCGGGAAGACGTGTAACGATGTTACGCCTCAGCGTCTGTTGCACCAGCGGGTTTTTACTGAATACGGGTTACATCGAGTAACCATCGACGTTTAAAGGGAATTCGAAATCGAAAGCAAGGTGTAACGAGTGTGTGAGCTTGACCCGAGCCTCGGGCTGACACGCCTGGGGAGTATCGTCCGGGGGATGTTGAGAGCACTTCGATTCCCGCCCGCGCCCGGTGTGCGGGCGCTGACCGCCGCCGCGGTGGCGGCCCTGCTGCTGGCACCCGGGCCGGGCGCCGGACCTGCCCGGGCCCAAGGTGTCGAGGCGCCGGCCGTGCGGACGCTGCCGCCTCGCGGCCCTGCCGGGCCGGCGGGCACCGAGGCGGCGCCATCGGCCAGCGCCAGCGGGCTGCCCGTGAGCGCCACCGGGGTGGCCACGCTGCCCGATGCGTGGCTGCTGGGCAGCGGCCAGCCCTGGCACCACCGAGTGCCGGCGCGGCCCGACGCCCCTGCGCTGGCGGCACGCGCGCCCACGGCCGAGGAGGCCGCCCTGATCTCCCGCCTGGAAGCCCTGGTGCCGCGCATCGATGCCCGCGTGGTGGTGCTGGTGGACGCGGGCCGCGTCGTCGACGCCTTGGGCACCGGCGGGATCGGCTGGGACACACGGCTGCTCAGCGCGAGCATGGCCAAGACGCTCACGGCGCTGGCCGTCGGCCAGGCCGTGTGCGCGGGCAAGCTCTCCCTCGACACCCGCGCCGACGCCCTGTTGCCCGCGCTGGCCGGCAAGGCCCTGGGCCAGGCCACGCTGCGCGACCTGCTTCGCATGGCCTCGGGCACGACGGACCCGCCGCCCGGAGACGTGCTGGGCACCACGGCCGCCGAGTCCAGGCTGCACCTGGAAGGCGCGGGCAACCTCGAGCTGCTGGTGGCCTCGCCCAGCCAGTCGGGGGCCCAGGCTGGCGCCCAGGGCCCGGTCCGCCCGGGCGAGCGCTTCAGCTACAAGGCGCGCGACCCCTACACGGTGGCGCTGATGCTCGAGCGCGCCGTGGGCATGCCGGCGGTGCGCTGGGTGGACGAGCAGCTGCTCGCGGCGCTGCCCAACCAGCACCTGGCCATCCTCGGCACCGACCGCGCCGGCCACTTCGCCGGGGCCAACGGGAGCGTGCGGCTTTCCCTGGCCGACTGGGTGCGCCTGGCGCTGCACGTGCAATCGCGCCGCGGCGGCGAGGACTGCTACGGGCGCTTCCTGCGCGAGCTCTCGGGCACGCAGATCCCCGCCCCGCTGCAGCCCGGGGTCAACGGCTACTTCAACGGCTACGGCTACTTCACCTGGACGGACAACCGGATGGCCCCGGGCACCTTCTGGGCGGCGGGCTATGGCGGCCAGCGCATCGGCTGGAGCACCGACCCCGCCAACCGGCGCATCTTCCTGATGTTCGGCAACGCCGCCGACCGGCACATGCAGCACGTCTACCCGCTGGCACAGGCCTGGATCGGGATGGGCGCGAAAGACGGCAGCGACAGGAAGGACAGGCTCACGCCCTGAGCCACCTGCTGTTGCAAGATCGCCCCTGCAATGCTGATCCTGCACGAGTCCAACCGCTTCGAGGCGCTTTGCGCGGCGCTCGTGGCGCGGCTGCGCACGCAGCCCGGCGGCGTCTTCGAGCCGGCCTGGGTGGTGGTGCCCGGCAGCGCCATGCGGCACGCCCTGACGCTGCGCATCGCCGATGCGCTGGGCATCTGCGCCAACGTGCGCATGCCGCTGCTGGCGCCCTTTCTCTGGGAGCAGGTGGGCCGCGTCGTGCCGGCCGTCAGCGGGCCCTCGCCCCTGGATCGCCCGCTGCTGGCCTGGCGCATCCTCGAGGCCCTGGCCGACACGCCGGCGTGGCAGGCCCACCCCCGGCTGGACGCGCACCTGCACGCGGCAGACGAACGCGCCCGGCTCACGCTGGCCACGCAGCTGGCCGCCCTCTTCGAGGACTACCTCGCCTACCGGCCCGACTGGCTCGAGGCCTGGGCGCAGGGGCGCACGGTGCCCGGCCTGGATGCTGCCGGCAGCGTGCAGGCGGCTGATGCCCGCTGGCAGGCCGAGCTGTGGCGCCGGCTGCTGCAACAGGCCGGGGCCGAGGGCCTGCAGGCTGTGCAGGCCTTCTGCCGCCAGGCCCCCGCGGCCACGCCCGATACGCGCGCGGCCTGGGGCCTGCCGCACACCGTGCACGTGTTCGCGCCCAGCGCGCTGGCACCGCGCCCGCTGCAGATGCTGTGGGCCCTGGCCGAGGCAGTCGAGGTGCACGCCTACGTCCTCAACCCTTGCCGCGCGCACTGGTTCGACCTGGTCGACCCGCGCCGGCTCGCCGAGCTCGAGGCCCGTGGCCAGGCCGACCACCACGAGGTGGGCCACCCGCTGCTGGCGCGCTGGGGCCGCCAAGCGCAGGCCACGCTGGGCCTGCTGCACGAGCTCGCCGGCGGCGAAGGCGTGGCCGGCGAAGAAGCCTTCGAGGAAACGGGCGGGCACACGCTGCTGGAGCGGCTGCAGGATTCCATCCTCGACCTCGCCCCCCCGGCGCCGGGCCAGTGGCCCCTGGCCACCGGCGACCGCAGCGTGGAGGTGCACGTGTGCCACTCGCTCACGCGCGAACTCGAGGTGCTGCACGACCGCCTGCTCGGCCTGTTTGCCGAGCCCCCGGGCGGCCAGCCGCTGCAGCCCTGGGAGGTGCTCGTCGTCACGCCCGACATCCAGGCGGCTGCGCCCCTCGTGGAGGCGGTCTTCGGCACCGCGCCGGCCGGGCGCCAGGTTCCCTTCACCCTCACCGGCCGCTCGCGCAGCCGCAGCCAGGCCGCCGCGCGCGTGCTGCTGGCCCTGCTCGACCTGGCCCCCTCGCGCTGGCACGCCAGCGAGGTCTTCGGGCTGCTGCAGCAGCCCCTGGTGGCGCGGCGCTTCCACCTCGACGAGGCCGGGCTCGAGCAGGTGCACGACTGGTTGCGCGAAGGCGGCGCACACTGGGGGGTGGATGGTGCGCACCGGCACTCCCTCGGCCTGCCCGAGGTGCCCACGCACACTGTGTCCGACGCACTCGAGCGCCTCTTCCTGGGCCTGGCCCTGCCCGGGCCGGCACGGCAGGTGGTGCAGGGGCTGCTGCCCGCCGGGGATGCCGAGGGCAGCCAGGCCCTGGCCCTGGGCTCGCTGGACGCCTACGTGCAGCGGCTGGCTGAGCTGCGCACGCAGCTCGCCGGGGCGCACGGCGTGGAGGCCTGGGCCCGGATCCTCGCGGCCGCCGTGCAGGACTTCCTCGAACCCGCAGCCGCCGACACCGAGGAGCTGCTGGAACTGCGCGGGGCCATCGACACCCTGGCCGAGCGCTGGCGCCTGAGCGGCCTGTCGCTGCCCATCGGGCTCGAGACGGTGCGCCCGGCGCTGGCGGCCGTGCTGGAAGAGCCGCGCGGCGGCAGCCGGCCCGGCGGCAGCGTGACCTTCGCCCCGATGGCTGCGCTTCGCCATTTGCCGCACCGCGTGGTGGCCGCCATCGGCCTGAACGACGGGGCCTTTCCAGGCATGGACCGCCCGGCCGAGTTCGACCTCATCGCCCAGGCACCGCGCCTGGGCGACCGCCAACGCCGGCTCGACGACCGCAACGTCTTCCTCGACCTGCTGCTGGCCTGCCGCGGCGTGCTGCACCTGAGCTACACCGGGCGCAGCGTGCGCGACAACACCCCGCTGCCCCCCTCACCGCTCGTGAGCGAGCTGCTGGAGATGCTGGGCCAGGCGGTGCGCCCGAGCACGCGGCTCGTCGTCGAGCACCCGCTGCAACCCTTCTCGCCCCGGCTCTTCGCGCCCGATGCCGACCCACGGCTGCACAGCTTCCACGCCGAGTACGCGGCCGCGCTGCAGCAGCGCGCCGGGCAGGCGGCGCCGGGCGAGCACTTGCCTGTGCCTGCACCTGCACCTGCACCTGCACCTGCACCTCCGACGCCGTCCGCCGCCAGCCCGGCCGGTGCCGCACCCGCGCAGACCCCCGAAGACGAGGAAGAGAACGACCTCGACGACACCCCGCTGCCCGATGCGGCCGGCCCCGCCTTCTTCCTGCATCCGCTGCCGGCACCCGGCGCGCAGTGGCGCACGGTCAGCCTGGAGCAGCTCATCGCCTTCTTCACGCACCCGAGCCGCTACCTGCTCGAGCGCCGCCTGGGCCTGAAGCTGCCGCGCACGCACGAGACGCTGCAAGACGACGAGCCCTTTCTCGAGAGCCGGGCTGCGCGGCGCGCGCTGGCAGATCGGCTGCTGCCGTTGCTGCTGGCCCCCTCGCCCCCCGAGGCGCAGGCCGCGCACGCCCTGGCCCGCGCCGGGGTGGAGCTGCCCGGCGGTGCCGTGGGCGAGGCCTGGCTCGCGCGCGAGTGGGCCGCGATGCAGGCCTTCGCCGCCACCGTTCGCGCGCGGGCGGCGCCTGCGGTGCTCGGGCCGCATACCGCGCTGCTGGAGTTCGAGCTCGAGGGCGAGCCCTGGCGGCTGCAGGCCGCCTTTGCCGCTCCCCGCTCCGACGGGCTGCTGGGCTGGCGCTACGACGAGCTGGCCGCGCGGGACCACCTTCGCGCCTGGATCACCCACCTGGCGTGGCTGGCCGGGGGGGTGCCTGCGGGTGCCGCGCCCCGCACCGTCTGGTGCGGCCGCCACGAGACCTTCGGCTTCCGGGAGGTGGAGCAGCCGGCTGCGCAGTTGCTCGAGCTGATGCGGCTGTACCGCCGCGGGCTCGGCGAGCCGCTGCCCTTCTTCGAGCGGGCGTCCTGGGCGCTCGTGTGCGGCAAGGGCCTGTCCGCAGCCAGACAGGCCTGGACGGGCCGCGCCGGTGCCGCACAAGGCGAACGAGACGACTCCGCGCACGCGCTGGCCTGGCGCGGCCTGCCCGATCCCCTCGGAGCCGGGTTCGCCGAGTTCGAGGCCACGGCACAAGCCGTGCTCGTCGGGCTTCGAGATCACCTCCAGGACGCCTGACGCCCATGCCCGCCAGGCCACCCGCCGACCCGATCCCGCCGCAGGCAGCCGTGCCGGCGCAGCCGCCCGCTCCCGTGGCGCTGCCGGTGTTCGCGTGCGCGCTCGAAGGTGCGTACCTCGTCGAGGCGTCGGCCGGCACCGGCAAGACCTGGAACCTCTGCGCCCTGTATCTGCGGCTGCTGCTCGAGCGCGGCCTGACGGTCGAGCAGATCCTCGTGGTCACGTTCACCAAGGCGGCCACGGCCGAACTGCGCGAGCGCATCCGCGCCCGGCTCGTGCAGGCGCGCAACCACCTGGCCGGCTTGCCCGCCGCGCAGGATCCGGACCCCTTCATCCCCGCGCTGCTGTTGGCGCTGCGCAACCGGCCCGGCCTGGACGACCCGCGGCTGGCGCGAAGGCTGGAGCTGGCCCTGCAAGGCTTCGACCAGGCGGCGATCTCCACCATCCACGGCTTTTGCCAGCGCGCGCTCTCGGAGTCGGTCTTCACCGCCCAGGAGAGCGCCGACTTCGAGCTCACGTGGGACGGCGACGAGCAGGTGCACGAAGTGGCAGCCGACTTCTGGCGCACGCACGTGGCGGCACCGGGCACCGATCCGGCCCTCGTCGCGCACCTGCTGCAGCGGCGCGACTCGCCCGAGCGCTGGGCGCGGCTGCTGGCACGCCGCCTGGCCCGACCCACCGCACGGCTGCTATGGCCCGAGGCGGCTGCGGGCCATCCAGCCGCCGGCTCGGCCGCCGATGCGCCAGCCACCTCGCCCGCCGCACCGGCCATGCCCGCGCAAGACACCCCCGCCACGCTGGAGGCGCTGCACGCCCAGGCCCGGGCCTGCTGGGTGGAGCATCGCGACGCCATCTGCGCACTGCTGCAGGCCTCGCGCCCGCCCCTGCGGGCCGACCACTACCGCGACTCCTCCCTGGCCAACGCCGTGCACGAGTGGGACGAGCTCCTGCTGCGCAACGCAGCCGCACAGGCGCTGCACTGGGAGCCCGACCGCGCGGTGCTGCTCTCGAGCGCGCGCCTGGCGCAGTCGGTGGCCAAGCGCGGCCCGCCGCCCGCCCACCCCTTCTTCCCCCTGGCACAGGCCGTGCTCGAGGCGCACGCCCGGCTCGGCCAGACGATGCAGGCACGGCGCACGGCGCTGCTTGCGCAACTGCTCGAGCACGGGCCAGCGGCCGTGCACGCAGCGCGCCGGCGCCGCCGCGTCATGACCTTCGACGACATGCTGCAACGCCTGCACGCACGGCTCACCGATGCCGCCACGGGCCCGGCGCTCGTGCACGCGCTGCGTGGGCGCTACCCGGCCGCGCTCGTCGACGAGTTCCAGGACACCGACCCGCTGCAGCTCGACATCTTCGAGGCGCTCTACGCCGGCACGGGCCGCGCCGTGTTCTTCGTCGGCGACCCCAAGCAGGCGATCTACGGCTTTCGCAACGCCGACCTTCACACCTACCTGCAGGCGCGCCGCCGCGTGCAGGGCGTCTACACGCTCAGCGCCAACCAGCGCTCCGTGGCGCCGCTCGTGCAGGGCGTGAATGCGCTCTTTGGCGCAAACCCGCGCGCCTTCCTGCTCGAGGGGCTGGACTTTCACCCTGCGCAGCCCGGCCAGCGCACGCGCGATCCGCTGGTCGACCCCGAGGGCCCGGGCTGCGCCTGGGACATCCGCCTGCTGCCCGGCCCGGGCGCGGGCGGCGAGCTGCTGCCCAAGGCCCAGGCGCAGCAGCTCGCCCTCGAAGCCTGCGTGCGCGAGATCGTGCGGCTGCTGCAGCCGGCCGGGCCCGGGCAGGGTGCGGGCCCGGTGCGGCTGGGCACGCGCGCGCTTCGGGCCGGCGACATCGCGGTGCTCGTGCGCACCCGCCGCGAGGGCAGCCTGGTCAAGCGCGCGCTGGACGCCGCGGGCGTGGGCAGCGTCGAGTCGCGCCTGGAGAGCATCTTCTCGAGCTCCGACGCACAGGAGCTCGCGCGGGTGCTGCAGGCCGTGGCCGAGCCCACGCGCGATGCGTCACTGCGCAGCGCCTGGGCCACCACGCTCGTCGGGCTGGAGGCCGCCGAGATCGAGCGCCTGGGCGGCGACGAGCCGGCGCTGGCACGCTGGATCGAGCGGCTGACGGCGTGGCGGTACACGTGGCTGCACAGCGGCGTGGGCGTGATGCTGCGCCAGTGGATGGCCGAAGACGGCGTGGCCGCACGGCTGCTGGCGCGCAGCGATGGCGAGCGCCGCCTCACGAATCTGCTGCACCTGGTGGAGACGCTGCAGGCCGCGAGCCACGAGCACGCCTCGCCCGCGGCGTTGCTGCGCTGGTTCGAGGTGCAACGCCGCGAGGGGCCCCAGCACGACGAGCTGCAGCTGCGCCTGGAGTCCGATGCCAACCTGGTGCAGATCCAGACCATCCACGGCTCCAAGGGCCTGGAGTACCCGGTGGTGTTCTGCCCCTTCCTGTGGGACGGCTCCACCCGCGAGCCCCCCGACGATCTGGGCTGCCGCAGCTACCACGACGACGAGGGCCACTCCGTACTCGACATGCGCGAGGCCGACGCTGCGGTGAAGGCGCGCATCGCGCGCGAACGCGCGGCCGAGCGGCTGCGGCTGCTGTATGTCGCCCTCACCCGCGCGATCAACCGCTGCGTGCTCGTGGCCGGCTGCTACACGGCGGTGGCTGGTGGCAAGCCCTCGCCGCGCCAGAGCGTGCGCAGCCTGCTCAATTGGCTCGTGGCCGGCACGGGCAGCACGCCGCAAGCCTGGTTCGAATCCGACCCGGCACCCGAGGTGCTGGAGCGCACATGGGAGGCGCTCGCAGTCAGTCACCCCCAGGCCATCGGGATCTCGCGCGTGGCCGGCGCACCGCCCACTAGGCTGCGGCCCG
>JBIIED010000356.1:0-3095 GCA_044237995.1 Rubrivivax sp. | reverse complement strand
CGGCATGAAGCTGCTCGAGCGGCTCGGGGCCACGGTGGTCGAAGGCGCGGCGATCGTCGACCTGCCCGAGCTCGGCGGCTCGGCGCGGCTGCGGGCGGCGGGTCTGCCGGTCTTCACGCTGGTGGACTTCGCCGGGCACTGAGCTCGCGCGCGAGCCACAGCGCCGCGGCCGCGGGCACGAGCGCGAAGGCCGCGTAGCAGGCCGCCCAGGCTGCGCCCGCGCGCACCGCCTCGCCAAACACGAGCGGCCCGAGCATGCCGCCGACGAAGGTGTAGAACTGCGTGGCGCCCGACACGCGCGCAAGGTCCTCGCGCGGCACGCGCTGCACGAGCGCGCCGAAGAACAGGCCATTCCAGCCCATGGCCGTGGCCGCGCACAGCAGCGCCGCCGCGATGGCGGCCGCGCGCGAAGCGTCGGCCCCGGCCCACGCCACGCCTGCCAGCGTGAGCAGCCCCCCCGCCATGGCCAGGCCCACCCAGGTGAGCACGCGGCCCGCATCGCCTGCGCGGTCGCCCCAGGCGCCAAAGCCGACGCGCGCGGCCACGCTCAGCAGCTGCGAGCCCGCGAGCACGCCTGCGGCACTGGCCAGGCTCCAGCCCTGCTCCAGGTGCAGCCACGACACCAGAAAGGTCACGTAGACCTGCTGCGTGACGGCGTAGGCCATCGAGGCCAGGCACAACGCGCGCAACACCGGCGCGGCCCACACGCGGGCCAGCAGCGCGCGCACGCCCTCGCGCGCTGGCGGCTGGGCGGGCGGTGCGGGCTCGAGCCGGCGCACCAGCGGCAGGAGCACGAGGAGCAGTGCCGCGCTCAGCGCGGCCAACGCCACGACGCTGGCCCGCCAGCCCAGCAGCACGAGCCCGAGCGGAAACAGCACGCCCGCCAACCCCACGCCGATGGGCACGCCGGTCTGCTTGACCGAGAAGAAGACCCCCTGCGCGCGCGACGGGGCGTGGTACGCGAGCACGGCGGCCGCCGCCGGGTTCACGAGGCCGTAACCCGCCCCCACGCACGCGGCCGCGACGAGCAGCGCCGAAGCCGGTGCAAGCGCCGCAACCATCGCACCGGCCGCACAGGCCAACAGCGCGATCTGGTTGAGCCGCACGGCGCCCAGCCGCGCCACGCCCTCGCCCGCGTGCAGGCCCGTGATCGCCGCGCACAGGTAGCTCACCGCCGCGTACAGGCCGATGCGCTCGGGCGCGAACCCGAGCTCGGGCGCCACCGCCGGCGCGAGCACCGGTGCGGCCGCGTTGGCCAACGCCACCAGCACCTGCACGAGCAGCATGGCCGACAGCGCCTGCCAGGGGTGGGTCGAGGAGGTCACGGCAGCGATGATGCCTGTGCCGGCCCGCGCGGCCGAAGCGGTCTAGGATGGGGCCATGTCCACGGATGAACGACTGCGGCACGGCTGGCCCGCTGCGCTGAAGCGCGAGCTGCGCACCGACCACGCCGGCGAAGCAGGTGCGGTGATGATCTACCGCGGGGTGCTCGCGGTGGCACGAGACGACACGCTGCGTGCCTTCGCGCAGCACCACCTGGAGACCGAGTCGCGGCACCTCGCGCTCATCGAGGAAGTGGTGCCGCCTTCGGGCCGCAGCCGGCTGCTGCCGCTGTGGAGAGTGGCGGGCTGGCTCACGGGTGCGCTGCCGGCCTGCTTCGGCCCGCGCACGGTGTACGCCACGATCGAGGCGGTGGAGACCTTCGTCGACACCCATTACGCGGCGCAGCTGGCGCTGATCGACGCGCTGGCGCCTGGCGCCGAGCCGCCGGTGCGGGCCTCGCTGGCGGAGTTGCGCGCGCTGCTGGCGGCGTGCCGGGAGGATGAGCTCGTGCACCGCGACGATGCGCGCGCGCGTCGCGCAGCGGCCCCGCGCGCGGGGCTCCAGGCAGCATTGACCGCGGGCTGGACGTGGGTCGTGGGCGCGGGCTCGGCGGGGGCGGTTCGGGTGAGCCGCTGGGTGTAGGCGCGCGGGGCTGGCGGCGCGCGGCGCGCGCGGGCTTCAAGCGGCCGCCGGGAGCCTATCTCCCGATGCAGAACTTCAAGATCGCCGGGAAGCCGCGTGAATGCTGGGGTTCACGCGGTTTGGGGCTGATGTGTACATGCGCGTGTACACGGAAATCTCACCTTGCCGTCGTCTTGATCGGTCGCGGAGGCCTCAGTCACCCGGCCCACTTCGGAAACGCCGCCTTCAGCCGCTCCACCGTATGGCGCCACTTCGGCGTGGTCGGCTGGCACACCGAGTTCTGATTGCCGAAGAGGCCCACCTCGTTGAAGGCCTGACTCTCGGGCACCGTCTGCCGCCAATTGATCCGAACGAAGTACTCGGCGAGTTCGGGGTCGTTCGCAGTTGCCCGGTACCTTTCGCCGTGGGTCACTACATCCATCGCTAGCCGCTCGCCTTCGTCGCTGACCACCATGAACGAGTTGGCGGGCTGCACCGTCTGTTCGACCACGCCGACGCCGACGTAACCCGTCTGCGGAATCTTCACCCACACGCGATCGCCAGGGGCGAGGCGCTTGAGCGTCTGGCTGTACCACGTGCCGCCACCCGCACTTATATATCCGTAGCGCCGCGCATCCTCCCAGCTTCTGCTTGTCGGGTCACCAAAGGACACATAGAACTCCCCGTTCCACGGCTCCCGGTCGGGGTCGGGGGGCAAGGGCAGCACAATGGTTTCGCTGGGATCGATCAGCCACGCGCGGCTCAGCAGCTGTTGCCCGCCGTGCTCGAAGACCTGGAAGCACACGACGTTGATCGCGATGTCGCGTGCGTTCAGGTAGGCCACGATGCGTTCGGTCGAGGGGTCGAGCTCGGCCGCGACGATGATGATCTGGTGGGCTTGGTTCAGCGCGTCCTCATCCAACGCCATGCCGAAGCGCTTCTGAAAGGCAGCACCCAGGCTGCCGCTCTGCGAGAACCGGTCGTAGATGTGGACGATGCGGTCGGCGGTCAGTTCAGCCACCCACGACGCATAGTCCAGCGCCTGGGCAACGATCTCGCGCGGCGTGCGGTCGCGCTTGAGCTCGATGAGCACCAGGGAGCCATCGGGCGCGATGGCCAGCAGGTCGATGCGCCCGCCGTGGCTGGTGACC
>JBIIED010000104.1:0-10541 GCA_044237995.1 Rubrivivax sp. | reverse complement strand
CAACGAGCACGCCGAGATCGTGACCTTCACCGGGGGCGTGCCCATTGGCAAGTACATCGCGGGCAAGGCGGTGTACAAGCGGCAGATCCTGGAGCTCGGTGGCAACGACCCCATCATCGTGCTGGACGACGCCGACGTGGAGAAGGCCGCCGAGCTCTCCGCGGGGGGCTCCTACAAGAACTCCGGCCAGCGCTGCACGGCTGTCAAGCGCATGTTCGTGCACGAGAAGATCGCCACCGACTTCACCGAGGCGCTGCTCGCGCGCACGCGCGCCTGGACCTACGGCGATCCGCTGGACCCGAAGGTGGACATGGGCACCGTGATCGACGAGCAGGCGGCGCGCCTGTTCGAGCGCCGCGTGAACGACGCCGTGGCCCAGGGCGCTCGGCTGCTGCACGGCAACGTGCGCGATGGCGCCTCGTACTCGCCCACGCTCATCGACAAGGTCCGCGGCGAGATGGAAGTGGTGCGCGAGGAGACCTTCGGCCCCGTTTCTCCGGTGATGACCTTCAAGGATGTGGACGACGCCATCCGCCAGGTGAACTCCACCGCCTTCGGCCTGTCCTCGGGCGTGTGCACGAACCGGCTCGACGACATCATGCGCTTCGTCAAGGAGCTCAACGTGGGCTCGGTGAACGTGTGGGAGGTGCCCGGCTACCGACTCGAGGTGACGCCCTTTGGCGGCATCAAGGACTCGGGCCTGGGCTACAAGGAAGGCGTGCAGGAAGCCTGCAAGAGCTTCACGAACACGAAGACGTATTCGTTGCCGTGGTGAGCGCGGGCACGCGGCGGGTTTCATCGACCTGACACGCGAGACGCACAAGCTGAGGGGTGGATTTCGCCGGGGTATCCGGCTGTCACGTGGCGAGGAGATGGCGATGATGAAGTGGTGTCTTGGCCTGTGTGGCCGTGCAGGTGCCGGGGCGCGCAGCTTGAGTGCGGCCCTCGTCGCGCTGGCGTGGACCTGTGCTGCGGTGCTGCCGCCGGCCGTGCAGGCCCAGCCGCGCGAGCTGCGCGTGGGCGTGGCCGCCCACGTGCGCTCCCTGGACGTCAGCGAGGCCACTGGCAACAATGAGGCGCAATTCCTGCACAACCTGTACGACACGCTCATCGAGCGCGACAACCATGCGGCGCCGCTGAAGTTCATGCCCGGGCTGGCCACCAGCTGGAAGATGGTGGCGCCCGCCACGATGGAGCTCAAGCTGCGCGACGGCGTCGTGATGCACGACGGCACGACGATGGACGCGGAGGACGTGAAGTACTCGCTCGAGCGCGTCTTCCAGCCCAAGGACCCGCGCTTTCGTGCCTCCAACGGGCGCTTCTTCTACAACTTCAAGTCGGTGGATGTGGTCGACCGGCTGACGGTGCGCATCCACACCCACCGTCCCGACCCGCTGATGGAAACCCTGCTGTCGGCGCGCAATGCCGGCATCACCTCCACGGAATACGTGGAGAAGGTGGGCCTGGACGCGGCTGCGCTCAAGCCGGTGGGCACCGGGCCCTACAAGGTGGAGGTGCTCAAGCCCAACGAGCAGGCCGTGCTCGTGCGCCACGACCGCTTCTGGGGCGAGCGCCCGCCCTTCGACCGCATCACCTACGTGCGCATCCCGGAAGTGGCCGCGCGCATCACGGCGCTCGTCAACAAGGAGGTGGACTTCATCACCAATGTGCCGCCCGACCAGGAGGCGGCCGTGCGGCGTGTGCGCGGGTTCAAGATCGTGGGGGCGGCAATGCCGATCTTCCACATCTGGGTGATCAACATGAGCCACCCGCAGATGGCGAACCCGGACCTGCGTAAGGCGCTGAACCTGGCCATCGACCGCGAGCTGCTTGTGAAGGCGATGTGGGGTGGGCGCGGCAAGGCCCCCAAGGCGCATCAGTTCACCGAGTACGGCGAGCCGATGTACATGCCGGACTTGAACTTCTACCGGCACGACCCGGAGGCGGCCAAGGCGCTCCTGAAGAAGGCCGGCTACAAGGGCGAGCCCATCGAGATCGTCTTCTTCCCGGAGTACTACCTGTACGGAGACCTAGGAGCGCAGGCCGTGGCCGACATGTGGAAGAAGGTGGGTATCAACGTCAAGCTCAAGCAGAGCGAGGCCTTCTTCGGCAGTGGCGACCACACCAACGTGCACATGAGGCCGTGGTCGAACCCGCTGTACTACCCCGATCCGATGGGCGTATTCGACACGCACTGGTCGCCGAGCTCGTGGGTCACGCAGCGCGGGCTGTGGAAGCCGTCGAACCCGGAGTGGAAGGGTACCTACGAGAAGGCGCGCTTTGCCACCGACGCGAAGGAGCGTCAGGCGGCGTACCGCAAGCTGCTCGAGATGGCCGACGCCGAGTCGGGCTGGATCATGCTGTACCAGCCTTACGAGGGCTACGCGATGCGCGAGGACCTCGACTGGCGTATTCCCACGGCACAGCGGCCCTACGAGCTGACGTTCCGCGCCGGCCAGATCGCGGTGCGGGGCCGTTGAGCGCTTGCGCGGGGTGTCGCGGAGAACCGTGCCCGGCTGAACACCGAGGATGATCCGCTTCCTGTTGTGGCGCATCGGGCGGGCGGCGCTGACCGTCCTGCTCGTGCTCGCCGCGTGCTTCGTGGCGATCCGCATGACCGGCTCGCCGGTGGATGTGCTGTACGGGGACGGCGCCACCCCCGAGCAGATCGTCGAGCTCGAGCGTGAGTGGGGGCTCGACCGCCCGCTGCCCGAGCAGTTCGCGCTGTACCTGCGCAACATCGCGCGTGGCGAGTTCGGCATGAGCATCGTCGAACGGCGGCCCGTCACCACCGTCTACGCCGAGCGCCTGGCGCCCACGCTGCAGCTGGCCGCGCTCGCGCTCGTGCTCGGCACCTTGGTGGGACTCCCGCTGGGCATGGCCAGTGCACTGTGGCGCGGCCGTGCCGGCGCGCGCGTGGCCATGGGCTTCACCTTTGTGGGCTATGCAGTGCCGCACTTCATCATCGCCATCGTCCTCATCCTCGTCTTCGGCTACCACCTGAACTGGTTGCCGAGCACGGGTGCGAGCACGCCCGCGCACTACGTGTTGCCAGCCATCACGCTCGCGCTGCCTCTGATGGCGGTGAACGCGCGCTACATGCGCAGCACGATGCTGGACGTGCTGAACCAGGACTACGTGCGCACCGCACGTGCCAAGGGCCTGCGCGAGCCGCGTGTGATCGGACTGCACGCGATGCGCAACGCGGTGCTACCGCTGATCACCGTGCTCGGGCTGGAGGTGGCGGGGCTCGTCAACGGCTCGCTTATCGTCGAGACGGTGTTCTCGTGGCCGGGCGTGGGCAAGGTGCTGACCGGCTCGGTTTCCCGGCGCGACTTTCCGATCCTGCAATTCGGGGTCATTGCCTACGCCTGCGTGGTGGTGGGTGTAAATCTGCTGGTGGACCTGCTTTACGCGGTGGCCGACCCGCGGGTGAGGGTGGAGTCTTGAGCGCGGCCGCGCTCGACGTCTCGCGCCGCCGCCTGGCCTGGCGGCGCATGCCCACCACGATCCGGACCTGCCTGGTCGTGGGGCTGGCACTCGCCCTGGCGGCTGTGTTCGCCCCCTGGGTGGCCCCCCACGACCCCGTGGCCACGAGCATCCTGGAAAAGCTCAAGCCTCCCTTCTTCCTCGAGGGATACGATGGCAGCCACTGGCTCGGCACCGATCAGCTCGGACGCGACCTGCTGTCGCGCTGTCTCCACGGCATCCGCGTGAGCGTGGGCATCGCGCTGCTTGGCCTGGTGGTTAGCGCGGTGGTGGGCACGGCGGCCGGCCTCGTGGCGGGGCTGCTCGGTGGCTGGGTGGACCGCATCGTGATGATGGTGGTGGACGTCTTCATCACCGTGCCTTTCCTGTTGCTGGTGCTGGTGGGCATCGCCGCCTTCGGCTCGGACATCCACGTGTTGATCCTGCTCGTGGGCCTCGCGCGCTGGGAGACCTACGCCCGCATCGTGCGCGGTCAGGTGCTGCAGGTGCGCGAGATGCCCTTCATCGAGGCGAGTCGCTCGCTCGGTGCCTCCACCGCCTGGATCGCGCTGCGCCACGTGCTGCCCAACATCGCCTCGCCGCTGATCGTGCTGCTGACGCTGAATTTCCCGTCGATCCTGTTGCTGGAGTCGTCGCTGTCGTTCCTGGGTATCGGCGTGCAGCCTCCCACAGCCTCGCTCGGCCGCATGGTGGGCGACGGGCGGGACCACCTGATCTTTGCCTGGTGGGTGGCGGTGGCCCCGGCGATGGTCATCGTCACCATCACCTTCATCGTGCAGATGGTGGGTGACTGGCTGCGCGACGTGCTGGACGTGAGGGTCGATGACTGAGGCCGCGCGACCGGTGCTGGACGTGCAGGACCTGCGCGTGGTCCTGCACACCGAGGCCGGGGAGCTGCACGCCGTCGACGGCGTGAGCTTTCGCGTGATGCCTGGGCGCACGCTGGCCCTCGTGGGGGAGTCCGGCGCGGGTAAGTCGATGACCTCGCTGGCGGTGATGCGCCTCGTGGGCAAGGGTGCACACGGTGCGGGGGTGAGCCTCGCTGGCACGGCCTGGCTCGACACTGGCAGTTCCCGCCTCGACCTGGTGGCTGCGCCGCTGGCCACGATGCAGACGCTGCGAGGCCGCTCGCTCGCGATGGTGTTCCAGGAGCCGATGACCTCGCTGAACCCGGTGTTCCGGGTGGGCTGGCAGATCGCCGAGGCGATCGTGAGGCACGAGTCGGTGGGCTGGCCTGCGGCCGAGGCACGCGCGCTGGAGATGCTGCAGCTCGTCGGCATCCCCGACCCGCGGGCGCGCCTGAGGGCCTACCCGCACGAGCTCTCCGGCGGCATGCGGCAGCGCGCCATGATCGCGATGGCACTGGCCTGCCGGCCGCGGCTGCTGATCGCCGACGAGCCGACCACGGCGCTCGACGTCACCGTGCAGGCGCAGGTGCTGGCGTTGATGCGCCGGCTGCAGCGTGAGCTGGGCACGGCGCTGCTCTTCGTCACGCACGATCTGGGTGTGGTGGCGCAGATGGCTGACGAGGTCGCGGTGATGTACGCCGGGCGCATCGTCGAGCAGGCAGGCGTGCAGGACATCTTTTCGGCACCCCGTCACCCGTACACCGCGGGCCTGTTGCGCTCGATGCCGAGTGTGGTGGGGCGGCCCGACGGCATCATGGCCGAACCCATCCGCGGCTCGATGCCGCCGCTGACGCGTCTGCCAGCGGGTTGTGCCTTCCACGCGCGCTGCGACCATGCGCAGGCGGGGCGATGCGACGCTGCGCTGCCTGAGCTGGCAGATGCCGGAGCCGGGCACCGCGTGCGGTGCCTGCGGCTTGGAGAGATCGAGGTGGCGCGGTGAGTGCTGACGTCCCCCAGGCCGAGGCTCCCGTGCGCGAGTTGCTGGTCGCCCGGGGTGTGTCCACGTGGTTTCCGGTGGCCGGCTCTGGCTGGCGGCCTCGGATGCTGCGCGCGGTGGATGAGGTCGATCTCGAGATCCGAGAGGGCGAGGTGCTCGCGCTCGTCGGCGAGTCCGGCTCGGGCAAGACGACGCTCGGGCGCACGCTGCTGCGCCTGGTGGAGCCCACCGCTGGCCACATCACCTTCGACGGCCGTGCCCTCACCGGGATGCCAGCTGGCGAGCTGCGTGCGCTGCGCCGCCAGATGCAGGTGGTGTTCCAGGACCCCTTCGCCTCGCTCGACCCGCGCATGTCGGTGGGCGAGATCGTGGCTGAAGGGCTCGCGGTGCACCGGGTGGGCACGCCCGCCGAGCGCGCAGCACGCGTGGCCGAGGTGCTCGCGCTCGTGGGCCTGGACGCCTCGCTCGCGCAGCGCTATCCGCATGCCCTCTCGGGCGGTCAGCGCCAGCGCGTGGGCATTGCGCGCGCGCTGGCTCTCGCCCCGCGATTCATCCTCGCCGACGAGGCCGTGTCCTCGCTGGACGTCTCGGTGCAGGCGCAGATCCTGCGGGTGCTGGCCGACCTGCGCACGCGGCTGGGCCTGACGATGCTCTTCATCACGCACAACCTGGGCGTTGTGCGCATGATGGCCGACCGCGTGGCGGTGATGTATCTCGGCCGGCTCGTCGAGATGGGGCCGACGGCGGAGGTGTTTGCCCGGCCGGCGCACCCCTACACGCGGGTGCTGCTGGCCAGCGTGCCGGTGCCCGACCCGAGCGTGCGGGCGAACTGGGAGCCCCAGCACGGCGAGCCCTCCAGCAGCGTGGAGCGCCCGCCGGGGTGCGTTTTCGCTTCGCGTTGCCCCCACGTCACGCCGGCCTGCCGAGCGGCGCAGCCCCCGCTTGCGGAGGCCGGCGCAGGGCATCGCGCCGCCTGCATCCGACTGCACGAGGTGCGCACCGAGGGTGCGCCGCCCACACCATGACCCAGACCCCGAACGTCCTGCTCATCGTCATCGACCAGCTGCGCGCCGACGCTCTGCGCTGCGTGGGGCACCCCAACGCCTCGACGCCGAACATCGACCGCCTGGCTGCGCGCGGCGTGCTCTTTCGGCAGCACTATGCGCAAGGCTCTCCCTGCGGGCCGAGCAGGGCCTCGCTGCACACGGGGATGTACGTGATGAACCACCGCGTCATCACGAACGAGGCGCCCACTGCGGCGCACCTGAAGACGATGCCCGCCTACGCGCGCGAGCTCGGCTATGAGCCTGCGCTCATCGGCTACACCACCACCGTCCCCGACCCGCGCCACACGGCGGCGCGCGACCCGCGCTTCACCACGAACTCGATTGCCGGGGGCTGGAACATCGTGCGCGACTTCGAGGAGCCGCGCGAACACTACCTGGCCTGGCTGTCGGGCCGGGGCTACGAGATCCCCGGGCGCTACGAGGCATTGTTCAGACCTGGCCAGGGCGAGCACGACCCGCGCTGGTTCCCGCCTGCGCCCATCGCCGCTGCGCACACCGACACCGCCTGGTGCGCCGAGGGCGCGCTCGACTACCTGCGCATCCGCACGCAGCGGCCGTGGTTCCTGCACCTGGGGTTCTTCCGGCCACATCCGCCGTTCATGCCCTCGGCGCCTTACCACCAGCTGGTGGATCCGGCCCAGACGCCTCCACCCGTGCGCGCCGCCAGCGCCGAGGCCGAGGCGGCGGTGCACCCGCTGACGCGGCTGATCCTGGACACGATGCAGGTCAAGAGTGCGATGCACTGGATGCCTGGCCTCGCGCGCGACCTCTCGCTCGACGACGTGGCGCGCATGCGGGCAGCCTACTTCGGGCTCGTGGCTGAGGTCGACGACCACCTCGGCCGCGTGATAGACCTGCTGGAGCAAAGCGGGCAGCTCGAGCGCACCCTGATCGTGCTCACCTCCGACCACGGCGAGCAGCTGGGCGACCACCACCTGGTGGCCAAGCGCGGCTACTTCCCGCAGAGTTACCACGTACCCTGCATCGTCGTCGACCCGCGGCCCGAGGCCGACGCCACGCGCGGCACGCAGGTGCACGCCTTCACCGAAAACGTGGACGTGCTGCCCACGCTGCTGGACTGGCTCGGTGAGCCCAAGCCCCGGCCCTGCAACGGACGCTCGCTGCTCCCGTTCACGCGCGGCGAGCACCCGGCGGGCTGGCGCACCGAGGCGCACTGGGAGTACGACTTCCGCGACCTGGCTGGCGGGCGCGCGCACGAGCGGCTCGGGATCGCGCGCGACGACTGCAGCCTGGCGGTGCTGCGCTCAGAGGACGCTGCCTATGTGCACTGTGCGGCCCTGCCGCCCCTGCTGTTCGACCTGAAGCGCGACCCGAACTGGCTGCACGACGTGTCGCAGGACCCCGCCTACCGCGAGCTGAGCCTGCACATGGCGCAGCGCATGCTCGACTGGCGGTTGTCGCATGCGGACCGTACCCTGACCGGTTACGCGATCAGCAGCCAGGGCTTGAGGCACTTCGATGCGTGACGGCAACCCAGGCGCGTGCAGCCTTGGTGTCAAGCCCGGCTTGAAGCCCGTGTTCCGGTTCACGGCGTGCGCCTGTGCGGCGCTGGCCGTTTCCGTGGCTTCGGCCCAGCTGCTTGCCACGGGCGACCCCCACACCAGCGGCGCCGTGTTGTGGGCCCAGGTCGAGGCCCCCGGTGAGTACGTGTTCGAGGTCTCGGAGGATGCCCATTTCGTTACCCCCGTGCAGCGCCTGCCGGCGCGTGCCGAGGCCATGCAGGGCCTGACGATGCAGGTCGAGGTGCGGGGGCTGGCCGCGGCGACGCGGCACCATTGGCGCCTCGTGCGCGAGGGTGGAGCGGCGCTGCCAGCCCGCGCGGGCTTCGTCACGGCGCCCGCCGTGCAACAGGCTCAGCCCGTGAAGCTGCTGTTCGGTGCCGACCTCGGCGGCCAGGGCTACGGGCGGCTCGCAGCCGGCAATCCTTCGAAGCTGGAAGGCTGGCCCATCTTCGGGCCCATGCGCGAGGAAAGCGCCGACTTCTTCGTGGCCCTGGGCGACATGCTGTACTCGGACCGACCCGTCTCGGCACAAGCGCCCGATCCCGGCTTCCCCAAGGGCAACGCCTTCCAGGTGCCCAAGCCCGGGCCCGGGCACGTCGCCACGCTAGAGGAGTTCCGCCGCGACTGGCGCTACCACCGGGAGGACCCGCACTTCGACCGGTTCCTGCGTGCCACGCCTATGGTGGCCACGTGGGACGACCACGAGCTCGTGAACGACAGCGGCTTGCCGGAACTCCTGCAGGGACCGAGTATCGAGGAACTGCGGGCCGACCCTCGCCTACGCCAGGGCGACCCTGCGCGCCCGCGTGTGGACGGCCGACGCCAGTCGGTCTTCTTCAACCCGGCCTTGGCCGAGGCCGGGCGCCAGGCGATGTTTGAATGGAACCCGATCCCGGTGCTGCCGGGCGCGGCCGGTACGCGGCGCCTGTATCGCAGCCTGCGCTGGGGCGCGCACCTGGAGCTCTTCGTGCTCGACACGCGTTCCTATCGCGATCCGCGCTACCGGCGCGACACCGACGCGGCGCCCAAGACGATGCTCGGCCCGGCGCAGAAGGCCTGGCTGCTGGAGGGGCTGCGGCGCAGCACCGCAACCTGGCAGGTGGTGGTGTCCTCGGTGCCGCTCTCCATCGAGGGGGGCAACGAGCGTGACCCCACGGGCCAGATCTATCGCGACTCCTGGCCGGCCGGGAACCCGGGCAACCCTTATGGCTACGCGCGCGAGCTGCGCGAGATCGCCGAGGTCATCCGCGGCCTGCCGCGGGCCAACGTGCTCTTCCTCACCGGCGACCAGCACTTCACCAACCTCTTCGCCTACGACGTCGATGGCGACGGCCGCGCGGACTTCCACGAAGCCAACACCGGCTCGCTGCGAGCGGGTACCGGCAGCGGAGCTGTAGACCCCGCGCTCAACCCGCGCCGCCTCTACACGGACGAGGGCAGGGTCGAGCACACCTACGGCGTGCTGCGTATCGACGGCGAGTCCGGCCGGCTCGTGCTGCAGTTCCACGACGCGGCCGGGCGCGAGCGGCCCGGGGCCAGGCTGGAGCTGCAGCCGCGGCGGTAGCCGCAGAAGCGGCGGAAGGCAAGCCGCGGGCGGCCGCCGCAGGCTGCGTCAGGCTGATTCAGGCCAGAACGGGTTGCTCCAGGCCCTGCGCCCCTGCGCATCGACCACCGCCACGCGGCGAAAGCTCTCCTTGCCGAGTTTGGAGGCCTGCAACCTCACACGCGTGAGGTCATGCCCCAGCACCTGCGTGGCGCGTGAGCCTTTTCCGAGCAGGTACACGCCTACTGCCGGCGAGCACTCGACCTCGACCTCGTCGCCCTCGAAGCGGATGGCGTGAATCTCCGGCCCCGTGGAAGAGTAATAACGCCCCGCCTTGAGTGCAGCCGTCAGCGCCTCGGGTTCGCGCGCCTCGGCGTGCACCATCACCCAGGCGCCGAAGGCATCGTCGACCTTGAAGTGGGCGTCGTCGCAGGCCAGCGCGTGCAGGCGGCGGCCCTGCGAAAGCAGCTGGTCGAGCAGGCTCCAGCCCTGCCCGCGGTCGGCCATCACCGCGGAGGTGTGGTTGTAGACCTCCACCGCGTGCGCCGCGTTGATGGTGCGCGCGTCATCCACGCCGAGGGCGTACCACTCGGGGTGCACGATGCTCACGAAGGCGCCCGCGGCAGCGCAGCGTGCGGCGAGTTCGGGTGCCGATTCACCGGGCCGCGTGGGCTCGAAGTCCAGCGGCAGGCCGTTGGCCAGCAGGTGCCACTTTTCGCCGAGCGTGGTGGAGGGCACGTGCACCTCGGCACCCAGGATCGTCGTGAAGCCGGCCGTGCGAAAGGGCCGCGTGTCGGTGACCGGGAAGTCGTAGGCCGGCAGGAAGTGGTCCGACAGGCACAGGAAGTCGTAGCCGCGCTCGCGGTAGCGCCGGCACACCTCCTCCACGCTGAGCGCGCCGTCGGACTCGGTGGAGTGGGTGTGGAGGTTGCCCTTGTAGAAGCGGCCGGGGGTGTCGAAGGGGGTCAGGTGCATGGTGGCGGCCGCGAGCGGCAGGGGCGCACGCGGCACCGCTCATTTTCGCTGGTACACCCTCACGTAGTCGATCAGAAACTCCGCCGGAAAGATCGAATC
>JBIIED010000103.1:0-10542 GCA_044237995.1 Rubrivivax sp. | reverse complement strand
GGCGGGGTCACCCACACGGCCGTGGCCCCGAGGCCGCGGATGTAGTCCAGCCGCTGCGCGAGCCCCTTGAAGTCGCCTCCGTTGTAGCGGCTGCGCTGGCCCAGGCCGAATTCGCCTGCGCCCTGGTCGTTGTTGCGGGGGTCGCCGTCGGCGAAACGGTCGGTGAGGACGAAGTAGATGACCTGGTCGCGCCAGTCGGGCGAAGGCACGTGCAGCGGCCCGGTGCGGGCACCCGGGGCCCCCGCGGCCGGGGCAGCCCCGGCGGCCCCGGCCACGCCGCTGGCACAGGCGGCGCAGGCGGCCAGCGCGAGCGCCAACCCGCACACCCCCGAGGACCCAAGCCTATGTAATTTCACTACATGCCTTTCCTGCCGCCCGATCCACGCGCGGCGCCTGAATCGTGCATTTTCCCTCGCGGGAGCAGGGACAGCCAGGCTCCCGGCGATGCGCCCCCGCCACACTCCGGGGTTTCCCTGAATCTTCTCAAATTGCTAGTTTTGGTACAAAGAGCCGTTCCTGTGCGTCCGCACGGGCCGTGCTTTGGCGGCCCGGCGCGGGCGATCCCTTCACACACTCAAGAGGCCGAGGAGACATACCGGTGAACCCAGAAAACCGTGTTTCGAGGACCAGGCGCGCGGCTGCGGCCGGCACGCTGACCGCCGTAGCCGGCGCTGTGCTGGTGCTGGCGCAGACGGCGCACGCCCAGCAGGCCCAGACCGTCACGGTCACGGGCATTCGCAGCGCCATCGAGAGCGCCATCAGCGTCAAGAAGAATTCCGACAACATCGTCGAGGCGATCAACGCCGAAGACATCGGCAAGCTGCCCGACCTGACGGTGGCCGAGACGGTGGCCCGCCTGCCTGGCGTCACCGCCCAGCGCAACAAGGTCACCGGCCGCGCTTCCTCCATCAGCGTGCGCGGCATGTCGCCCGACTTCAACGGCGCGCTGCTCAACGGGCGCGAGCAGGCCTCCACCGGCGACAGCCGCGGCGTGGAGTTCGACCAGTTCCCGGCTGAACTGCTCAGCGGAATCCTGATCTACAAGACCCCGGATGCAGGCCTCGTCGGCCAGGGCCTGTCCTCGACGATCGACCTGCGCACGGTGCGCCCGCTTGACTTCGGCAAGCGCGCAGCGGCCATCAACTACCGTGAACTCAAGACCGGCATCGACTCCGGCGCGGGCGAGGGCAAGGGCGACCGCGTGTCGCTGTCCTACGTGGACCAGTTCGCCGACCGCAAGGTCGGTATCGCGCTGGGCTTCACGAAGATGAAGGACAACGGCGCGGCCATCCAGCGCTTCAACGGCTGGGGCGGCTGGGTCACCGACGTTCCGTTCGGCGGCAGCACGGTCAAGACGCCTGGCGGCTTCGGCTCGGACACCGAGCAGACGGTGGCCAACCGCGAAGGCACGATGGCGGTGCTGCAGATCAAGCCCAACAAGGACACCGAGGTGGTCGTCGACTACTTCAAGTCCAAGGGCGACTTCGGCACCTACAAGCACGGCCTGGAGGGCCCGGTCGGCGGCCTGAGCACGGGCGGCTACGACAGCGGCGGCACCTTGCGCACGGCCACCGTCTCTGGTGGCGTGGCCACCTCGGGCACCATCGACAACTTCCGTGGCGTGATCCGCAACCACGCCGAGGCCTACCAGGACGAGCTCGAGGCCCTGGGCCTGAACTTCAAGACCAAGCTCGGCGCCTGGAAGGGCTCGCTGGACCTGTCGGAGTCGAAGGTCTCGCGCAACTCCGAGCGCTTCGAGACGACTGCCGGCCTGGGCAAGAACGTCACCAACGCCAACGACACGATCAGCTGGACGGGCTTCAACGGCAGCGACACCTCCGCCGTCAAGTACACGACCGGGCTGAACTACAGCGACGCCTCGCTGATGCGCCTGACCAACGTGCAAGGCTGGGGCGGTGGGCTGCAGGACGGCTACATCGCGAACCCGCGCGTGGACGACAAGATCGAGGCGCTTCGCCTGTCGGCCAAGCGTGACCTGGGGATGGGCCCGCTGTCCACGCTCGAGCTGGGCATCAACAAGACCGACCGCACCAAGGAGCGCACGACCGTCGAAGGCGCGCTGCTGCTGGTGGGCAACACCACGGCCAACTCCGGCTACTCGGTGGCCATGCCCAACAGCTTCGTGACCACCGCCGGCTCCACCGGGATTCCGATCCTGGCGTGGAACCCGATCGGCTCGATGGGCACCGTTTACCAGAAGGCTGCCTGGCGCGACGCGGACATCCTGGCGAAGAACTGGAAGGTCACCGAAGAGGTCACGACGAGCTACGTGCGCAGCGACCTCGACGGCAAGCTCGGGGGCGTGGAGTACAAGGGCAACGTGGGCCTGCAGTTCGTGCAGACGAGCCAGTCGTCGCAGGGCTTCAACATCGACACCTCGCGCTGCAACGGCGCCGCGCACACCTGCGTGGAGGTGATCTCGCGCGGGGGCAAGTCCTACAGCGACCTGCTGCCGAGCCTGAACGTCAACTTCGACATCGGCAACGACTCGGTGGTGCGCGTGGGCGCGGCCAAGGTGATGGCGCGCCCGAACATGGCCGACATGCGCTCGGCCTTTGGCTTCGGCTTCGACAACGGCGAGAACAAGTTCAAGGGCGGCGGCGGCAACCCCGAACTCGAGCCGTTCCGCGCCAGCGCGCTGGATGTGTCGTATGAGAAATACTGGGGCAACAAGGCCTACTTTGCCGTGGCCGGTTTCTACAAGAACCTCGACAGCTACATCATCCAGCAGGGCACGCCGTTCGACTTTGGCCCCTACGTGACGGCCAACACCACCCGGCCGCCGGGCGCCTCGACGCTGGGCGTGCTCACCAAGCCGGTCAACGGCAGCGGCGGGCGCATCAGCGGCCTGGAGCTGACGGCCTCGTTCCCGCTGGGGATGGTGGCCAAGCCGCTGGAAGGCTTCGGTCTGCAGCTGACGCACTCGGACACCTCGAGCTCGATCAAGCCGCCCACCTCGGGCTTCAGCACCAATGACGTGGGCGTGGCGAGCCTGCCGCTGCCGGGCCTGTCGCGCCAGGTCACGAGCCTTCAGTTCTACTACGAGCGTCATGGTTGGCAGTTCCGCGTGGCGCAGCGTCAGCGCTCGGACTTCCTGGGCGAGATCACCGACTTCCAGGACAACCGCCAACTCACCTTCATCAAGGGTGAGTCGATCGTCGATGCGCAGCTCGGCTACGAGTTCGGGCGCGGCTTCCTCAAGGGCCTGTCGGTGCTGTTCCAAGCCGGCAACCTGACGAACGCGGAGTTCCAGCGCTACAAGGAAAAGCCGGCCAACGTGATCGAGAAGGTCAAGTACGGCAAGACCTACCTCCTCGGGGTGAACTACAAGCTGTGACGGTGCGGACCTGACCGCCCGGGGCCCTTGCCGGGCCCCGCCCTGGCCACGAGCCAGGGCGCCGTCTGCCAAGAACCCCGCCCCGGCGGGGTTCTTCCTTTGGAAGGCCCGCAGGTGCACGGCCGGGCCGCCACAATCGATTGCGTCCTCACCCCCTTCATGCACGCACTGGAGTTGCCATGTCGACCTTCGAGCAGCCCGCCTTGCAACGCCTCGTGATCGTCGGCGGCGGCACGGCCGGCTGGATGACCGCTGCGGCCCTGTCCAAGGTGCTGCAAGGGCGCTTCGAGATTCATCTCGTGGAGTCCGACGAGATCGGCACCGTCGGCGTGGGCGAGGCCACGATCCCGATGATCCGCCTGTACAACGACATCCTGGAGATCGACGAGGACGATTTCATCCGCCAGACCCAGGCCACCTTCAAGCTGGGCATCGAGTTCGTGAACTGGGGAGGGCTCGGGGAGCGCTACATCCACGGCTTCGGCGTCTTCGGGCAGGAGCTGTGGACGACCGACTTCCACCAGTACTGGCTCAAGATGCGCCTGTTGGGCCAGGCGCGCGACATCGAGCACTACTCGATCAACCGCATGGCCTGCAAGGCCAACAAGTTCATGCGCGCCGACCCGGGCATGAGCAAGTCGCCGCTGTCGCAGATCGTGCATGCCTTTCACTTCGACGCGGGGCTGTACGCACGCTACCTGCGCCGCTACGCCGAGGCGCGCGGCGTGCAGCGTGTGGAGGGCAAGATCGCGCAGGTGATGCAGCGCGAGGGCGGTGACCACGTCACCGGCGTGCTGCTGGACGACGGGCGCCGCGTGGCAGGCGACTTCTTCATCGACTGCTCGGGGTTCCGCGGGCTGCTCATCGAGCAGGCGCTCAAGACCGGCTACGAGGATTGGTCTGAGTGGCTGCCGGTGAACCGCGCGGTGGCCGTGCCCTGCGACCACGGCGGCGAGTTCACGCCCTACACCCGCGCCACCGCGCACGCCAGCGGCTGGCAGTGGCGCATCCCGCTGCAGCACCGCATCGGCAACGGGCACGTGTACTGCAGCGACTACATCAGCGACGACGAGGCCACCGCCGTGCTGCTGTCCAACCTCGATGGGCAGCCGCGCGCGCAGCCCCGGCCGCTGCGCTTCGTCACGGGCAAGCGGCGCAAGGTCTGGAACGGCAACGTCGTGGCCGTGGGCCTGGCCAGCGGCTTTCTCGAGCCACTGGAGTCCACCAGCATCCACCTGATCCAGGTGGCCATCGACAAGCTCATCACCTTCTTCCCGGCCAAGGGGCTGAGCCAGCCCGACATCGACGAGTTCAACGCGCAGATGGACTTCGAGTTCACGCGCATCCGCGACTTCATCGTCCTGCACTACAAGCTCACGCAGCGCGACGACTCGCCCTTCTGGCGCCGGATGCGCGACATGCCCGTGCCGGAATCGCTCACGCGGCGGATGGAGCTTTTCCGCAGCCAGGGCCGGATCTTCCGCGAGGCGGCCGAGCTCTTCACGCCGGTGAGCTGGCTGCAGGTCTTCCTCGGCCAGGGCCTGATGCCGCAGGGCTACAACCCCATCGTCGACATCTACCCGGATGCCGAGGTCAAGGATTTTCTCGACGGCATCGAGGACGTGATCGGCAAGTGCGTGCAGGTGATGCCCCGCCACGAAGAGTTCATCGCACGCCACTGCGAAGCGCCGGCGGTCTGAAGACCCGCAGGCAGCTTGGCGTACCCACACCCTTCCAACGTTTCCACCCCTTCCACAGCCTCCACCGCTTCCTTGGGAGCCTGCACCATGACCGACGATCTGCACGAAACGTACCCCCGCCTGCCGCGGCGCCGCGTGCTGCAGGCAGCCGCAGCCGCAGCCGCGCTGGCGGGAACAGGCGCCCAGGCGCAGGGTAGCGGGGCGGCTGTCGCACCGGCTCCCACCCCGGCGCCTGTACCCGCGGCTGCGCCGCTCACCGCCTTCTTCAACCAGCCAAGCCTGTCGGCCGCTGCGATGTCGCCCGACGGCCGCGCGGTGGCGATGCGCGTGGCCGGCTCGGGCGAGGGCGAGCACGCGGTGCTGGCGGTGCTGGACCTGCAGACGATGCAGCCCACGGTGGTGGCGGCCTTCAAGGACGCGGGCGTGCGCAACTTTGCGTGGGTCAACGAACGCCGGCTCGTGCTGGACGCCGAGTCGGACCACAGCGGACAGGGGCTCTTCGCGGTGGACCGCGACGGCACGAGCTTTCGGCAACTCGTCGAGACGCGGGTGGCACTCTGGCGCGTAGGCGGCTCCTCGGGCACCCCGGAGCTGCCCTGGAACACGCGGATGCTGCGCACCGTGGGCACGCCCGGCAGCGACGACGTCTACGTGGTGCGCCCCGAGGAGATGAGCGCGGAGAAGGTCGACTACTTCCGGCTGCAGCGCCTGAACACGCGCTCGGGCCGGGCGGTGGCGGTAGACACGCCTGCTCAAGCCTTCCAGTGGACCTTCGACGCACAGGGCCGGCCCGCCTTCGTGACCACGCGCCGCGGCGACCGCATCACGGTGCTGCGCGCCGACGGCGACCAGTGGAAGCCGGTCACCGAATTCGCGCTCTTTTCGCAGGCTGCCATCTGGCCGCGTCACATCGATGCGCAGGGTACGGTCTACGTGGAAGCGGCGCGCGGGGACAAGCAGGCCCTCTACACGATGGACCCCGCCACCGGGCGCCTGTCGGCCGAGCCCGTGCTCGCCTCCCAAGGCTTCGACCTGCACCCGGCGATCCTGAACGACGGCTCGCGCGTGCTGGGCTGGCGCTACACGGTGGACGCCGAGGTCACGCAGTGGCTCGACCCCAAGCTCGAGGCGCTGCAGGGCACCATCGACGGGGCGCTGAAGTCCACCGTCAACCGCCTGGGCGTGCCGCTGCGCGGCGACTCACCCTGGGTGCTGGTGGAGGCCTACTCCGACCGCCAGCCCACGCTCACGCTGGCCTTCAACCGCGAGACGCGCCGCTTCACGCGGCTCGGTGCCGCACGCCCGGCGATCGACCCGCGCGCCATGGGCTCGACGGATTTCGTTCGCATCCCGGCGCGCGACGGCCTGGAGGTCCCGTGCTACCTGACGCTGCCGCCGGGCCCGAAGAAGACCGGCCTGCCGATGGTGGTGCTCGTGCACGGCGGGCCCTGGCTGCGCGGGGCGAGCTGGCAGTGGGACGCCGAGGTGCAGTTCCTGGCCTCCCGCGGCTACGCCGTGCTGCAGCCGGAGTTCCGCGGCTCCACGGGCTTTGGCGACCGGCACTTCCGCGCCGGCTTCAAGCAGTGGGGCCTGGCGATGCAGGACGACCTGGCCGACTGCGCCAAGTGGGCCGTCGACAAGGGCGTGGCCGACGCCAAGCGCATCGCCATTGCCGGCGCCTCCTATGGCGGGTACGCCACCGTGATGGGCCTGGTGCGGCACCCCGAGATCTTCCGCTGCGGCGTGAGCTGGGTGGGCGTGACCGACCCGATGCTGCTGCACTCCTCCACGTGGACCGACATCACGCGCGACGCGAGCCGCCACCAGCTCAGCGTCGTGCTGGGTGACCCCGCTGCGGACGCGGAGCTGCTCAAGCAGGCTTCGGCGATGACGCACGCCTCGCGCATCCGCTCGCCGCTGATGCTCGCCTACGGTCGGCTGGACCGGCGGGTGGACCTGGTGCACGGCGAGCGGCTGCGCGACGCCCTTCGCCCCCACAACCGGGATCTGGAGTGGGTGGTCTACGACGACGAGGGCCACGGCTGGTGGCGCACCCAAACGCGCCTGGATTTCTGGGGCCGGGTGGAGAAGTTCCTCGCGCGGCACCTCGCGGCGGGCTGAGGGCGGCGCAGGGGCCTTCGGCTTCGATTGCGCCAAGCCTTCGGGCCTGGAGCGTTGCTCCAGGCTGAGGGAAGCCCCCATGACATCCCGCCCGGGCGGAGCCACACTGGCCTGGCCTCGCGCCACGAAGGAACCTCCATGACCCCCCTCCGCCTGCACCGCGCCGCGGCGCTGCTCGCCGCCGCCCTCGCTACCGCCGCCGCCACCCTGCCCGCGCTCGCCCAGCCTTGCCCGGGCGGCAACGTGCAGTACTGGCAGGCCTTCCCGCCAGGCGGGGAGTCCGACCTCTCGGCGCGCCACCAGCAGGCGGTGCTCAAGAAGCGCTGCCCGGCCATCGAGACCATCGTGCAGTACCGCGCCGGCGCGGGCGGCGCGCTCATGTGGACGACGATGAACACGCTGCCCGGAGACGGGCTCAACATCGTGGGCATCAACCTGCCGCACACCGTGCTGCAGCCCATGGAAGGCACGGTGCAATACAAGACCGAGGACATCACGCCGGTCTTCTGGTTCCACTACACGCCCGATGCGCTGATCGTGCCCGAGCAAAGCGCGCTCAAGACCTTCGCCGACTTCGTGCGCACGGCCAAGGCGAGCCCCGGCAAGCTGAGCCTGGGCGGCTCGGGGCTGAACTCGGCCAACCACGCCGCGCACGAGCGGCTGAACCGCGACTTCGCCTTGAAGACGACCTACGTGCCCTTCAAGGGCACGGGCGACATGGCCACCGCCGTGATGGGCGCGCACGTGGACGCGGTGATGTCCTACACGGCCTTTGCCGTCAACAACAAGGGCCGCGTGCGGGCACTGGCCGTGGCAATGGACAAGCGCCACCCGCTGCTGCCCGACGTGCCGACCTTCAAGGAGCTTGGGGTGGACTGGGTGGACGGGGCCTTTCGCGGGATTGGCGTGCCCAAGTCGACGCCGCCTGAGGCGCGCAAGCGGCTGAGCGACCTGTGGGCCGCGCTCAACGCCGACCCGGAGATGAAGGAGATGGCCGCGCGCAGCGGCTTCGAGCTCGTCAACGTCGGCGTGGAGCAGATGGAGGCGTTCATGCGCGAGCGCGCACGGGTCTACACCGAGGTGGGCCGGCAGATGGGGCTGGGCAAGAAGTAGGGCCTCACTGCACCCGCTTGTAGTTCGAGTAGCCCTCGGGCGTGGGCGAGGCGTCCACGCGCAGCACGGCAAAGCCGTGCGCGGGCAGCTTGAGCGTGAGCAGCGCCGCCTGCAGGCGTGGAGCCTCGCCCGGCAGGCTGCCCAGCACGTCGATGAAGCGCGAGCCGTCCATCAGCTTGGAGTTGGCCACGAGCAGCGTCTCCTCCACCTCCTGCGCACCCGGGTTCGCCACCACCAGCACCGTGTCGCCGGCGCGGTCGGTGTGGCGCTCGAAGGCGAAGAGCTTGTGTGCGCTGATCGGGCGCCAGTCGCCGATGCGCAGCGCGCGGTGCGCCTTGCGCATCGCCACCAGGCGCTGCGTCCACGCGAGAGTGGAGTGGCCGGCCTCGACACGGTCCCAGCGCATCGGCGCGCGCATCTCGGGATCGTCGCCGCCGGTCATGTCGAGCTCGGTGCCGTAGTAGAGGTTGGGCGAGCCCGGCAGCGTGAACTGCAGCACCTGCGCCAGGCGCCGCTGGCGCGCATCGGGCAGCTCGGTGGCCAGGCGCCGCGTGTCGTGGTTGTCCAGGTAGATCCAGCTGCGCAGCATGTTCTCGATGCCGGTTTCCGTGACCATGCGGTCGATCATGCGCAGGGCGGTGGCGGCCTCGAGCTGGCCGCGCGCGGTGCGCAGCAGCAGGTGGCGCAGCGTGAAGTGCATGACGGCGTCGACCGACGGAAACCACTCCTTGGGGTAGTTGGCGATCTCGCCCACGACGAGCGAGCCGGGCTTTTCCTCGTGCGCCGCGCGCGTGAGTTCCTCGAGCAGGTTGAAGCCGATGTCGAAGGCCACGTCCAGGCGCCAGCCGTCGACGCCATCGCGCAGCCAGCTGCGCACCACCGAGTCACGTGCGCCCCAGAGCTGCTCGCGCACGCGCGGGCTCTCCAGGTTGAGCTCGGGCAGGTTCTGCACGTTCCACCAGGTGCGCGCGCCGCCGGCGTACTGCGCCCCGAAGACGAACCACTCGCGCCAGGGCGAGGTCGGGTCGCGCTCGGCCTCCCGGAAGGCCGGCGAATTGCGGCCCATGTGGTTGAAGACGCCGTCGAGCACGAGCCTCATGCCGCGCGCACGCAGGTCGGCCGCCAGCGCCTTGACGTCCTCGCGCGTGCCGTACTCGGGCGAGACCTGCTGGTAGTCCAGCGCGTCGTACTTGTGGTTGGTGTAGGCCAGGCAGATGGGGTTGAGGTAGAGCACGTCCGCACCCAGGCGCTGCACGTAGGCCAGGCGGCTCCTCAGGCTCGCGAGGTCGCCGCCCCAGAAGTCGATCTCGTGGCTCCACAGCTTGTGCGACTCGAGGTAGCGGCCCGCGCGCGGCTCCTCGCTCCAGTCGCGCAGCTGCTTGGGGGCGGGGTAGAGGTGGCGCTTGGCGGCGAGGTCGGCCGCGGGCGCGAAGCGGTCCACCAGCACCTGGTAGACGACCGCACCCTGGCGCCAGTCGCGCTCGCGCGCCTCGTAGGTGCCGGCCACGGCGCGGTCGAATCGGTTGGCGTGGTGGGGGGAGGAAGACGTCATGGTCTGTGCGTGCAGGGAAGTTGGAAGCGCCACGGCAGCGGCCAGCAGCGGGGCGATCGCACGCGCAACCAACCAACCCGGCTGGCTCATCCCTTGACCCCCCCGGATGTCAGCCCCGAGACGATCCACTTCTGCGCCAGCAGAAAGACCAGCGTGATCGGCAGCCCCGAGAGCACGGCCGCCGCGGCGAAGTCGCCCCACAGGTACTTCTGCTCGTAGAGGTAGAACTTCGAGCCCACGGCCAGCGTCAGGTTGGGCTCCTCGCGCAAGAGGATCGAGGCCACCGGGTACTCGATGATGGTGCCGATGAAGGCCAGCACGAAGACGACCATGAGGATGGGCACCGCCATGGGCAGCAGCACGCGGCGGAAGGCCTGCCAGTGCGTGGCGCCATCGACCTTCGCGCACTCCTCGATCTCCACGGGGATGGAGTCGAAGTAGCCCTTGATGGTCCAGATGTGGGTGGCCACGCCGCCGAGATAGGCCACGATCACCGCGCCGTGCGTCTCGATGCCGAGCCACGGCACCGCCTGCCCCAGGCCCTCGAAGATGGCGTAGACGGCCACGAGGGCCACGGCCACGGGGAACATCTGCAGCACGAGCATGCTGCTCAGGATGGCGTCCTTGCGCGCAAAGCGCAGCCGCGCGAAGGCGTACGCCGCGGTGGTGGAGATGACCACGATGAGGAAGGCCGAGAT
>JBIIED010000355.1:0-3106 GCA_044237995.1 Rubrivivax sp. | reverse complement strand
CCGAGGCGTCCGCGGCGATCCACTGCCGCCAGGCTGCCAGCCTCGGCACGTGGGCGCTCGCCACCGAGCCCACGTGCTCGCCCTCCACGAGGAAGGGCACGCGCGGCACGGATTGCGCCCGTGCGGCCGCCAGCGGATCGGTGCCCTGGATCATGCGGCTCGGGTGCCGCCCCTGCCGCCTGTGCTGCCGTGGGCCTCGCGCCAGGCCGCCATGAGCTTGTCCCACTTGGCGCGCGCGGCTGCCAGGTGCCGCTCCTTCACGTGGCCGTAGCCACGGATCTCCTCGGGCAGCCGCGCGATCTCGGCGGCCTGCGCGAGGTTACCGGCCGCCAGCGCCGGCAGCAGCTCCTCGATGCAGGCGCGGTACTGCCCGACGAGCGCACGCTCGGTGCGCCGCTCCTCGGTGCGGCCGAAGGGGTCGAAGGCCGTGCCGCGCAGGAACTTCAGGCGTGCCAGCACCCGCATGGCCGTGCGCACCCAGGGTTGGAAGGGCTGCTTGACGAGCTCACCGCGCGCGTTGCGTGTCGAGAAGGCAGGCGGGGCCAGGTGGTGCACGAGCTTGTAGTCGCCCTCGAACATCTGCGCGATGCGCGCCTCGAAGGCGGGGTCGGTGTGCAGCCGCGCCACCTCGTACTCGTCCTTGTAGGCCATGAGCTTGAAGAGGTAGCGCGCCACCGCCTCGGACAGCCGCGTGCCCTCCCCGTGGGGGGCCTCCGCCGCGCGCACGCGCTCGAGGAACTGCACGTACTGCTGCGCGTAGGAGGCGTCCTGGTAGGCGCGCAGGAACTCCACGCGCCGCGCCACGAGCTCGTCCAGCGAGGGCTTCTTGACGATCTGGATCACCTGGCGCGCCTGGTACAGGGCCCGCACCGCGGCGGCGTCGTGCGCGCAGTGGCGGCCCCACTCGAAGGCGGCGAGGTTGTTGTCCACTTGAACGCCGTTCAACTCGATGGCACGCCGGATCGCCTCGCGCGACAGCGGCACGCGGCCCTTTTGCCAGGCGTAGCCCAGGATCATCGGGTTGGTGTAGATCGAGTCTCCCAGCAGCTGCACCGCCACTTCCTCGGCGTCGAAGGTGCCCACCGCTTGGCTGCCGACGGTCTGCTCCAGCGCCGTCTCGCAGCTTCCCTGCGGGAACTGCCAGTTCGGGTCGCGCACGAAGGCGGCCGTGGGCGTGCCGTGGCTGTTCAGGGCCACGTAGGTGCGCCCGCCCTGCATCACGGCCAGGGTCGTGGTGCTGGCTGCCACGATCGGGTCGCAGCCGATGACGAGGTCGGCCTTGGCCAGGTCGACCTTCGTGGTGTGGATCGCCTCGGCGCGGTTGGCGATCTGCACGTGGCTCCAGGTGGCGCCGCCCTTTTGCGCCAGGCCCCCCGAGTCCTGCACGACCACGCCCTTGCCCTCCAGGTGCGCGGCCATGCCCAGCAGCTGCCCGATCGTGATCACGCCCGTGCCGCCTACCCCGCCCACGACGATGCCCCAGGCGCTCTCGGCCACCGGCAGAGCCGGTTCGGGCAGCTCGGGCATCGCGCCGAGGTCGCCCGTGCGCTCCTTCTTGGGCTTCTTCGGCGCGCCGCCTTCGACGGTGACGAAGCTCGGGCAGAAGCCCTTGACGCAGGAGAAGTCCTTGTTGCAGGTGCTCTGGTTGATGCGGCGCTTGCGCCCGAACTCGGTGTCCAGCGGCTCCACGCTCAGGCAGTTGCTCTGCGCCGAGCAGTCGCCGCAGCCCTCGCACACGAGCTCGTTGATGACCACCGACTTGGCCGGCGTGGCCATCGTGCCGCGCTTGCGCCGGCGGCGCTTCTCGGTGGCGCAGGTCTGGTCGTAGATGAGCACCGTGCAGCCGGGGATCTCGCGCAGCTCGCGCTGCACCGCGTCGAGCTCGTCGCGGTGGCGCACGGTGACGCCCGGGGCCAGGCGCGCGCGCACCTCGCCCTCGTCGTACTTGGCCGGCTCGTCGGTGACGACGACGATCTTCTTCGCACCTTCGGCGTCGATTTCGCGCGTCATCTCCGGCACGCGCAGCGTGCCGTCCACGGGCTGGCCGCCGGTCATCGCCACGGCATCGTTGAACAGGATCTTGTAGGTGATGTTCACGCCCGCTGCGATGCTCTGGCGCACCGCCAGCAGCCCGGAGTGGTAGTAGGTGCCGTCACCCAGGTTCGCGAACACGTGCGCATCGGTGGTGAAGGGCGCCTGCCCGACCCAGGCCACGCCCTCGCCGCCCATCTGGCTGAAGCTCACCGTGCTGCGGTCCATCCACACCGCCATGAAGTGGCAGCCGATGCCGGCCAGCGCCCGCGAGCCCTCGGGCACGCGCGTGCTCGTGTTGTGCGGGCAGCCGCTGCAGAACCAGGGAATGCGGTCGGGGTTCTTCACCTCGAGCGCGGCCAGGCTGCGCTCCTTGGCCTCGATCACTTCCAGCCGCGCCTGCATGCGCCGCTCGGTGTCGGCGTCCACGCCGAGCTTCCTCAGGCGCTTGGCAATCGCCTTGGCGATGATGGCCGGTGTGAGGTCGGCCTTGGAGCGCAGCAGCGTGTTCTGCGTCGGGTTGGGCATGCTCCACTCGCCGCCGCTGAAGTCGCCCTCGGGCTCGTCGAACTTGCCCAGCACGTTGGGGCGCACGTCGGAGCGCCAGTTGTAGAGCTCCTCCTTCAACTGGTACTCGATGACCTGGCGCTTTTCCTCCACCACCAGGATCTCCTGCAGGCCTTCGGCAAAGCCGCGCGTGATCGAGGCCTCCAGCGGCCACACCACGTTGACCTTGTGCACCCGTATGCCCAGGCGGCGGCAGGCGTCGTCGTCCAGGCCCAGGTCGGCCAGCGCCTGGCGCGTGTCGTTGAAGGCCTTGCCGCTGGCGATCAGGCCGAAGCGGTCCGACGGCCCCTCGATGACGTTGTGATTGAGCCGGTTGGCGCGGATGTAGGCCAGGGCGGCGTACCACTTGTAGTCCATCAGCCGCGCTTCCTGCTCCAGCGCCGAGTCGGGCCAGCGGATGTGCACGCCGCCGGCGGGCATCTGGAAGTCCTCGGGCAGCACGATGCGCACGCGCTCGGGGTCCACGCTCACGCTGGAGGACGACTCCACCACCTCCTGGATCGTCTTC
>JBIIED010000353.1:0-3107 GCA_044237995.1 Rubrivivax sp. | reverse complement strand
TCACCAGCAGCTTCAGGAACCGGTCGCCCATCTCGCTGGCCGACAGCGCCTTCTCGGCCGTCTTGCCCGAGGCGGTGACGGAGGTGGCCTCCGCGCCGGAGGGGGTGGTGGCGGTGATCGTGCTCATCGCGTCACTGGCCCATCTGCAGCGTCTTGAGCAGCAGCTGCTTGGCGGTGTTCATCACCTCGACGTTGTTCTGGTAGGAGCGCGAGGCGGAGATCATGTTGACCATCTCCTCCACCGAGCTCACGTTGCTGAAGGTGACGTAGCCCTGGTCATCGGCAGCCGGGTGCTTGGGATCGTGCACACGCCGGCCCGGGGTGTCGGACTCGACGACGTTGGTCACGCGCACGCCGGCCGAGGCCTGCGAGCCCAGCGCGCCGGCCGCACCCATCAGCTCGGTCTGGAACACCACCTGGCGCGCCTTGTAGGGCTTGCCGTCGGGGCCGGCCACGGTGTCGGCGTTGGCCAGGTTGGAAGCCACGACGTTCAGGCGCTGGCTCTGCGCGCTCACGGCGCTGCCGGCGATGTCGAAGATGCGGGACATGCTCATGTCGGTTCTCCTTGGGCGGCGGGTCAGCCGCCGCTGTGGCTCTTCATCGCGTCCATCATCGTGCGCATGCTGCGCGTGATGAAGCGCAGCGTCGCCTCGTACTTGACGGTGTTGTCGGCAAACGAGGCCCGCTCGCGGTCCATGTCGACCGTGTTGCGGTCCATGCTGTCCTGCGGGTTGGAGGCGTAGCGCAGCGCCAGCTCCGACCCGGACAGCGCGGAAGGCCGCCTGGCAGCCCCCCCGGCCCGGCTGGCGGCCGTGGCGTCGCTCAGCGCCCGCGAGAAGTCGAAATCGCGGGCCACGTAGCCTGGCGTGTCGGCGTTGGCGATGTTGCTTGCGATCAGTCGCTGACGCTCCGAGCGCAGGACGAGCGCCTGGGCGTGGAAGTCGATGTTCTGGCTGAGCCGGTTGATCATGAGGTGCTCCGCAACTGATGCGCACCCTGGGCTCAAGTTCCCGGGGATGGGCGACGATTCTCGGCCGCCGGGCTGGTTGCGATGCGTCGAACAGGCGCGCTCGGATGGCGCAATTCCAGCCCTCTGCGCAGCGCTGCACCCCTAAAGTTCCAGCCCGTGAAAGACTATCTCCCCACCTCCCTTGCCAGCGTGCCGGCCGCCGCCCTGCGTGCCGCCGGCCTGGCGCTGTGGATCGGAAACGCGGCCGCCTCGGCGCCTGCGCCCGCGGCACCCGCCGCGCCCGTGGCCACCGACGCCGCAGCAGCCGCTCCCGCATGGTTCAGCCAGGTCGAGCCGCTGGCCACCCAGGCCACGCGCGCAGCCTTCGCCGGGCGCCCCGGCCTGCGCGTGGAGGTCATCCCGGGCAGCCTGGATCCCCGGCTCAATCTCGCCCCCTGCAGCAAGGTGCAGCCCTACCTGCCAGCGGGCCACCGCGCATGGGGGCGCACCCGCATCGGGTTGCGCTGCGTCGAGGGCCCGGTGGCCTGGAACGTGACGATGCCCCTGACGGTCAAGGTCTTCGCGCCCGCGCTCGTGGCGCGCCAGCCGCTTTCGGCGGGCACGGCGCTCGGCCCGGAGCACGTGGAGGAGGCCGAGGCGGAATGGACAGCTTCAGATTCGCCGGTTTTCACCGACATCCAGGGGCTCCTCGGCCGTGCGCTCACGCGCCCGCTGACCCCCGGCCAGGCGGTGCGCGAATCCGACCTGCGCAAGCGCCAGTGGTTCGCTGCGGGAGACCCGGTGCGACTGCTGGTTTCCGGAAGCGGCTTCTCGATCACCGGCGAGGGCACCGCCCTGACGCCGGGGCTGGAGGGGCAACTGGTGCGCGTGCGCACCGAAGGCGGGCGCGTCGTGAGCGGCCGCGCCAAGGGTGAACGGATGGTGGAGGTGGACCTGTGAAGCCTCCACGCAGGCCCGGCACCCCCCCTGAACAGGGGGTGTCGCGCAATTTTCGACATCCGGGGCTAAAGTCGGGGCCACAAACGCCCGATAGAGCGATGCAAGGGTGGAGGCTCGTGGCCTGCGCCCGCTGGAGCACATGATGAAAATCGGACCGACCGACCATTCGGCCTTGATCGGCACCCCTGCAGTGACCGAGCGCAAGCCTGCGCCCGGCCGTGTGCAGGAGCAGCCGGGGGTGGTGCAGAGCACCCGCGTTGACCTGTCGGAGAACGTGTCCGTCCAGGCCAGTGGCGAGGGCAGCTTCGACCAGGCCAAGGTCGACCGAATCTCCCAGGCCATCCGCGAGGGCACCTTCAAGGTCGATGCCGGCGCGATCGCCGACAAGCTGATCTACAACGCGCAGGAACTGCTCAGCCGCGGTTCGCGCTGAGCCGAACCCGGCCCTGCCTTTGCAGCCGCACATGAGCGGATACATCGTCGTGAACCGTCCCGGCAGTGCCGAGATGGCCCCCGAGCTCGAAGCCCCGCTGGCACGCGTCGAGGATCGCCTGGGCGCCCTCACCGAGGCGCTCAGGGCGGACGACCCCGCGGCCCTGGAGACAGCGGCCAGCGAACTGCACCGCGCCCTCTCCAGCGCGGTGGACACCTTCCGCATCGCCGCGCGCCGCGGCGGCGTGCCCGCGCCGATGCGCCAGCGCCTGGCGCTGGCCAGCGCACAGGTGGCCGCGCAGCGCGAGTCGCTGGCCCGCGCCACGGCGGCGCTGGATCGCGCCATCGATGTGCTGATGCCCGCACCGGTTGTGGCGGGGTACGGCGCAGGCGGCCACGCGCTGCGCGCCACCAGTACCGGGGCGATGACGGCCTGAACCGGGGCCCATCGGGCGTCTTCATGCAAAAGGGGCCTGTCGGGGCCCCTTTTGTTCTTGCAAAGGGGACCGGTTGGGCCCCTCGTCATCATGCAAAAGGGGCCCATCGGGCCCCTTGTGGCTTGTGCCATCCGTCGGCAGCGCCGACGAGGCAGCCCCACCCTACCACTCGCGCATGCGGGTGCGCAGGCGGGCAATCGACTGGCTGTGCAGCTGGCACACGCGGCTCTCGGTCACGCCCAGCACGGCGGCGATCTCCTTGAGGTTCATGTCGTGCTCGTAGTACATGCTCATCACGTACTGCTCGCGCTCGGGCAGATTCTCGATGG
>JBIIED010000354.1:0-3107 GCA_044237995.1 Rubrivivax sp. | reverse complement strand
CCATCGCTGCTTCCCAGCAGCCGGAGGCCGCGCATCAGGCCGACGTCGTCTGCTCCGAGTCGGCTGACCGGGAACACGCCAAGCCCGCGAGCCGCAAACACCGCCAGCAGGGCGCTGTCCTCGAACTCTCCGACGATGCGAGGCCGCAGGCCCTGCGACTCGAACCAGTGATCCAGCGTCGGGCGCAGCGCGGAGTGCCCCGTGGGCAGCAGCACCGGCAGGTCGTTCAGGCTCTTCGGAAACCGGTCGCGCTCGGTCTTTCCGACCAGCCGGGACGGGCCGTACCACTCGACCGATGAATCGACGAGCCGCTCGCTGGTGAGGCGCAGGTTCGGGTTGCGCGGTGCCGCCTGGCCGGCCAGCACCAGGTCCAGGTGATGCAACGCCAATTCGCCCAACAGCTGCTCGAACTCTCCTTCGTGGCAGACCAACCGGAGGTTGGGGGTGCTCAACACGGGCTCCAGCAGCGCATGTGCGGCCAGCTTTGAGATTCCGTCGGAGAGCCCGACCGCGAGTCGAGCCACCTTGCCGCTGGCCGCTTCGCGCACCTCGTCTGGGATGCCCTGGCCCAGCAGAAAGATCTCCTCGGCGCGCGCGAAGGCGGCCTGGCCCGCCTCGGTGAGGGCCACGCCACGGCCCGAGGGCTTGAGCAGCTGGTGGCCCAACGCCTTCTCCAGTTCGCGCACCTGCGCGCTGATGGTCTGCACCGCCATGTCCAGCCGTTCGGCGGCACGGGCGAAGCCACCTTCCTTGGTGACGACCCAGAAGTAGTGGAGGTGTCGGTAGTTCAGCATGTATCCTCCGGTGCGGGAATGTTGGTGCTAGGGGCGGCCAAGCTGGCGCTCGGCTGAACAGGCCGCCGCCGGTACGCGAAGGCAGCACGCGCCGACGAACCAGGGGCCTCAGGCCACCGGAACCTCGATCGACAAGTTCCCGGTCCGGCAGCTGCGCACCTGCACCTTCACCCGGCCCGAGCCCTGCACCAGCAACGTGACGAAGCGCTCGTGGGCGTTGCCGCGCGTCCAGGGTGAGAACACGCTGGAGCCTCCATACAGGCCCGAGCCCCAGCCCTCGAGGTGGCCGATCTCAATCACGGCCTCCGAAGGCGCCAGCAGTCGGGCACCGTCCGCGGCCTGGACGGTCATGCGCATCGGCTCGGCGTGCGGCAGCGCCTTGGCCGACGGGATGCCGTAGCTGGCCAGGTACCCCCGGTTGACAACGCGCAGCTCGATGCGCGTCGGGCCGCCCGGCTCCTCGCGCGTCTGGCTCACCAGCTCCAACTCCACCCTCGGCACCAGCGCGGCCACGCGCAGGAAGGCGGCCGACTGCGCGCGGCAGGTGGCGTCGAGCTGCTCCAGCGGGGGGTTACTGATGCCCACGCGTGGGTCGTAGCCGCCCACCTCCACCTCGCCGAGCTGCGGGTGCTGCACCTTGCGCCAGGGGCCGAAGATCCGGCCCGTGTTGTGGCTGCGGTCGAAGGCGGCCAGGGCGCGTACGTTCTGGCGCGTGAACTTGCCGTAGTGGTCGATGAAGGGCTTTTTGCGCTCGATCCCGAGCTGCCGGAAGATGTCCCAGAGCTCGATGACGTAGGACAGCGCTCCCCGCTGGGCGTAGGCGTACTCCGACAGGTCGCCGTGGATCGGCTTGTCGGGCTCGTAGAGGAACTCGTGGAAGCCGCTCACGGTGGGGTACCCCGTGTGCTCGGTCATCCACGCCTCGACCTGCTCGTAGATGGCGAGGTCGCCGGGGTTCATCTTGGAATCGGGCTTGTCGCCCAGCGGGCGGATCAGCACGCCTCCGAAGGTATGGAGGTTGAGCCACACCATGATGTTCGGGTGCGCGGTGGCGAACTCGAGCACCGCGCGGGTCTCGGGGGCGCTGCCCGGGAAGTGGCCGGCACCGGCCTGCATGGGCTCGGGCTTCCAGTCGAGCGGGAAGTTGCGGTTGAAGTCGTAGAGGTTGTCGCTCAGGTACCTGGGCGACGGGATGGTGCGCCCGTCGAAGTTGACGATGTGCCCCTCGGGATAGAGTTTGTAGAACGGGCCCTCGTCCTCGGGCTGCCGCGCGACCATCACCGGCGGGTTCAGCGGCTGACCATCGTCGCCGCGCAGCTCGACGAGCTCGCCCTGCGGATCCTGCTGGCGCATCGTCAGGGCCCGGCCGTCTCCGTCCACGTCGGCACCCTGCCAGTAGGCGTGCCCCTTGGCGGCACGGTCGTTCACGGGGCTGGAGCGCACGTAGCGGCCGGACTGGAGCACCGTCTCGGCGCCGTCGGGCGAGATCCGCGGCACGATGTAGAAGACCGTGGCGCGCAAGGAGTCGGCCAGGTGGGCCGGCAGCGGCTTGCCGCCTGCCTCGTTGCGGCCGCCGTGCAGGGCCAGCAGATCCTCCGCGATCGCCAACGCCACGCTCGAGCCGCACACCTCGGAGGCGTGGATGTTCCCGTCCACCCACACCGCCGCGCGCTGCTGCTCCGGATGGCGGCCGATGGTGAGCAGCGGGATCGGGCGGCCCTCCGCGCTGGTGCCCAGCGTGGACAGGTGCGCGATTCCAGGGTGCTGCTCGGCCCAGGCGGTCAACTGGGCCATGAGCTCACGGTAGTCGAGGTACTTGCTGCGAAACATCGGCATTCCTGAAGGGCGGGCGCCACCGGGCGAAGGGGGCCGACTATGCCACCGGGGGCAAGCACCCGACCCCGCCGCGGACGTTGCCCCCCGCTGCCTCCCCGCACCGCAGCGACCCACCTGCCGAGCAGGCAGCAGGGCTTCATGCGTCCCTTGATCGCGATCGTCTGCCAGCCGCATACCGACCGGGTGAGCCATCTCGTCGAGCTCGTGCCCGGCTCGTCTCGTTTCGTCTCGGCGCTGCGAGCATCCAGCTGGCCTCCGCGCGTGTTGAGTGTCCCGCCGGGTTCGGCGACGCGCTGCGACGACCGTAGGCTCGCAGCCGAGGCCCAGGCCCATACGCGAGCCCAGCCGCCGGACGTGCGCGATCGCTTTGCACGATACTTCGCGCCGTCCGTCGCGTAGCCTGCGCCGACGGGCCAGCCTGCGCGCCCGCGCCTCTCCATCCGCGCCGCCCTCGCAACGGGCCGGCAGACGACCATG
>JBIIED010000102.1:0-10579 GCA_044237995.1 Rubrivivax sp. | reverse complement strand
CCCGGCCATCGTGTCGGGGGTGGCGCTGCTCATCGTCGTCTTCCTCGTCACCTACGTCGTGCCGCAGGTGGCCAGCGTCTTCACCACCTCGCGCCAGGCGCTGCCGCTGCTGACGGTGGCCATGCTCACCATCAGTGCCTTCGTGCGCCAGTGGGGCTTCGTCGTGCTGCTGCTGGTGGGCGGCGCAATCGTGGCACTCGTGCTGATGCGCCGCTCGGAGGCCTTCCGGATGCGCAGTGATGCGGCGCTGCTGTCGCTGCCGCTCGTGGGGCGCCTGGCGCGCGGCTACAACGCGGCACGCTTTGCCGGCACTCTGGCGATGCTGGCCGGCGCGGGCGTTCCGATCCTGCGTGCGCTGCAGGCAGCTGCCGAGACGCTGGCCAACCGGGCCATGCGTGCCGACGCGCTCGACGCCCTGGTGCAGGTGCGCGAGGGCGCGCCGCTGGGCTCGGCCCTGGCTTCCAAGCGGCGCTTTCCGGGGCTGTTGCCGATGTTCGCGCGCCTGGGCGAACAGACGGGCCAGCTGCCGCTGATGCTCCAGCGCGCCGCGGGCCAGCTCTCTTCGGAGGTGCAGCGCCGCGCAATGGCGGTGGCCACCGTGCTCGAGCCGCTGCTGATCGTGGGCATGGGCGTGGTGGTGATGATCATCGTTCTGGCGGTGCTGCTGCCCATCATCCAGATGAACACGTGGATCAAGTAGTGCCTGCCATGCCCGCGAGCCTGGACCGTCAGCTCGTCGTTGCGATCTCCTCGCGCGCGCTCTTCGACTTCGAGGAGGAGAACCGCCTCTTCGAGGCGGCCGACGATCACGCCTACATGCAGCTGCAGCTGCAGCGCCTGGACCAGCCCGCGCCACCGGGGGTGGCCTTCTCGCTGGTGCACAAGCTTCTCGCCTTCAACGGCGGCTCCCCGCGGGAAGCCCCGCGCGTGCAGGTGGTGATCCTGTCGCGCAACGACCCCGTCTCGGGCATGCGTGTCTTTCGGTCCTGCCAGCACTATGGGCTGCCCATCGAGCGCGGCGTCTTCACGCGAGGCGAGAGCCCCTGGCGCTACCTGCGGCCGCTGGACGCCCACCTCTTCCTGTCGGCCAACGAGGCCGACGTGCGCGGGGCGCTGGCCGCGGGCGTGCCCGCTGCGCGCGTCTACCCCCACAGTGCGCGGGCCCGGGAGGGCCACCCGCACGAGGTGCGCATCGCCTTCGACGGCGATGCAGTACTGTTCTCGGACGAGGCCGAGCGCGTCTACCGGCGCGAGGGCCTGGACGCCTTCCAGGACCACGAGCAGGTCCACTCCCAGACCCCGCTCGCCCCGGGGCCCTTCAAGCCGCTGCTGGAGGCGCTGCAGCGGCTGCAGCACGCGGGGTCAGGGACGATGCGCATCCGCACCGCGCTCGTGACTGCACGCAGCGCACCCGCCCACGAGCGCGCCATCCGCACCCTGATGGACTGGCGCATCGAGGTGGATGAGGCGATGTTCCTGGGTGGCCTGCCCAAGGGCGAGTTCCTGCGCGAGTTCGAGCCCGACTTCTTCTTCGACGACCAGACCGGCCACGTGGACTCGGCAGCCGCGCACGTGCCGGCCGGGCACGTGGCCGCCGGCGTGGCCAACAACTGAGCTTGCGGCCGGCCTGGCCAACGGCCGGTGGCCCGCACGTGTGTGCGCTCAGGCCGGGCCGCTGCCCAGCGCGCCGTAGCGGCGCAGGCGCTGCAGGTCGAGCACCCGCACGCCGCCGTACTCCACCACGATCACCCCCTGTGCCTGCAGCGTGGTGAGCGAGCGGTTGACGCGCTGGCGAGACAAGCCCACGAGGTAGCCGAGTTCCTGCTGCGTGATGCGCAGCAGCCGCCCCACGCCGGGGTAGAGGGTCGGATGAAAGAGTGCGGCCAGCGAGCGGGCCACGCGCTGGTCGGGCTGCGTGAGGCGGTCGATCTCGCGCGCGCCGATGAACTGCCCGAGCCGCTCGTTGAGCTGCAGCATCACGAAGCGGTTGAAGGCAAAGCTGTGGTCCAGCAGCCAGTCGAAGGTGCCCGCCGTCAACCCTGCTACCAGGCTGCGGCGCAGGGCCAGGATGTTGTAGCGGTACGGCTCGCGCTTGAGCAGCGTGCCCTCGCCGAACCAGCCTCCCGGCGGGATGCCGGTGAAGGTGATGGGAATCCCCAGGGCAGTGTCGTTGCTCATCTTGAGCAAGCCATCGACCACCCCCAGCCAGAAGCTCGGCGCACGCCCGACCCGGCAGACCACCTCCCCCGCCTGAACCTCGACCACCCGCAGGTCGTCGAGCACCCGCCGGGCGTGGGCGGGCTCGAGCATCGCAAGCCACGGCACGCCTTCGAGCTCGTCGGCCCGCGGCGCCCGTGCGCGGGAGCGCAGTGCGCCGAGTCCTGAAACCATCTGCTCGCTCATGCGGGAAACGCCCGAGAGGGTCAACCCTTGGATTGTCGCCGCGAGGACAACATGGCGTCAATGTGGGCGCCCAGAATCTGGCCTAAATCAAGGCCCGTCGCGGGTGGCAGGTAGACCATGCCGGCCGCGATCGTGCTCAAGAGGAGATTCGCGTGACCGCCACGTTTCCGAGACTGCTGCTCGAGCATGCGTCCCAGCGCCCGGACGCGCCTGCGCTGCGGGTCAAGGAATTCGGCATCTGGCAGACCACCTCCTGGTCACAGCTCGCCGCGCTCGTTCGCGAACTGACATGCGGCCTGGCAGCAGCCGGGATGCGCCGCGGCGACCACATCGTCGTGGTGGGCGAAAACCGGCCGCGCCTGTACGCCTCGATGCTCGCCGCCCAGGCCCTGGGCGGCATCCCGGTGCCCCTGTACCAGGATGCGGTCAGCGCAGAGTTCATCTTTCCGGTCCAGAACGCCGAGGTGCGCTTTGCGATCGTGGAGGACCAGGAGCAGGTCGACAAGATGCTAGAGGTGCGCGAGCACTGCCCGCAACTGGCGCACATCTGGTTCGACGAGGGCCGGGGCCTGCGCAACTACGCGTCCCCGGGCCTGGCCTCGCTCGACGCCCTCGTGCAGGCCGGTCGCACGCACGCGCAGTCGCACCCGCGCCTGTTCGACGAAGAGGTGGCCAAGGCCGAGCCGCAGGATGTGGCGGCGATGTTCTTCACCTCCGGCACCACGGGCAACCCCAAGGGCGTGGTGCACACCCATTTCACGCTGCTGGACCGCGCCAGCGCGGGCGCGCGCTTTGACCACCTCACACAGCGCGAAGAGGTGCTGGCCTACCTGCCGCCGGCCTGGATCGGGCAGAACATCTTCAGCTACGCGCAGTGGCTGGCCTGCGGCTACATCGTGAACTGCCCGGAGTCGGCCAGCACGGTGATGATCGACCTCAAGGAGATCGGGCCGACCTACTACTTCGCCCCGCCGCGCGTCTTCGAGGGACTGCTCACGAGCGTGATGATCCGCATGGAGGATGCCGGCGCGATCAAGAGGTGGCTCTTCCAGCACTTCATGGAGGTTGCCCGTCGAGTCGGCCCGGCGCGAATGGACGGCAAGCCTGTGGGCGTCGCCGACGGCATCTCCTACGCGCTGGGCAACCTGATGGTGTACGGGCCGCTGCGCAACACGTTGGGCCTGTCGCGGGTGCGCGTGGCCTACACCGCGGGCGAGGCCATCGGGCCCGACCTCTTTACCTTCTACCGCTCCATCGGCATCAACCTCAAGCAGCTCTACGGCTCCACCGAGACGGCCGTCTTCGTGTGCCTGCAGCCCGACCACGAGGCCCGCGCCGATACCGTGGGCGTGCCCATCGACGGCGTGGAGATCCGGGTGGCCGACAACGGGGAGATCCTGGTGAAGTCCCCCGGACTGCTCAAGGAGTACTACAAGAACGCCGCGGCCACTGCCGAGGTGCTCACGGCCGATGGCTGGTACCACACGGGCGATGCCGGCTTCCTCGATTCGGGCGGGCACCTGAAGATCATCGACCGCGCCAAGGATGTGGGCCGCCTCATGGGCGGGCCCAGCGACGGCGCGATGTTCGCGCCCAAGTACGTCGAGAACAAGCTCAAGTTCTTCCCCTTCGTCAAGGAGGCGGTGGCCTTCGGTGACCGGCGCGAGAAGGTCTGTGCCTTCATCAACATCGACTTCGAGGCGGTGGGCAACTGGGCCGAGAAGCGCAACCTGCCCTACGCCGGCTACAACGACCTGGCCTCCAAGCCGCAGGTGCTGGATCTGCTGCGCGAGTGCGTGGAGAAGGTCAACGCCGACCTGGCTGCCGACGCCATGCTCGCCGGCAGCCAGATCAGCCGCTTCCTCGTGCTGCACAAGGAACTCGACGCCGACGACGGCGAGCTCACCCGCACGCGCAAGGTTCGCCGCGGCTACATCGGCGACAAGTACCAGGTGCTGGTCGACGCGCTGTACGGCGGCCGCGCCGAACAGTTCATCGAGACGGCGGTGAAGTTCGAGGACGGGCGCACGGGCAGCGTGTCGGCGACTCTGAAGATCGTCGACGCGAAGACCTTCGCGTCGGTGAAGAAGGCGGCCTGAGCATGAACGGCAAGAAGATCGGCGACGTCATCCTCGACGTGAAGGGCATCTCCCTGAGCTTCGGCGGGGTCAAGGCCCTGTCGGACATCAGCTTCAACGTGCGCGAGCACGAGGTGCGCGCCATCATCGGGCCCAACGGCGCGGGCAAGAGCTCGATGCTCAACTGCATCAACGGCGTCTACACGCCGCAAAGCGGCACCATCACATTCCGCGGCCAGACCTTCGGCCACATGAACAGCCGCCAAGTGGCCGAGATGGGCATCGCCCGCACGTTCCAGAACCTGGCCCTCTTCAAGGGCATGAACGTGATCGACAACCTGATGTCGGGCCGCAACCTGAAGATGAAGACCAACATCTTCCAGCAGGCGATCCGATTCGGGGCGGCCGAGCGCGAGGAGGGCGAGCATCGCGCCTTCGTCGAGCACATCATCGACTTCCTGGAAATTCAGGCCTACCGCAAGACTCCCGTGGGCCGCCTGCCCTACGGGCTGCAAAAGCGCGTGGACCTCGGCCGCGCCCTGGCCATGGAGCCACAGGTGCTGCTGCTCGACGAGCCCATGGCAGGCATGAACGTCGAGGAAAAGCAGGACATGTGCCGCTTCGTGCTCGACGTCAACGACGAGTTCGGCACGACGATCGTGCTCATCGAGCACGACATGGGCGTGGTGATGGACATCTCCGACCGCGTGGTCGTTCTCGACTACGGCAAGAAAATCGGCGACGGCACGCCCGACGAGGTGCGCGCCAACCCCGAGGTCATCAGCGCCTACCTCGGCACCTCGCACTGAAGGGCTCAAGACAATGGGATTCTTCCTCGAGACCCTGATCGGCGGCCTGATGACGGGCATGCTGTACTCGCTGGTGGCGCTGGGCTTCGTGCTCATCTTCAAGGCCAGCGGCGTCTTCAACTTCGCCCAAGGCGCGATGGTGCTGTTCGCGGCGCTGGCCATGGCGCGCTTCTCCGAGTGGTTCCCCGCGCTGCTGGGCACCGGCAAGATCCTGGGCAACCTGATGGCCTTCGCCGCTGCGGCGGCGGTCATGGTGGTGGTGGCCTGGGTGGTGGAGCGACTGGTGCTGGGCAAGCTCGTCAACCAGGAGGGCATCACGCTGCTGATGGCCACGCTCGGGATCACCTACTTCCTCGACGGCTTCGGGCAGACCCTCTTTGGCAGCGACATCTACAAGATCGACATCGGCCTGCCCAAGGATCCGATGTTCCTCTTCGACCAGGTCTTCCAGGGCGGAATCCTCGTCAACAAGGAGGATCTCTACGCCGCGGCGATCGCCGCGGCGCTGGTGGTGGTGCTGAGCCTGTTCTTCCAGTACACGAGCACCGGGCGCGCGCTGCGCGCGGTGGCCGACGACCACCAGGCCGCGCAGTCCATCGGGATCCCGCTCAACCGCATCTGGGTCATCGTCTGGTCGGTGGCGGGCTTCACGGCGCTCGTGGCGGGCATCATCTGGGGCAGCAAGCTCGGGGTGCAGTTCTCGCTGTCGCTCGTTGCGCTGAAGGCGCTGCCGGTGGTGATCCTGGGCGGGCTGACCAGCGTGCCCGGCGCGATCATCGGCGGCCTGATCATCGGCGTGGGCGAGAAGCTCTCGGAGGTCTACATCGGATCGAAGATCGGTGGCGGCATCGAGATCTGGTTCGGCTACGTGCTCGTGCTCTTCGTGCTGCTGGTGCGCCCGCAGGGGCTCTTCGGCGAAAAGATCATCGATCGCGTCTGAACGCCAGGAAGTCAAGAGACCATGCTTTACCGCGAAAACGGCCAGTTCAAGACGTCCTACGTCACCGACCAGCAGATCTTCCCGATCCTGCAGGACCGCATCGGCATTGCGCTGCTGCTGGCCTTCGCCGTGGTCGGTGTTCCCATGCTCGTGCAGGACGACTACCTCTTTCGCGCCATCCTGATCCCGTTCCTCATCCTGAGCCTGGCTGCGCTCGGGCTCAACATCCTGGTGGGCTACTGCGGGCAGATCTCCCTGGGCACGGGCGCCTTCATGGCCGTGGGTGCCTACGCCGCCTACAACCTCTACGCCCGCATCGACGGCATGCCCACGCTGGCGGCGATCCTGCTGGGCGGGTTCTTCGCCATGATCGCAGGCGTGCTCTTCGGCACGCCGAGCCTGCGCATCAAGGGCCTGTACCTCGCGGTGGCCACCCTGGCTGCGCAGTTCTTCTGGGACTGGGCCTTCCTGCGCATCAAGTGGTTCACCAATGATTCGGCCTCTGGCTCGGTGACGGTGGCCAACCTGTCGGTGTTCGGCATCTCGATCAACACGCCGATGGAGAAGTACCTGTTCTGCCTGGCGGTCGTGATCGTCTTCGCGTGGCTGGCCAAGAACCTCGTGCGCAGCCACATCGGTCGCGAGTGGATGGCCATTCGCGACATGGACGTGGCCGCCTCCGTCATCGGCATCCGGCCGGTCTACGCCAAGCTCACGGCCTTCGCGGTCAGCAGCTTCATCGTCGGCGTGGCCGGCGCGCTCTGGGGCTTCGTCCACCTGGGCGCCTGGGAGCCGGCTGCCTTCTCGATCGACCGCTCGTTCCAGCTGCTCTTCATGATCATCATCGGAGGCCTGGGCTCGATCATGGGGAGCTTCTTCGGTGCGGCCTTCATCGTCGTGCTGCCGATCTTCCTGAACCAGTTCCTGCCCTGGGTGGGCACCCTGGTGGGCGTGACGATCAGCACCGCCGCCGTGGCCCACACCGAGTTCATGATCTTTGGCGCGCTCATCGTCTTCTTCCTCATCGTCGAGCCCCACGGCCTGGCCAGGCTGTGGTCCATCGGCAAGGAGAAGCTGCGCCTGTGGCCCTTCCCGCACTGAGCGGGCTCCATCCATCACTTTCCCCCGCACCGACGCGTGCCCTTTCCCCACCCACTGGAGGTCGACTTGAAATTCCGCACACTCATCCTGGCGGCCGCACTCGGAGCGGCGGCCATCAGCACGGCCTATGCGCAGGCCAAGGAGCAGTTCTTCCCGGTGCTCGTGTACCGCACCGGCGCCTACGCACCGAACGGCACGCCCTTTGCCAACGGGTACGTGGACTACCTCAAGCTCACGAACGCGCGGGGCGGTATCAACGGCGTGAAGGTCTCGTTCGAGGAGTGCGAGACGGGCTACGCGACCGACCGGGGCGTGGAGTGCTACGAGCGGCTGAAGGGCAAGAACGGCGGGGCCACCGTGTTCCAGCCGCTGTCCACCGGCATCACCTTCGCCCTCACCGAGAAGGCCCCGGCCGACAAGATCCCGCTGATCACGGCCGGCTACGGCCGCAGCGACAGCGCTGACGGCCTGGCCTTCAAGTGGAACTTCATCCTGATGGGCACCTATTGGGATGCCGCCGACATGCTCATCCAGCACGTCGGCAAGAAGGAGGGAGGCCTGGACAAGCTGCGGGGCAAGAAGATCGCCCTCGTCTACCACGACAGCCCCTACGGTCGCGAGCCGATCCCGCTGCTGCAGGAGCGCTCGAAGATGCACGGGTTCGACCTCTCGCTGCTTCCCGTGGCGCACCCCGGTGTCGAGCAGAAGGCCACTTGGCTGCAGATTCGCCAGAACCGGCCCGACTACGTGCTGCTGTGGGGCTGGGGCGTGATGAACTCCACCTCGCTGAAGGAAGCGCAGGCCACCGGCTACCCGCGCGACAAGATGTACGGCGTGTGGTGGGCGGGCGCCGAGCCAGACGTCAAGGACGTGGGCGAAGGTGCCAAGGGCTACAACGCCCTGGCTCTGCAGCACGGGGCCGAGCCTGGCTCGGCCGTGGTCAAGGAAGTGCTGGACAAGGTTCACGGCAAGGGCCAAGGCACCGGGCCGAAGGATGAAGTCGGGCAGGTGCTCTACATGCGCGGCATGATCTCCGCCATGCTGGCCGTCGAGGGCGTGCGCGCGGCACAGGAACGCTACGGCAAGGGCAAGTGGATGAGCGCGGAGCAGGCGCGCTGGGGCTACGAGAATCTCAACCTCACGCAGGCCAAGCTCGACGCCCTGGGCTTCAAGGGCGTGATGCGCCCCATCAGCACGAGCTGCGGCGACCACCGTGGCTCCAACTGGGGTCGCGTGCACACCTGGGACGGCTCGAAGTGGGTCTTCAGCTCCGACTGGTACCAAAGCGATGACTCCATCATCAAGCCCATGACCAAGTCCTCGGCCGACAAGTACCTGGCCGAGAAGAAGATGCAGCGTCGCCCGAACTCGGACTGCCAGTCCTGATCGTGCGCGCCCGTGCAGGGGCTGTCGGCGCAGGCTTCGTCCTCGCGGCCCTCCTGCCCGGCAGCCGGGCTCCTCGGGGAGCCCTCTTCGAAGCGCCGCGTGCGGCCCTTCGAAGAGTCCAGAACACCCGTCGCCTCCGGCGGCCCGGGGGGCACCCATGAGCAGCGCAACCAACAGCACCTTCCTCGACGTCAACGGCATCGAGGTCATCTACAACCACGTCATCCTCGTGCTCAAGGGCGTATCGCTCAGAGTGCCAGAGGGCAAGGTGGTGGCGCTGCTGGGCGGCAACGGCGCGGGCAAGACAACGACGCTGCGCGCAGTGAGCAACCTGCTGGCCGGCGAGCGCGGCGAGGTCACCAAGGGATCGATCGAGCTCAAGGGCGAGCGCATCGAAAGCCTCACGCCCGCGCAGATGGTCGACCGCGGCGTGATCCAGGTGATGGAGGGGCGCCACTGCTTCGCGCACCTGACCATCGAAGATAACCTGATGACGGGTGCCTACACGCGCAAGGACGGCAAGGCGGCCATCGCGCAGACACTGGAAAAGGTCTACAACTACTTCCCGCGGCTCAAGACGCGGCGGACTTCCCAGGCCGCCTACACCTCGGGAGGCGAGCAGCAGATGTGCGCGATCGGGCGCGCGCTGATGGCCAACCCCAGGATGGTGCTGCTCGACGAGCCCTCGATGGGCCTGGCGCCGCAGATCGTGGAGGAGGTCTTCGAGATCGTGAAGGACCTCAACACGAAGGAGCAGGTGACCTTCCTGCTGGCTGAACAGAACACCAACATGGCCCTGCGCTACGCCGACTACGGCTACATCCTCGAGAACGGTCGTGTGGTGATGGACGGTGAAGCCCGGGCGCTGCGCGAGAACGAGGACGTCAAGGAGTTCTACCTCGGCATGGGTGGGGGCGACCGCAAGAGCTTCCGCGACGTGAAGAGCTACAAGCGCCGCAAGCGCTGGCTGGCCTGAGTCCCGAGCGCGCGGCCGTCCGCCAGCCCGATCCACGATGAGCGAGGAGTCCTGGGGCTTCGCCCCTCCTGCCTTCCTGCCCCAGGAGGCGCTGCAGCGCCTGCGCCGCGACCTGCGCGAGATGGGCCTGACCGAACGCGAGGGCAACTTCGAGCGTCGGGGCCTGCGCCTCGTGCGGCTCAGGATCGCGGAGGGCACGCTGCATGCCGAGGTCGTGCGCCGCCCCTCGCGTTCGAGCCCCGAGTGGAGCTCGCGCGCGCTGAAGTCAGGCGCCGACGTGCGCGACTTCGCGGCCGACCTCAAGAAGAAGCTCGCCCAATGGAGCGACACCGATGACTGACCCCGTTGCCCGCCCCGAGGGGCGCCACCTGGACGCACACGAGATCCGCCCGGCTGCCCAGCGCGAGACGGCCTGGATGACTGCGCTGCCCCGGCTGGTGGAGCAGGCCCGGGGCGCGCCGGCCATGCAAGAGTGCCTGCTGGGCGTGGACGCGTCAGCGGTCACTTCCCGTGCGGAGCTGGCGAAGCTGCCCGTGACCCGCAAGCCCGAGCTGCTGGAGCGCCAGAAGGCGCAGCGCGCGACCGACCCCTTCGGTGGCTATTCCACCGTCGGCTGGCGCGCCCTGCGCAACCTGACGGGCGCGCGACGGGTCTACCAGTCCCCGGGGCCCATCTACGAGCCCGAGGGCACAGCGGCCGACTACTGGCGCATCGCGCGTGCGCTGGCGGCTGCAGGCTTCGAGGCCGGTGACCTCGTGCACAACAGCTTCAGCTACCACCTCACCCCCGGCGCCTGGATGATGGAGAGCGGCGCCCAGGCGATCGGCTGCACCGTCTTTCCCGGGGGCGTGGGCAACACCGAGCTGCAGCTGCAGGCGGTGGCCGA
>JBIIED010000101.1:0-10581 GCA_044237995.1 Rubrivivax sp. | reverse complement strand
GGGTACTTCGGTGCCCGGCTGATCGCCGCAGGCGAGGACGTGGCTTTCGTGGCGCGCGGCGCGCACGCGCAAGCGATGCGCGAGCATGGGCTGCACGTGCGCAGCCCCTCTGGAAACTTCACGGTCCCCACGCCCCTCGTGCACGAGGACCCCGCGGTGCTCGCAGCCTCGGGGCCCTTCGACCTCGTCGTCTTTGCCGTCAAGCTGCCCGATGCGGAAGCGGCCGCACGGCGCCTGGCCCCGCTCGTCGGGCCGGGCACCGTCGTGCTGCCGCTGCAAAACGGGGTGGAAGCGGCCGAGCTGCTCGCGCAGCACGTGCCGCCAAGCTCGGTGGCGCTGGGCCTGGCCTACATCCCCACGAAGATCGCCGAGCCGGGCGTCATCGAGCACGGCGGGGGCTTTGCGCGGCTGCGCTTCGGCGCGTTGCACGCCTCGCAGCAGCCGGTGCTGCAGGCCTTCCTGGCCGCGTGCGGGCGTGCCGGCATCGAAGCCGAGATGCCGGCCGACATCCGGCTGGCGAGCTGGGAGAAGTTCGTCTTCCTCACGGGGCTGTCGAGCCTCACGGCCCTCACGCGCGAGCCCGCGGGCGTCGTGCGTGCGCATGCCCCCACGCGCGAACTGCTGCGCCAGGTGATGAGCGAAGCCACGGCGCTGGGCCGCGCCGAGGGCGTGGCGCTGCCCGAAGACTTTGCCGAGCGCCAACTGGCCTTTGCCGACACGCTGCTGCCGGGCATGAAGGCCTCGATGCTGCACGACCTGGAAGCGGGCCGGCGCCTGGAGCTGCCGTGGCTGGCCGGCGCCGTCGTGCGCCGCAGCGCGGCACTGGGCCTGTCCGCCCCGGCCTGCGGCTTCATCTGCGCCGCGCTTGCGCCCTTCGTGGACGGCCGGCCGCAGGCCTGAGCGGCGCGCAGGCGCCCGAGAAGGAACTCCCGATGAGCACCCCGAGCACACGCCTTCCGATCAGCTTCGAATTCTTTCCGCCCAACACGCCCGTGGGCAGCGACAAGCTGCGCACGACGGTGGCGGAACTCGCTGCCACGCAGCCCGAGTTCTTCAGCGTCACCTACGGCGCAGGCGGCTCCACGCGCGAGAAGACGCTCTCCACCGTGCAGCAGATTGCGGCCATGGGCTTCGAGGCCGCGCCGCACCTCTCCTGCGTGGGCAGCACCGAGGCCGGGATCGCCGAGATCCTGGCCACCTACCGCGAGCAGGGCATCCGGCGCCTGGTGGCGCTGCGCGGCGACCTGCCCAGCGGCACCGCCACCGCGGGCGAGTTCCGCTATGCCGCCGATCTGGTGGAGTTCGTGCGGCGCACGCAGGGCTCGGACTGGCACATCGAGGTGGCCGCCTACCCCGAGTACCACCCGCAGCAGCGCTACGCGCGGCGCGACCTCGAACTCTTCGCCGCCAAGGTTCAGGCCGGGGCGGACTCGGCCATCACGCAGTTCTTCTTCAACCCCGACGCCTACTTCCACTTCGTCGACGAGGCGCGCTTGCTGGGCGTGCAGGTGCCGATCGTGCCGGGCATCATGCCCATCCACAACTTCGCCAAGATCGCGCAGTTCGCGCAGCGCGACGGCATCGAGATCCCGCGCTGGGTGGCCCTGAAGATGGAAGGGTTCCACGACGATGCGGCCAGCGTGCGCGCCTTCGGGCTGGACGTGGTGACGCGGCTGTGCGAGCGGCTCATCGCCGGCGGCGCCCCGTCCATCCACTTCTACACGCTCAACCAGTCGGCGCTCTCGCTGGAGATCTGCCGCCGGCTCGGCCTGGTTGCTGCAGCCTGATCCACGGCTGACCCACAGCTTATCCGCGGATGACCCGCGGATGACCCGCGGATGACCCGCGGTTGATCCACGGCTGACCCCGCCCGGCTGCCAACCGGGCCTGCGCGCCACAACGCGCCTTGCGCTCGCGCAACGCCCGACCGCGTGCGAGGGCCAGTGGGGGCAGCCTTGCGCAGGCGCATCGCCAGCCAGGGGGGTGGCGGCTTCGAATGGCGTGGCGTGCCGGCTCGGTGCCGGCCGCACACCTTTCAAACCGTCTTTGGAAACCCCTTGTCGTCGGAGTACCCATGCCTGACCTGATGCACCCCACCTTCACCGCCGCGCTCGTGCTGGGCGCGGCCTTCACCCTGGCTCCCGCCGCCCATGCCCAGGACAGCGGCAGCCTGTTGCTGCGTGCGCGCATCACGCACCTGGATTCGGTCAACGGCGACAGCACCGGGCTCAAGCTCAGCGTCAACAACAAGACCTACGGCTCGCTGGACGCGAGCTGGTTCGTCGGCCCGAACGTGGCCGGCGAGCTGTCGGTGTCCAGCGCGCAGCGCCACACCTTGTACGCCGGCGGGTCGCCCATCGGCTCGCTGCGCCAGACGCCGGTGACGCTTTCGCTGCAGTACCACTACACCGGGCTGCCGGGCTGGCGCCCGTATGCGGGCCTGGGCATCCACTACACGCGGTTGTCCTCGGTGAGCTTCGACCCGGTGGTGGTGACCACGCTCGGCCCGGACATCGACCGCAGCAGCACGGGCCTGGCCATGCAGCTCGGGGCCGATGTCGCCCTGGGCTCGGGCTGGCTCGTCAACGTGGATGCGCGCAAGGTGCAGATGCGCACCGACGTGTCCTCGTTCGGGCTGAAGGTGGGCACCTTCAAGATCGACCCGGTCTTGCTCAGCGTCGGGCTGGGCTATCGGTTCTGAGCCGCGCGCGCCTCAAGCGTCCTCGCGCTGCCAGGCCACGCCGTCCTCGTTGAGCACGGCGTCCAGCGGGACGTCGTGCGGCTCGGCCTGCAGCCAGGGCACGAAGCCGTGGCTGTAGGCCAGGCCCACCGTCACCGGGCGCGGCTGCAGCCGCGCCAGGGTGCGGTCGTAGAAGCCTCCTCCATAGCCCAGCCGCACCCCGGCCGGGCCGTAGCCCACGCAGGGCACCAGCAGCAGCGCGGGCGCAAAGGCCGGCGTGTTGCGCGGCTTGGGGATGCCGAACTGGTCGTTCTCCATCTCGCAGCCGGGAAACCAGGTGTGAAAGCGCAGCTCGCCCGTCTCGCGGTCGATCACCGGCAGCCCGATGCGGTGCGTCTCGAAGGCCTCGCTCCAGCGAAACAGCGCCGGCAAGGCATCGAACTCGCCCTTGATGGGCCAGTAGGCGCCGATGGCCGTCTCGCGCCGGCTCGCCAGCCACACGCGCAGCACCTCCTGAAGGTGCATCGCGCGGCGGTGGCGATCCACCAGCGTCTGGCGCTCGGCCAGCAGCTGCCGGCGCAGCGTCTTCTTGTCGCCCGAGGGCGTGAGCGAGGAAAGGTCCAGCGGCGGATTCATCGTCGGCAGGCGGGCTCGAGGGCCCACGGCTGAGGGATTCGGGCGACGCGAGGCCCTATTGTCCTCGTGCCAGGGCCATTGCGCGAGGGCGCTGGGGGAAAATCCGTCCATGAGCCTTCCCGCGTCCGTTTCGGCCCGAAGGCGCCTGCTGCAGCTGTGCGCGCTGCTGCTGGGCGTCGCCACCGTCCTGCCACCGGCGCTCGCCCAGCGTCCGAAGGCTCCTGCGGCGCCCTCGGGCGACGAGCTCGTGCTCGAGGCGCGCGAGGCCCAGCGCAAGGGCGAGCGCGCCCGGCTGGCCACGCTGCGCACGACGGCGCTGCGCGCCGAGCATCCGCTGGCCTCCTGGGTCGACTACTGGGACATCGGGCTGCGCCTGAGCAGCGTCAGCGTCGAGGAGGTGGAGGCCTTCTACACGCGCTGGCGTGGCACCTACGTGGAAGACCGGCTGCGCAACGACTTCCTGCTCGAGCTCGGCCGGCGGCGCGATTGGGGGGCCTTCGCGCGCGACTACCCGCGCTTTCGCATGAACGACGACCGGGAGGTGAGCTGCTACGCCCTGCTCGTGCAGCACCAGTCCGGTCAGGACGTGACCGAGGCGGCGCGCGCCGCCTGGTTTGGCCAGCGCGAGGCCGACGACGGCTGCCAGCTGCTGGCGCGCACGCTCGTGGAAGACAAGCGGCTGCAGCCTGATGACGTGTGGCGCCGTGCCCAGCTCGCCGTGGAGGCCAACCGGCCCCGCGCCGCGCGTGCGGCCGTGGCGCTGCTGGGTGCGGCCGAGGAGCGCCTGGTGGCCGAAGTGCTGGACAACCCGTTGCGAGTCCTCAGGCAGCCTCGCGGCGCGGCCAGCGCGCCCGCGCGCCAGCGCCTCCTGCTGGCCGTGATCCGCGCATCCGCCCAGGAGCCCGAGACGGTGGCCAAGCTGCTGGCCGAGCGCGTGCAGGACGACCTGACGCCCGACCTGCGTGCGCACGCCTGGGCGGCGGTGGGGCGCCAGGCGGCGCTGCGGCTGCAGCCCGAGGCCGCCTCGTACTACGCCCGCGCGGTGGAGGCACACACCCGAAGCGGACGCACCACCGCCTTCAGCGACGAGACGCTGGCCTGGCAGGTGCGCGCGGCGCTGCGCGCGCCGCGCGACCCGGCGCGCTGGATGCTGGTGGAAGACGCCGTGGGCGCCATGTCGGCCGAGCAGCAGCTCGATGCCGCCTGGGTGTACTGGCGCTCGCGCGCGCGGCTGGCCCGGGCGCCCGCAGGTGCGCCAGGCGAGGAGGCCCGCGCCGCCGCCCGTGCCGCGCTGCAGTCGATCGCCGAACCTCTGACCTTCTATGGCCAGCTCGCCACCGAGGAGCTCGGCGGCCGGCCCGCCATGCCCGCTGCGGCGGCCACACCGAGCGCCGCCGAGCTCGCTGCCGCACAGGCGCACCCGGGGCTGCAGCGGGCGCTGCGCATGATCGCCATCGGGCTGCGCCCGGAAGGGGTGCGCGAGTGGAACTTCTCGCTGCGCGGCATGGGCGAGCGCGAGCTGCTCGCGGCGGCCCAGCTCGCCTGCGAGCGCGAGGTCTGGGACCGCTGCATCAACACGAGCGACCGCACCCGCACCCAGGTGCTGCTGGCGCAGCGCTACCCGACGCCCTTTCGCGAGGAGGTGCTGGCCGCCTCGCGCGCCATCGGGCTGGACGCCGCCCTCGTCTACGGCCTGATCCGGCAGGAGTCGCGCTTCATCCTCGATGCCCGCTCGCACGTGGGGGCCTCGGGCCTGATGCAGCTCATGCCGGCTACCGCGCGCTGGACGGCGCGCAAGGTCGGCCTGGAGTGGAAGCCCGAGTACCTCACCGACCGCGAAGTCAACCTGCGCCTGGGCACCACCTACCTCAAGCTCGTGCTGGACGACTTCGGCGGATCGCTGGCCATGGCGGCAGCCGCCTACAACGCCGGCCCGAGCCGGCCGCGCCGCTGGCGCGAGGGGGCGGTGCTCGAGGCAGCGGCGTGGGCCGAGAGCATCCCCTTCAACGAGACGCGCGACTACGTGAAGAAGGTGCTGGCCAATGCCACCATCTACAGCACGGTGCTGCGCCCGGAGGCCGCGCCCACGCTCAGGAGCCGGCTCGGCGGGCCCATCGGCCCGCGCGATGCAGCCGCGGCCTCACCCGACAAGGATCTGCCCTGAACGCGACCCCTCCCGCCCGGCCCCCATCCCTCATCATTGGCACACCATGATCCCCCGACACATCGTCCTCATTGGCGGCACCGGCTTCGTCGGCCGCGCGCTGTGCGCCGAACTCGTCTCGCGCGCGGGCGCTGGCGGCCTGCGCCTGGTGGTGCCCACCCGCCGCCTGGCGCACGGGCGCGCCGTGCAGTGCCTGCCCGGCGTGGAACTCGTGCAAGCCAGCGTGCACGACGATGCGCAACTCGCGCGCGTGCTCGCCGGTGCGCACGCGGTGGTCAACCTCGTGGCCATCCTGCACGGTGACGAGGCCGCCTTCACACGCGTGCACGTCGAGCTGCCGCGGCGCCTGGCGGCGGCCTGCCGCCAGGCTGGCGTGGCGCGGCTGGTGCACGTGAGCGCGCTGGGCGTGTCGCCCGGCGCACCCTCGCGCTACCTGCGCAGCAAGGCCGCAGGCGAGCAGGTGCTGCTCGACTCGGGCCTGGCGCCGACGATCCTGCGCCCGAGCGTGATCTTCGGGGCCGAGGACAGGCTGCTCAATCTCTTCGCCGCGCTGCAGGCGGTGGCGCCCTTCGTGCCGCTGGCCGGCGCCTCCAGCCGCTTCCAGCCGGTATGGGTCAACGATGTCGCCCGTGCGATCGCCACCTGCCTGGAGCGGCCCGACACCGCTGGCCAGACCTTCGAGTGCGCCGGGCCCGAGACGCTGACGCTGGCCGAGCTCGTGCGCCTGGCCGGCCGCCTGTCCGGTCACCCGCGGCCCGTCTTCGGGCTGCCCGAAGGCCTGGCGCGGCTGCAGGCGATGGTGATGGAGTGGCTGCCGGGCGAGCCGCTGATGTCGCGCGACAACCTCGACTCGATGAAGGTGCCCAACGTGGCCACGGGCACGCTGCCGGGGCTGCAGGCCCTGGGCATCGAGCCCGCCTCGGTGCACGCCGTGGCGCCGGCCTACCTCGCCCCGGGCCAGGGGCCTTCGCGCCTGGTGGGCTGGCGCATGCGCCACCGCTGAGCCCGCCCGTGCGAGACCTCGCAGCCCCGGGCCAGGTCTACGAGGTGGGGGGCTGCGTGCGCGACGCGCTGCTCGGGCGAGCCGCGCAGGACCGCGACTGGGTCGTCGTGGGTGCGACGCCGCAGCAGATGCTCGAGGCCGGCTTCGTGCCCGTCGGGCGCGACTTCCCGGTCTTCCTGCACCCGCGCACGAAGGAGGAATACGCCCTGGCGCGCACCGAGCGCAAGAGCGCGCCGGGCTACCACGGCTTTGCCTTCCACGCCGCGCCCGACGTCACGCTCGAGCAGGACCTCGCGCGGCGCGACCTCACCATCAACGCCATGGCGCGCGGCACCGACGGCGTGCTCGTGGACCCCTTCGGCGGCGCGCGCGACCTGCGCGCAGGCGTGCTGCGCCACGTGGGCGAGGCCTTTGCCGAGGACCCCGTGCGGCTGCTGCGGCTGGCGCGCTTTGCGGCGCGCTTTGCCGACTTCACCGTCGCCGACTCGACGCAGCAGCTGCTGCGCCGCCTCGTGGACGAGGGCGAGGTCGATGCGCTCGTGCCCGAGCGCGTGTGGCAGGAGCTCGCGCGCGGGCTGATGGAGCCGCGCCCGAGCCGCATGCTCGAGGTGCTGCGCGGCTGCGGGGCGCTGGCGCGGCTGCTGCCCGAAGTCGAGCGGCTCTTCGGCGTGCCCCAGCCCGAGCAGCACCACCCGGAGATCGACACGGGCGTGCACCTGCTGATGGTGCTCGACCAGTGCGCGCGGCTGCACGCGCCGCTGCCCGTGCGCTGGGCCTGCCTCGTGCACGACCTGGGCAAGGGCACGACGCCGCGCGATCAGTGGCCGCGCCACCTCGGACACGAGGTGCGCAGCGCCAGGCTCGCGCGCGCGGTGGCCGAGCGGCTGCGCGTGCCCACCGAGTGCCGCGAGCTGGCCGACGCGGTGGCGCGCGAGCACGGTCACGTGCACCGCAGCGGCGAGCTCGGGCCGGCGGCCACGCTGCGCCTGCTCGTGCGCTGCGACGCGCTGCGGCGCCCGGATCGCTTCGAGCAGGTGCTCCTGGCCTGCGAATGCGATGCGCGCGGGCGAACGGGGCTGCAGGACCGCCCCTACCCGCCGCGCGAGCGTCTGGCGCAGGCCCTGGCCTGCGCGCTGGGTGTGGACACCGCGTCCGTGGCGGCGGCTGCGGTGGCGGCCGGCGCGCGGGCGGCGCAGATCGGGCAGGCCGTGCAGCTTGCGCGCGAGCAGGCCCTGGCCCGCTGGCTGGGCCAGGAGGAGCGCGTTCAGCCCGGCACTGTGCAGACGGGGCAGCCGGGGCAGACGCAAGAGCAGCCGTCACCATGAAGCTTGCCGACGGCATCCGCAAGGTGGGCTTTCGCAAGTGGTACGAGCGCGAGCTGCTCACCGGGCACGCGCACCTGGCCCTGCTGCTGATGTGCGTGCTGGGCCTGATGACGGCACTGGAGGCCTCCAGCCGCTTCAACTCGGTGGCCGACCAGCTCACCGACATCGTGGCCGTGCTCGTGTGCGCAGCCGCCGGCATGTGGGCGCTGCGGCGCTACCTGTTCCTGCTGGCGCGCGCCGAGGCCATCGCCCATCAGGCCGACTGCCCGCACTGCGGGGCCTACGGGCGGCTGAGCTGCCACGCCGAGCACGACGAGGCCGTGGACGTGCGCTGCCGCCAGTGCGGCCACGGCTGGACGATCCACCTCTGAGCCGGGGCGTCGGGCCGGGCTTGCCCAACCCTGGGCGGGTTCAGAAGAAGGCGCCCACCAGCATCGCCAGCACGCTCAGCAGCACCGAGCTGGCCAGCGGCACGTGGAACTCGCGCCCGCGCCAGCGCAGCGTGAAGTCCCCCGGCAGCCGCCCGAGCCCGATGCGGCGCAGCCACGCGGCCAGGCCGTTGAAGAGCAGGAAGGCCAGCAGGAAGACGATCAGCCAGCGCACGGGGGGCGGCCCTTCACGCAGCGCTCACAGACGGTGGGTGCGGTCACCCTGGGCGAAGCCCAGCGGCACGAAGCCCGCCGGCAGGCCGCGGCCGAGCGCAATGACCTTGAAGAGCTCGCCCATCTCGTGCTCGGTCAGCAGCTTCTGCGCCGCGGCGCGCTCGGGCAGCGTGGCCGCCTGCAGCCAGTGGCCGATGCCGCAGTTGAGCAGGAAGCGCGCCTGGCTCGTGTAGCCGAGCACCTCCAGGCCCGCCTCCTGAGCCGCGAGCGCCACGGCGGTGAAGTCCACGTGCACGCTCAGGTCCTTCTCGCCCGGGTCGGCCAGGGGCTGGGCATCAGCGCGGTGCGCGCGGTGGCACATCAGCGTGCCGCCTGTGCGCTGCGGGTGGTAGTACTCGTCTTGCGGAAAGCCATAGTCGACGAGCAGCACCAGGCCATGGCCCAGCCGCTCGGCCAGCGTCGCGACGAAAGCCTGCGCCTGCGGGTGGATCTCGGTGACGGTGCCAGGCACGAAGGGGCCCGGCACGGGCGGGCGCGCATCGGTGGGGCTGTCGGCAAAGACGAGCTGCCCCTCGTGCACCGCCACCCCGCGCTCGTGCCAGCGCGACCCGTCGAAGGCCAGCAGCCGCGCGGGCATCGCGTCGAGCACCTCGTTGCCCACCAGCACGCCGTCGATGCGCGCGGGCAGCTCCTGGGCCCAGGCCACGCGCGGCGCAAAGCGCGAGAGCCGCTCGCGCTGGCGCGCCGCCAGCGCGGCCGAGACCTCCACGATCGTGTAGCGCTGCACCGCCTCGCCCAGGCTCTCGAGCAGCTGCTCGGCCAGTGCACCCGAGCCGCCCCCGAACTCCCAGACCTCCGGTGTGCCGCAGGCCTGCAGGCCCTGGCGCACCTGCGCGGCCAGCGCGCGGCCAAACAGCGGCGAGAGCTCGGGTGCGGTGACGAAGTCGCTGCCGCCCTCGGGCAGCAGCCCGAAGGGCGCGCGGGCACGCGCGTAGTAGCCCAGGCCCGGCTCGTAGAGGGCCAGGTGCATGTAGCGGTCAAAGGGCAGCCAGCCGCCCGCACGCGCGATCTCCCGGCGCACGCGCTCGCCCAGTGCCGTCGATACACTGGTGGCCTCGCTCTGGTTCGCCTGACTGCCCACGCGAGCATTGTAGGAACGCGGCTTTGCGCATGGCTTCGCCCACCTCCCCCACCTCCCCCACCGGCCCCACCGACACCCGCACCTCCCGCCCCAGCGGCGTGGCGGCCGCGCACGCGCGGCCCGTGGTGCTCGTCACGGGCGGGGCGCGGCGCCTGGGCCGCGCCATCTCGCTCGACCTGGCCGCCCACGGCTTCGATGTGGCCGTGCACTACCGCGGCTCGGCCGATGCCGCACGCGACACGGTGCTGGCGCTGCAGGCCGCAGGCGCCCGTGCGCAGGCCTTTGCCGCCGACCTCGCCGAGGAGTCGCAGGCCAACTCCCTCGTGCCCGCCGTGGCGGCGCACTTCGGCCGGCTCGACGCGGTCGTCAACAACGCCAGTGCCTTCGAGTACGACGACGTGGCGGGCTTCGACTACGCGCGCATGCAGCGCCACGCAGCGGCCAACACCGGCGCGGCCGTGGTGCTCGCGCGCGCGCTGCACGCGGCCGTGTGCGCCGCCGGCGCCGAGGGCTGCGTGGTGAATCTGCTCGACCAGCAGCTGTGGAACCCGAACCCGGACTACTTCTCCTACACGCTGTCCAAGGCGGCGCTGGAGTCGGCCACGACGATGCTGGCGATGGCGCTGGCGCCGCAGGTGCGCGTGTGCGGCGTGGCCCCGGGCCTGACGCTGGGCAGCGAACTCATCGACGCGGCGCTGCTGCAGCGGCTGAGCACGACGAGCCTGCTGCGGCGCGGCGTGGACGCGAACGACGTGGCACACGCCGTGCGCTTCGTGCTCACAAACCGCTCGATGACGGGCAGCACCGTGATGGTGGACGCGGGCTTTCACCTCGTGCGCGCCGAGCGCGACTTTCCCTTCCAGGGCACTTCCTCATGAACGCACCCGAGACGGATGCGCGGCGCGCCGCGCTGGAGCTCAACAAGCTCTCCAAGCGGCTGCACCGCCAGGTCGGCCAGGCCATTGCCGACTTCAACATGATCGAGCCGGGCGACAAGGTGATGGTGTGCGTCTCCGGCGGCAAGGACAGC
>JBIIED010000100.1:0-10642 GCA_044237995.1 Rubrivivax sp. | reverse complement strand
CACGGCCCGGGGACCAAGGTTCTCATCAGCGACCCGAGCTGGGAGAACCACCGCGCACTCTTTTCCGCGGCGGGCTTCGATGTCCAGAGCTACCCCTACTACGACGCCGCCACGCACGGCGTGGCCTTCGACGCGATGGTGGCGGCGCTGCGCGCGGCCGAGCCGGGCACCGTAGTGGTGCTGCACGCCTGCTGCCACAACCCGACCGGCTATGACCTCACACCCGCTCAGTGGGAGACGATCGTGGAGGTGATGCAGGCCGGGCGCCTGGTGCCCTTCCTGGACATGGCCTACCAGGGCTTCGGTCAGGGGATCGCCGAGGACGGTGCGCCGGTGCTGCGCTTCCTCGACAGCGGCCTGGACTTCCTCGTGGCCACCTCGTTCTCCAAGAGCTTCTCTCTCTACGGCGAGCGCGTCGGGGCCCTGAGCGTCGTGTGCGAGGACGCCGACGAGGCCGCGCGCGTGCTGTCGCAACTCAAGATCGTGGTTCGCACCAACTATTCGAACCCGCCGACCTTCGGGGCGCAGGTGGTCACGACCGTGCTCGGTTCGCCCGCGCTGCGCCAGCAGTGGGAGGAGGAGCTCGCCGCGATGCGCCAGCGCATCCGCGTGATGCGAGAGGCCCTCCTGGCCGGCCTGCAGGCCGCCGGCGTGCGGCAGGACATGTCCTTCATCACGCGCCAGGTCGGCATGTTCAGCTACTCGGGTCTCTCGGCGGCACAGATGCAGCGCCTGCGGGCGGAGTTCGGCGTCTACGGCACCGATTCGGGGCGCATCTGCGTGGCGGCGCTCAACCACCGCAACCTCGAGCGCGTGGTGCAGTCCATCGTCAGCGTGCTGTAGCACTCGGCCCCGAGAATTTGCTGCGCTGCAGCAATGTGTGGCACATTCCCACCTTTGTTGCGCTCGCATACGCTGTCGGGTTGAGCAGGCGCAGCCGCCTGCCCCACACTCGGCGGCTCGAACCGACGGGACACTGCCCATGCTGTACCAGCTCTACGAGACCCAGCGCGCGATGCTGGCGCCCTTTTCCGAGTTCGCGAGCGCCTCGTCCAAGCTCTATACCCATCCGCTGTCCCCCTTGGCGCACACGCCGCTGGCCCAGCGCGTGGCCGCAGGCCTGGACCTGATGCACCGCCTGGCCAAGGAGTACGAGAAGCCGGCCTTCGGCATCGGCCGGGCCACTGTCGGGGGCATCGAGGTGGCGGTGCAGGAGCAGGTGCATGTGCACAAGCCCTTTTGCCGGCTGCTTCGTTTCAAGCGCTTCACCGACGACCCTCGGGCGCTCGCCCAGATGAAGGGCCAGCCCACGGTGCTCGTGGTGGCGCCGCTTTCGGGCCACCACTCGACGCTGCTGCGCGACACGGTGCGCAGCCTGCTGCACGACCACAAGGTCTACATCACCGACTGGACCGACGCGCGCATGGTGCCGCTGGAAGCTGGCGCCTTTCACCTGCACGACTACGTCACCTACGTGCAGGAGTTCATCCGCCACATCGGCACGCACGTGCACGTGATCTCGGTGTGCCAGCCCACCGTGCCGGTGCTGGCTGCGGTGTCGCTGATGGCCAGCGCTGGCGAGGTCACCCCGCGCACGATGACGATGATGGGCGGTCCCATCGATGCCCGGAAGTCACCCACTGCGGTGAACAACCTGGCGACAAACAAGAGCCTGACCTGGTTCGAGAACAACGTCATCTACCGCGTGCCACAGAACTTCCCTGGCGCGGGCCGCAGCGTCTACCCCGGCTTCCTGCAGCACACGGGCTTTGTTGCGATGAACCCGGACCGCCACCTGCGGTCGCACTACGACTACTTCCTCGACCTGATGCGTGGCGACGAAGGCAGCGCCGACGCGCACCGCGAGTTCTACGACGAGTACAACGCCGTCCTCGACATGCCAGCCGAGTACTACCTGGACACGATCCGGACGGTGTTCCAGGACTTCGCGCTCGTGAACGGCACCTGGGAGGTCGAGGGCCGGCTCGTGCGCCCGCAGGACATCGGCCGCACCGCCCTGCTGACGGTGGAGGGCGAACTCGACGACATCTCCGGCGCCGGGCAGACGCGCGCTGCGCACGAGCTGTGCCGCGGCATCGACCGGGCCCACCAGTTCCACTACGACGTGCCGGGCGCGGGCCACTACGGCATCTTCTCGGGTCGGCGCTGGCGCGAGATGGCGTACCCGAGGGTGCGCGAGTTCATCGGCCGCTACGAGGCGAGCCCGCTGCCGGGGCCCGAGGCCCGGCCCCGCGCCCGCGGCGCACGCCGTGCCACCGTCGCCGGCTGAGACCGAGCCCGGCCGCGTGGCCTTCGCCACGCCCGAGCAGATCGACGCGCTGCTGCCTCAGACGCAGTGCACGCGCTGCGGCTACCCGGACTGCCGGGGCTATGCCGAGGCGATCGCCTGGCAGGGGGTGAGCATCAACCGCTGCCCGCCGGGCGGCGCTGAAGGTGTTTCGCGCCTGGCCGCACTCACCGGTCAGCCGACGCAGCCCCTGGACCCCTCCTGCGGGCAGGAAGGCCCGCGCCTGCTGGCCGTGATCGACGAGGCGTGGTGCATCGGCTGCACGTTGTGCATACAGGCCTGCCCCGTGGACTGCATCGTGGGCGCCCCGAAGGCCATGCACACGGTGATCGACGCGCAATGCACGGGCTGCGAGCTGTGCGTGCCGGCCTGCCCGGTGGATTGCATCGAGCTGCGCCCGGTGACCGGCCAGGCCACTGGCTGGAGCGCCTGGTCGCCCGAGCAGGCCGAGCAGGCGCGCACGCGCTACCGCCTGCGCGCCCAGCGGCGCGAGCGGGCCCGCCTCGAGAACGAGGAACGGCTCGCCAGGCGGGCAGCCGAGAAGCTGCGCTCCCTGGCGGCAACGCCTGCAGCGCAGGACGACCCGCAGCTGCAAGCGCGCAAGCGCGCCGCCGTGGAAGCGGCGCTCGCACGGGTGCGCGCCCGGCGCGACAATCCACCCGGACCATGAAGACTGCCGAAGTCGAACCCTTCTTTGCCGCACTGCGCGCCGCCAACCCGGCGCCTGCCACCGAGCTCGCCTACACCAGCGTGTTCGAGCTGCTGGCGGCCGTGCTGCTGTCGGCCCAGGCCACCGACGTCAGCGTCAACAAGGCCACCCGAACGCTGTTCGCCCGTGCCCCGACGCCCGCACGCATGCTGGCCCTGGGCGTGGAGGGGATCGAGAAGCACGTCCGCACGATCGGGCTGTACCGGACGAAGGCGCGCAACCTGCACGAGACCTGCCGCCTGCTGATGGAGCGCCACGGGGGCGAGGTGCCGCGCAGCCGCGAGGCACTCGAGGCCCTGCCCGGGGTGGGCCGCAAGACGGCCAACGTGGTGCTCAACTGCGCCTTCGGCGAGGAGACGATGGCCGTGGACACGCACATCTTCCGCGTGTCCAATCGCACCGGCCTGGCGCCCGGACGCACGCCGCTGGAAGTCGAGCTGGCGCTGCTGCGGCGCGTGCCCGGACCCTACCGCGCCGACGCCCACCACTGGCTGATCCTGCACGGCCGATATGTGTGCCAGGCGCGCAAGCCGCGCTGCGAGGTCTGCTCCGTCAGCCGCTGGTGCGACGCGGCCCCGGCGGGCTGAGGCAGCGCAGCGCACCTACAATCGGGCGTCGGACCCCTCCTCCAGCCGCCCCATGACACAGCTCCACGACCTCGCCGAACGCGTGGATCGTCTGCTGCTGCGGCACGAGGAACTCGAACGCACCACCAAGCTTCTGCAGCGCCAGCTCGAGGCCCTGACGGTCGAGCGCGACCAGCTCAAGAGCCGTCTCGGTGTGGCGCGCACGCGCGTCGACGAGCTCCTGGCAAGGCTGCCGGCCTCCTCCACAGAGGGCGGGCCGACGCTGTGAGGCCGCACACGGCCGGAGGGCGCCTCCCATGAAGCAGGTCGAGGTCACCATCCTCGGGCAGGGTTATGTGCTGGGCTGCCCGGACGGCGGCGAAGAACTGCTGCGCGCGGCGGTGGCACTCGTGGACCGCGAGATGAGCACCATCCGCGATGCCGGGCGCATCCGCGCGCGCGAGCGCATCGCGGTGCTCGCAGCACTCAATCTGGCCTATCAGCTGGCGCAGGGCGCGCGTGAAGGCTCCGCTGCCGCTCACGCGGCTAAGGCGGCTCCGGCGGCTCCGGCGGCTCGGGAGCCGCCCCCCGGGCACGCCGACGAAGCCGCCGCCCCGGACACCTCGCAGGCAGACCTCCAGGCCCTGATCGCGCGCCTCGATGCGGCGCTGCAACGGGACGGCCATCTCCTGTGATCGGCCGCGTCGGCGCGGCCTACAATGATCTCGTCCGTCGCGATGATGGGGTCTTAAATTTCCTCGATCCGATGCTCATTGAGCAAGGGCAGGGAACATCGTCGGGCTGGTGCGATCGTCTCGCGTCAGATGAACCCGAGGCCCTTCTGACCCCGCCCACCTGAACTTCGCTAAGGGTTCAGGAATACGGCCCCGCGTCGCGGCGGGCACCTTTGTGCCTGGAAGGGCTCAGGTCCGAGGCTGGTCCCCCAGGGAGAGGCCTGCCAGGGCCACCTGGTTGCCGCCCCGCGCGCGAGCGCGCATCAAGGCCTGCTCGGCCGCCTGCATCAGGCCCTCGGGCGAATCCGCGCTCAACGGGTAGCTTGCCACCCCGATGCTGACGGTGGGCGGCGCAGCCGGAATGCCCGCTGCCTGATCGCCTGCCGGCCCTGCTTGCGCGCCACCGGGTGGCGGTGCGGCCACTGGCTGGCGGGCGGCACGAAGCGCCTCGGCGCGGCGGGCGGCGATCGGCAGCCCCGCACCCGACAGCAGGATGGCGTAGAGAACGGGGCCGAGACGGCCAGTGGCGTCCATCGTGCGCGTGCCGGTGCGCAGCCAGCTGCCGAGCTCGCGCGCGACGTCGTCGCTCGATGCGGACGGCGCGGTCGGATCCGAGGCCGCGGGAGGGTCGGCCTCCAGCAACACGAGCGACATTTCGCGACCCTCCCGCGCGGAGAGGTCGAACTCCCGGCGCAGCTGCTCGACGAACGGCGTGCGCCCGGGCAGTCCCGAGACCGGGTCGCGCAGGTCATCCATGACGGGCGACGCGCCCTGGCTGGCCGTGGCGGCCGCCGCGCGCGCCTGTTGCAGGGCGGCAAGCGCCTCGGCCAGCTGCCGCGCCTGCTGACGCTGCGCGCGAACGTCGGCCCAGTGGCTCAGGATCTGCCATGCCGCCGCACCTTCGGGCTGTACACGCTGGCGCACCACGGAGAGCTCGCGCCACTGGCCGCGCCACTCGAAGGCGTGATCGCTGGCCACCGCATCGGCGCGGTCCAGGGCCATCTGGTCGGCCGCGCGCCATGCGGCCGCCACCGCGCCACCGAAGATCTCGACGTCGGTGCGCCCGAGGCACTCGGCCGGATCGAGCCCGAACAGGCCCTGCCAGGCCGGGCCGATGGCGCGGTAGCGGCCGCTGTCGGCATCCTTGACGGCCAGGGCCTGCCCGCGTCCGGCCAGCAGGCCCGGCCACGCAAGCGCGGTGTCTTGCCAGGCCTTGCGCTCGAACTCAGCCGGCGGCTTGGCTGCGGCTTGCGGGGGGTGGGAAGGAGGCGTGGGCATCCCGGTATTTTGCGCCGCCGACACCCCGACGTGGCGTGCGGGCGTGGCGTGCCGGCGGCGGTCCGAGCTCCCTGCGGCGAGCTCGGACGCACGGGCACTGGCGCACTGGCCGAATTCAGGCTACAATCGACGTTTTGCCGACAAACTTTCCTCTTTCATGACCACGATCCGCGTCAAGGAAAACGAACCTTTCGATGTGGCCCTGCGCCGCTTCAAGCGCACCATCGAGAAGCTCGGCCTGCTCACAGAACTGCGCGCGCGCGAGTTCTACGAGAAGCCCACTGCGGAGCGCAAGCGCAAGAAGGCGGCCGCCGTCAAGCGGCACTTCAAGCGCGTGCGCAGCATGCAGCTCCCGAAGAAGCTGTACTGACCTACGCCGGCCCTCCTCTCACGGGCCGGCCCCACGAGACACGCTGGAGCCCGCGCGGGAAACCGTGGCGGGCTTCGTCACATCCGGAGGTTGCGAGATGACCCTGAAGGAACGGATCCAGGAGGACATGAAGACCGCGATGCGCGCGCGCGAGGCCGAGCGCCTGTCCGCCATCCGCATGCTGCTGGCCGCCTGCAAGCAGCGCGAGGTCGACGAGCGCATCACGCTGGACGATGCGGCAATCGTCGGCATCGTCGACAAGCTCATCAAGCAGCGCAAGGATTCGATCGCGGCCTTCTCGCAGGCCGGCCGAACCGATCTCGTGGACAAGGAGAGCGCCGAGGTGCAGGTGCTCGAGGCCTACCTGCCGCAGCGCCTGTCGACCGAGGAGATCAACACAGCCGTGGGCGCCCTCGTGGCCGAACTCGGAGCGGCTGGCCCCGGCGACATGGGCCGTGTGATGGCCGCGGCCAAGGCCCGGCTGGCCGGTCAGGCGGAAATGGGGCTGGTATCGGCCGCCGTGAAAAACGCGCTTGCGCGCTGAGTAGACTTGCAGCCATGCCGATGACACCCACACCCCTGGCGATAGCCCCCGACGTCTGCGTCACCGGTCAACTCGACCCTGCCTCGATGAGCGAGGTGGCGAGGTTGGGCTTCCGGGCGGTCGTCAACAACCGGCCCGACTACGAGGGCGGGTACGACCAGCCGACGAACCAGCAGATCGAGGAAGCCGCCAAGGCGGCAGGCCTCCTGTACCGCTTCCTGCCGGTGTCGGGCGTCTACCAGTCGCCCGAGGATGCCGAGCAGATGGCCAGGCTGTTGCGCGAGTTGCCGCGCCCGCTGCTGATGTTCTGCCGCTCGGGCGCGCGCTCGACGCGCCTGTACATGCTGGCTCAGCAGCTCTGACCGAGACTCACTGGGGGGCGTGCCCGGGCGCATGCGCACGAGCCCGCCTGCCCGCCACCGACTGGCCGAGGGAAACCCCCGCGTCTCGCGCAGGACGCGAAACCCTGACAATTCGCCAGTTCCCGCACCCTTCCGTTCCATTCGATTTGGAGGCGTCTCATGGGCGCGTTGCTGAAACTCTCCGGCCTCATCGATCGCCTCAATGAGTGGCTGGGCCGCATCATCATGTGGCTGGTTCTGGCTGCCGTGCTCATCAGCGCAGGCAACGCCATCGTGCGCAAGGCCTTCAACATCGGCTCGAATGCCTTCCTCGAGATCCAGTGGTACCTCTTCGCGGCGGTGTTCATGCTGGGCGTGGGCTACGTGATGCTGAAGAACGCCCACGTGCGCATCGACTTCATCTCCTCGCGCCTGTCCAAGCGCACCAACGCCTGGATCGACGCGATCGGCATCGTCATCTTCACGATCCCGTTGTCGATCATCATGATCGACCTGGGCTGGCCGCTCTTCTACCGGGCCTGGGTGTCGGGCGAGGTCAGCCACAACGCGGGCGGGCTGATCCGCTGGCCGGCGCTGCTGCTCGTGCCGCTGGGCTTCGCGATCCTGCTGGCGCAGGCGGTGTCGGAGCTGATCAAGCGCGTGGCCTTCCTGCGCGGGCTGCGCGCGGAACCCTTCACCCGGGACGACCTGAAGTCCGACGAGGAGATGCTGGCCGAGGAGCTCGCCGCCCGCTCGGAGATCGAGGCCGCGCCTGCCGGCGCGCGCCCCTGATCCGCAGCGTTTCCTCAGCGCGCCTCCACCCGCACGACGAGCCCGAAGAGTCCACCCCATGACCGCCTTCATCGCCCAGAACTTCGTCCCGCTGATGTTCGCGGGGCTGCTCTTCTTCCTGCTCACCGGCATTCCGGTGGCCTTCGGGCTGGCGGCCACGGGCCTGCTGTTCGGCTACATCGGCATGACGGTGGATCTCTTCGGCGCGAACCTGTTCCAGGCGCTGCCGCAGCGGGTCTTCGGCATCATGTCCAACGACACGTTGCTGGCCATCCCGTTCTTCACCTTCATGGGGATCATCCTGGAGCGATCCGGCATGGCGGAGGACCTGCTGGAAACCGTGGGCCAGGTGTTCGGGCCGCTGCGCGGGGGCCTGGCGGTGGCTGTGATCCTCGTGGGTGCGCTGCTGGCCGCCACCACGGGCGTCGTCGCCGCAGCCGTGATCTCGATGGGCCTGATCTCCCTGCCGATCATGCTGCGCTACGGCTACAACCGCACGATCGCCACCGGCACCATCACCGCCTCGGGCACGCTGGCGCAGGCCATACCGCCCTCGCTCGTGCTGATCGTGCTGGCCGACCAGCTCGGCAGGTCGGTGGGCGACATGTACGCGGGTGCCCTCGTGCCGGGCCTGCTGCTCGTGGGCCTGTACCTGCTGTTCGTCTTCGCGGTGGCGATCGTGCGCCCCTCCTGGGTGCCGGCGCTGCCGCTCGAGGCGCGCATCTACCGCGAAAGCAACGGGGCGAGCGGCTACGTCTCGCTGCTCGTGCTCATGACGGTGTGCACGGTGGCGGGCTGGGCATGGGCCCAGGTGCACGACGGGCTGATGAAGGCCTGGCTCGGCCGAACCAACTCGGCGCACGGCGACGAGATCCTCATCATGTCGATGACGGTCGCCTCGCTGCTGGCACTGCTGCTGGCGCTCATCAACAAGTTCACGGGCCTGGGGCTGCTGTCTCGCCTGGCGCAGCAGGTCACCTTCGTGCTGATTCCGCCGCTGGTGCTGATCTTCCTGGTGCTCGGCACGATCTTCCTGGGTGTGGCCACGCCCACCGAGGGCGGTGCGATGGGCGCGCTCGGCGCGCTGATCATGGCCATCGGCCGCCGGCGCCTGGGCATGGGCCTGCTCAAGCAGGCGCTGGACAACACGGCGCGTTTGTCCACCTTCGTGCTCTTCATCCTGATCGGCTCGACGGTCTTCAGCTTCACCTTCAACGCGGCCGACGGTCACGTCTGGGTGGAGCACCTCTTCGACGACATGCCTGGCGGTGCGCTGGGCTTCCTGATCGTCGTCAACGTGCTGATCTTCATCCTGGGCTGCTTCATCGACTTCTTCGAGATCGCCTTCATCGTGATCCCGATCCTGGCGCCCGTGGCCGAGAAGATCCTGCCCGAGCTGTTCCCGCCCGGCACCCCCGTGGAAGGGATCATGATCTGGTTCGGTGTCGTCATCGCGATGAACCTGCAGACCTCCTTCCTGACGCCGCCCTTCGGCTTCGCGCTCTTCTACCTGCGCAGCGTCGCAGCCAAGAAGGACTACAAGGATCGCGTCACGGGCGAAACGATCCCGGCCGTGACCACCGCCCAGATCTACAAGGGCTCGATCGCCTTCATCATCCTGCAGGTGATCATGGTGGCGGTGGTGATCGCCTTCCCCAAGCTCGTGATCGACGGCATCGACCAGGGCGTGAAGGTGGACGCGGACAAGGCGCTGGAGTCGCTGATGCAGCAGACACCCGCCACACCTGCGCTGCCCGGGGCACTGGAGCCACTGGCGCCGCCGGCCCCCACCTCCGGCGGCCTGCCTGCCCCGGCCCCCGCACCGGCGGCCCAGGAGGATCCGATGAAGGCCGTGCTCGAAGCCGTCAAGGAAGACGCCGCGAAGAAGAAGTGACGGCGTAGTGCGCACCGCGCGCACCCCATGAAAAAGGCCCCGCAGTGCGGGGCCTTTTCATATCGCGGATGCCTCGTTGAGCCACCCGGCCCGACCGGCTCCGGCGCTCGGAGCCAGGTCGTGCCCCGACGTGCCTTACAGGCGCTGGCGGTGCATGAAGTTGTCGAAGGTCGCCTCGGAGAAGCGGAACCACAGGTTCGCGTCGCGCTGGAAGGAGACGTAGTCGTCGTAGACCTTCTTCCAGTTGGCGTTCTTGGCGCTGAGCTCGGCGTAGTGCTCGCGCGCGGCCCGGAACGCGGCTTCCATCATGTCGTTCGGGAAGGCAAAGAGCTTGGCGCCTTGCGACACGAGGGTCTTGAGGGCCTGGGCGTTCTTGCCGTCGTACTTGGCCTGCATGTCGACGTGGGCGTATGCCGCGGCGCACTCGATGATGGCCTTGTATTCGGCCGACAGTCCGTCGTAGGCCTTGGAGTTGACGTGCAGCTCGAGCATCGCGCCGCCTTCCCACCAGCCCGGGTAGGCGTAGTTCGGCGCGACCTTGACGAAGCCGAGCTTGAGGTCGTCATACGGGCCCACCCACTCCGCCGCGTCGATCGTGCCCTTTTCCAGGGCCTGGTAGATCTCGCCGCCCGGGATGTTCTGCGGCACGCCGCCGATGCGCTCGACGATGCGGCCGCCGAAGCCGCCCACGCGGAACTTCGTGCCGCGGAACTCGGCCAGCGACTTGATCTCCTTGCGGAACCAGCCACCCATCTGCGAGCCCGTGTTGCCCATCGCGAAGTTCACGATGTTGTACTGGCGGTAGAAGTCGCGCATCAGCTTCAGGCCGTTGCCCTCGTAGTACCAGGCCGTGAGCTGGCGGCTGTTCATGCCGAAGGGAACGGCGCAGGCGAGCGCGAAGGTCTCATCCTTGCCGAAGTAGTAGTAGGGCGCGGTGTTGGCCATCTCCACGGTGCCCTTGTCGACGGCGTCGATGGTGCCGAAGGCAGGCACGAGTTCGCCGGGGGCGTGCGTGGTGATCTGGAAGCGGCCACCCGACAGCTCGCGCACCTTGGCCGCGAAGATGTCGTTCACGCCGAACAGGGTATCGAGCACCTTGGGGAAGC
>JBIIED010000352.1:0-3137 GCA_044237995.1 Rubrivivax sp. | reverse complement strand
GCTCCAGGCCGCCGGGCAGGCGCGCGTGCAGCTCGCGCCACTGCGCCACGAGCGCGCGCACGCCGCCTTGGGCATCCTGGCTGGCTCGCTCGCCATTGCGCTTCATCTGGCCCCACAGGGCCAGGCCAGGCGGGCGCAGCAGCGCCTCCAGCAGCCGGTCGGTGCGCTCGCTGAGCTGACCGAGCCAGTCGCGGCCCGTGGCCGGCAGCGGGGGAGCGTGCGGCTCGCCGGCTGAGCCAGTGGCGCGGGCCAGGGCCTCTTCCACCAGATCGCCCACGGTCTCAAGCGGCCCGGTGCGCCAGGCCAGAAAGAGCGGGTAGATGCCGTGGGCGAGCGCGTGCGGAGCGAGCTGCTGCGCGCGTGCCAGCGCGGCCGCTTCGCTGTTGAGCCCGCCGTGCACGTACACGAGCACCTTGCGCGAGCGCTGCGCGCGCAGCCAGGCCAGCGGCCGCTCCAGGGCCGTGCGGGCCAGGCACTCCGAGGCGTCCACGGCGGTGATGTCGCGCCGCACCGCAAAGCCGCGGTCGAGGACGACCGTGTGGCCGGCAGCCCCCTGGCTTGCGACCGAGCCGGCCCCGGCCAACCTGTGGCGCGGCGAGCGCGGCGTCTGCGGCGCCGTGGTGCCAGTGCGCTCGGGGGCGACGCTGCGCGGCACGCCCAGCGTGAACACCCAGGCGTCCTCGCCGTGCGCCACCCAGGCCTCGTAGGGCAGCCGTGCGTAGCCGCCTGCGCCCCAGCGCGCGCCCCAGGAGTTCTGCACGATGAAGCCGGCCTCGTCGTAGCCCACCAGCGCGTAGGCGTGCAGCCCGGCCTGGCGCGGCTCGGCCACATGGGTGATGGTGGGCAGTTCGGCGTGCGAGCGTGCAAGCGGGCCGGCCGCAACGGCCCATCCCTCGTGCACGGTGCCGCAGACGTAGACCGCGCCCGTGTCGCGCAGCGCCGCCTGCAGGCACACGACCGAGCCGGCCTCCGCGCGGTAGTACACGCCCAGCGTGCAGCGCAGGGCGTCGACGTCCCAGTTGCTGCGCGCCTCGTTGCGATCGGCCGCGTTCTCCCGGGGGCGATCCGCCGGCCACAGGGCCTCGCTGCACACGCCGTGGCGGTGCCAGCCCTTGAGCGCACCGCGGCAGCTCGAGCCCTCGTAGTCCTCGCCCGGCCACTCGTCGTACATCCTGGCCAGCCGGTAGAGCATCGCCGGGCTCACGCGCTCGGGCGCCGCCAGGCCGCGCTCGCGCGCGCCCAGAAACCTCAGGTGGTTGATCACGGCTGCCAGCCCGAAGCCCGTGCAGGCGCCGTCCTCGCCCTGGTCCAGCACGAGGCCGGCCTCGGCGCAGGCGGCCAGCAGGGCGGCCAGCAGGGCGTCGTCGGGCAGGCGCGGGGCGAGGTGGCCCAAGGCGGGCTGGTAGCGCAGGTCGCGCAGGTCCAGGCGGTCCGGGCGTGCGTCGAGGGTGAAGGTGCGCGGCCCGATCGAGAGCGAGCGTGAGGGCATGGTTGCAGTACCTCCCGCCGCTCAAGGTAGCGCCGCCGGCGGCTCCTCGCCAACCCGGGAAAACGCAAGCCCTGGGCGGGTCGCCGCGGGCGCGAACGCTGGCAACATCGCAGCCTTCTCATCCACAGCCCTGTCGCCAGCCATGACCCTCAAGATCTACGGCATCGCCGCCTCCCGCGCCGTGCGCACGCTCTGGTGCGCCGAGGAACTGGGCCTGCCCTACGAGCACATCAAGCTCTCCTTCAACGACCCGGCCATCAAGGAGCCCGCCTTCCTCGCGCTCAACCCCAACGGCGCGATCCCCGTGATCGACGACAACGGGGTGGTGGTGTTCGAGTCGCTGGCCATCAACCTGTACCTGGCCGAGCGCTACGGTGCGGGCGGCCTCGGGCCCTCCGGTTTCGAGGAGGAGGCGCAGATCCTGCAGTGGACCTTCTGGGCCGCATCCGAGATCGAGAGCCAGACGCGTATCTGGTTCCAGCACACCGTCTACCTGCCCGAGGCCGAGCGCCGCGCCGAGGCCGTGGCCGGGGCGCTGGAGACGATCGGCAAGAAGCTCGCGATCGCCGAACAGGTGTTCGCCACCCGGCAGTGGCTCGTGGCCGGCCGCTTCACGGTGGCCGATCTCAACCTGGCGGTGGTGCTCGCGCGGCTCAAGGAGCTCGGCGGGGATGCCTATCCGAACGTGAGCGCCTGGCACGCGCGCTGCATGGCGCGGCCGGCGGCGCAGCGGGCATTTGCGATGCGGGCGGCGGGGTAGGGCGGCCGAATCCGGGCCGGATCCTGGCGCGCGCCACCTTCAGCCTCCATGCCGGCTTGCACGCGTGCACGCGTGCAAGCCGCAGGCGCGGTGCGTGTCGTTCTCGAGGCCGCGCGGTTCAGCCGCCGAACAGCGCCCGGCCGATGAGCCGTCCGGGCAGCAGCGTGAACAGGCCCGTGATGAGCAGCGCGCCCGCGAAGAGCGAAATCATCGTGTGGCGGTGCGCCTTCACCTGCCCGCGCCGCGCCTGGCGCACGCCATAGACGAGCGAGAGCAGGGTCCACACCGACAGGCCGTGGATCCAGGACCATCGCTCGCGGTAGATCCAAAACGAGATGCCCGCCACGACGGCCATGAGCAGCACCCACAGCCAACCGAGTGCGCGGTGCGAGGGCGTGCCCTTGCGGCGTGCCAGCACCAGGGCGCCCAGCATCAGGGCCACGGCGGCACAGGTGGTGTGGACGACGATGGTGGGGGTCCAGCTGTAGGCGCTCATGGCGGCAACACGCTCCTCAGGTACTGATCGCGCGCCGCAAGGCGCGCCGGATGCCCAAGCGGCGCAGGATCGGGCTGCCGGGGGAGTGGGTCATCCCTGGCTCCAGCTCTGGCGTCGCCGCTCCCGCTCGGCACGATGGGCCTGGCGCAGGGCAGCCACCCAGGCCGGCAGGTCGATGCCGGCCAGTGCCTCGGCCTGCGGGCGCAGGCCCGGCGGCAGCGCATCGGCCGGCACGCGCTCGTAGCAGCGCCCGAAGCCGTCGCGCCGCCACCAGCCGGTGTCCACGAGCCAGCGGCGCAGCTCGACGTGGTCGGTGTCCAGGAAGGCGGCTTCGGCCGCGAGCGCGGCCTTCAGCCGGGCATTGGCCTGGGCTTCCGAGACCCCGGGGCCGT
>JBIIED010000099.1:0-10684 GCA_044237995.1 Rubrivivax sp. | reverse complement strand
CTTCACCGCCGCTTCGGGATCGTGACGATCGACATGAACCCGGGCCAGCTGGTACCAGCCGTAAGGGCTCATGGGCTGCAATTCAGTATTGCGCTTCAGGACCGGCACGGCCTCGTCGAAACGGCGCAGCCGGATCAACACGAGGCCCATGCCATACCAGGCAAGGTCGAGCTGGGGCGAGAGATCGGTTGCGCGCCGGAAGGCTTCCAGCGCCTCCTCCAAGCGACCCGAGCCCTCGAGCAGATACGCCAGGTTGTACCAGTGGTGCGCATTGCCCGGATCGATCTCCACAAGCTTGCGGGCCTCGGCTGCCGCTTCTGCCGGGCGATTCATCTCTGCGTACAGGTGGGCCCGGCTCGCACGCACATAGGGATCGTCCGGCCAGCGCGCCGCCATCCGATCAAAGGCCTCCAGCGCGGAATTCCGCATCCCAAGCGCAAGCCGCGCCATGGCCTGGCACTTCGACCACAGGTATGCGAAACCCCGGCTCACTGACAACCCTCCATGTGCGACTGCACGCACAGGTTGACGATCTCGAAGGTCACCACCGCGTACGCCACGAGCAGCAAGAAGAAGGTGACGATCGGCACATGGTGATCAGCCACCTTGGCAGGCGTCAGCCAACGCATGGGGACCGTGAACGGCTTGGACACCACCTGCAGCAGCCTGTAGAAGAAGTTCGTGTCGCGCTTGGGGCCCGCCAGCGCGTACAGCAGGCCCTGCCCCGCCAGAGCGAGCAGCGCGATGTACAGAACCAGCTGGATGGCCTTGAGGACGATTAACATGTTTCGAGCGGGCGGACTGTTGACGGACGGGCTTACTGAGCTCTGACGAATCGCCACCTGGAGGCCAGATCAGGCCCGGTGCTTTCCCGGGGGTGGGGCGAACCCTGACAGGGTCTGCCCTGTGGCGGAACTCAGCCGCCCGCACCCGCCAGCCTGTGCCACGTCTCCACCACGGAGTCCGGATTCAAGGAGATCGAGACGATGCCTTCGCGAGCCAGCCAGTCCGCAAAGTCCGGGTGATCGCTGGGTCCTTGTCCGCAGATGCCTACGTACTTGCCTGTGGCACGGCAGGCGGCGATCGCACGCGCGATCAGTGCCTTGACCGCCGGATCCCGCTCGTCGAAGTCGTTGGCGAGCAAGGCCAGCCCGGAGTCACGGTCCAGGCCCAGGGTGAGCTGCGTCAGGTCGTTCGAGCCGATCGACATCCCATCGAAGTGCTCGAGGAACTGCTCGGCGAGGATCGCGTTGCTCGGCACCTCGCACATCATGATGAGACGCAGTCCATCCTGGCCACGCTTGAGCCCGCGATCGGCCAGCATCCCCACCACCGCCGCAGCCTGCTTCACGGTACGCACGAAGGGCACCATGATCTCGACGTTGTTCAGGCCCATGTCCTGGCGTACGCGCCTGAGCGCCTCGCACTCCATGCCGAAGGCGTCGCTGAAGTCACCGCTGATGTAGCGGCTCGCGCCCCGGAAGCCGAGCATCGGGTTTTCCTCGTCGGGCTCGTAGCGGGTGCCGCCGATGAGCTTGCGGTACTCGTTGCTCTTGAAGTCGGACAGGCGCACGATGACGGGCTTGGGCCAGAAGGCCGCCGCGATGGTCGCAACTCCTTCGGCCAGCTTGTCGACATAGAACGCGCGCGGCGAGGCGTGCCCGCGGGCGACCGACTCCACGGCCTTCTTCAGGTCCGGATCGACGTTGGGGTAGTCCAGGATCGCCTTGGGGTGCACCCCGATGTTGTTGTTGATGATGAACTCGAGCCGAGCCAGGCCCACCCCGGAGTTGGGCATCTGCGCGAAGTCGAAGGCGAGCTGCGGGTTGCCCACGTTCATCATGATCTTCACCGGGCAGTACGGCATCTCGCCGCGCCTGACCTCGCGAACCTCGGTCTCGAGCAGCCCGTCGTAGACGTAGCCGGTGTCGCCCTCGGAGCAGGCCACCGTCACGAGCGCGCCGTCGGCAACGGTTTCGGTCGCGTCGCCGCAGCCCACCACAGCCGGAATGCCGAGCTCGCGCGCGATGATCGCGGCGTGGCAGGTGCGCCCGCCGCGGTTCGTGACGATCGCGCTTGCGCGCTTCATCACGGGCTCCCAGTTCGGGTCCGTCATGTCGGTGACGAGCACGTCACCTGGCTGAACCTGGTCCATCTGCGCCAGCGAGCTCACGAGCCGCGCCCGCCCCGCGCCGATCCGCTGCCCGATGGCGCGGCCCTCGGCCAGCACCGGCCCGGTGCTCTTGAGCCGGAAGCGCTGCTCGATGCCGGCGCCGGCCTGGCTCTTCACGGTCTCGGGCCGGGCCTGCAGGATGTAGAGCTTGCCGTCCGTGCCGTCCTTGCCCCACTCGATGTCCATGGGGCGGCCGTAGTGGGCCTCGATCACGAGGGCGTACCGGGCCAGTTCGACGATGTCCGCGTCTGACAGCGAGTAGCGGTTGCGCATCTCCGGCGGCGTGTCAACCGTGGCCACGAGGCGCCCGCCCTGCGCCCGCTCCTCCTCGGAAGCAAAGCGCATCTGGCTGAGCTTGGAGCCCAGCGAGCGCCGGATGATCGGGAGCTTGCCCGCTCGCAATGCGGGCTTGTGGACGTAGAACTCGTCGGGATTCACGGATCCCTGTACCACGGTCTCGCCCAGGCCGTAGCTCGAGGTGATGAACACCACGTCGGGGAAGCCGCTCTCGGTGTCGATCGTGAACATCACCCCCGCGGAGCCGAGGTCCGAGCGCACCATACGCTGTACGCCCGCCGACAGCGCCACCTCGGCATGCGTGAAGCCCTTGTGCACGCGGTAGCTGATCGCGCGGTCGTTGTAGAGCGATGCGAACACCTCCTTGATCCGGTGCAGCACCGCCTCGATGCCCACGACGTTCAGGAAGGTCTCCTGCTGGCCGGCGAAGGAAGCATCGGGCAGGTCCTCGGCGGTGGCGGAAGACCGCACCGCGAAGGAGGCCTGCGGCTGCCCGTCCGAGAACGCGGCAAAGGCCTCGCGGATCTCCGCCTCGAGCTCGGACGGAAACGGGGTGTCCAGCACCCACTGCCGCACGCGCTGGCCCGTCTCGGCCAGCGCCCGAACATCATCGGCATCCAGCGCGTCCAGCGCGGCGTGGATCCGGGCGGCGAGCCCGCCCTGAGCAAGGAAGATGCGAAATGCGTGCGCCGTGGTGGCAAAGCCCCCCGGAACGCGCACGCCCGAGGCGGCGAGCTGGCTGATCATCTCGCCGAGGGAGGCGTTCTTGCCGCCTACCGCCTCGACGTCCGTCATCCTCAGGTGTTCAAAGGGAACGACCAGGGCGGTCGCCAGATGCGCGGAAGACATGGGAAAGCTCCTTGATGAGAATCCGGGGCTTTCGCGCACGTCGTGGCCCGGTCATGCCCGACTTCTGGCTGTTGTTGTCGTGGGGCAGACATCGCGTTGGCTCGGCGGTGGGCGACAGCGCTATATTGGGGATCATTGTAGGGACTTGTCCGGAGCAACGGGTGCGCCGGCGCAAACCGAGGGTGGCATGTCGGACAGGACCGTCTTTTTCGTCTCGGATGGCACCGGGATCACAGCCGAGACCTTCGGCAATTCGATCCTGGCGCAGTTTCCCGTCAAGGCACGGCATGTGCGCAGGCCGTTCGTCGACACGGTCGAGAAGGCGCGCCACGTGCGCGACGAGATCGGCAGCGTGGCCCGTGCCGAGGGGCGTCGCCCGATCGTGTTCATCACGCTGGCCAACGACACCGTGCGCGACGTGATCGCCTCACCGGACTGTGCGGGCCTGGTCCTGGACATGATCCGCACCTTCGTTGAGCCACTGGAGCAGGAGTTCGGCGTCAAGTCGAACCATCGGGTCGGCCGCTTCTCCGACATGGCGCGCAGCCAGGAGTACCACGAGCGCATCGAGGCCATCAACTATTCCCTGGCGCACGACGACGGGCAGTCGGCCCGCAACCTGGAGTCGGCCGACGTGATCCTGGTGGGCGTGAGCCGGTCGGGCAAGACACCGACGAGCCTGTACCTGGCGATGCAGCACGGCATCAAGGCGGCCAACTACCCACTGATCCCGGAGGACTTCGACCGCGGCCGGCTTCCTGGTTCGCTGGCGCCGCACCGCGCGAAGTGCTTCGGCCTGACGATCGATCCCGAACGCCTTTCGCAGATCCGCCACGAGCGGCGACCGGGGAGCCGCTACGCGGCGCTGAACAACTGCCGGCAGGAGGTGTCGGCGGCCGAGTCGATGATGCGGCGCGAGGGGATCAGCTGGCTCTCATCGACGCACAAGTCGATCGAGGAGATCGCCACGACGATCCTGCGCGACATCCGCCCTGACCGGCTGGTCTACTGACGCCCGCGCACGGACTCGTACAGGCAGATCGCTGCGGCCGCGGCCACGTTCAACGACTCCTCTCCGCCCGGCTGCGCGATGCGCACCTCCCGGGCGCAATGGGCGCGCACCGCCTCGCACACGCCCTGCCCCTCATGCCCGAAGACCCAGGCACATGGCCAGGGCAGCGGCGCGGCATCGAGCCGATCGAGCGCATGCGGGCTCGTGGCCACGAGCGGGACTGGCAGCTCCACGAGCGCCTCGGGCTCGAGGCCCTCATGCAGGCGCAACCCGAACTGCGCACCCATGCCAGCACGCAGCACCTTCGGCGACCACAGGCCAGCCGTGCCCTTCAGCGCCACCACCTGGGAAAAGCCCAGGGCACTGGCGCTGCGCAGCAGGCTGCCCACGTTGCCCGCGTCCTGCACCCGGTCGAGCACGATGGTGGGCACCGTCTGAAGCGGGTCGCGTGAGGTCTGCCAGTCCACGAGCATGCCAATGCCCACCGGCGAGGGCAGCGCACTGATTTCGGCAAAGGCTGCATCGGACACGAGCACCACCTCCGCGGCCTGCGCAGCCAGCGCCTGCAGCCCGGTCTGCGACCAGGCTTCCTGCGACACGATCGCCATGGCGGGCGCGCATCCATGCGCCAGCAAGGCGCTGCACAGGTGCTCGCCCTCGACCCACACCTGACCCAGCCGGCGATAGGCGAGCGCGTCGCGGGCCAACCGCCGCACCCGCTGCAGCACCGGGTTGTGGGCCGACGTGACGGCTCGCGGGGACTTCATCGGGCCCCTGCCCTATCCAGTGCGGCGCGAACCGGAGCGAAGCTGCGGCGGTGGGCCGGACAGGCTCCGTGGCGCGCGAGCGCCTCCAGGTGTGCTGCCGTGGGATAGCCCTTGTGCACGGCAAACCCGTAGGCCGGCCAGGCGTGGTCCAGCGCATCGCACAGGCGATCGCGGTGCACCTTGGCGAGCACCGATGCAGCCGAGATCGCTGCCACCGTCGCGTCCCCCCCGACGATGGCCTGGGCGGGAACGGGCAGCACCGGCAGGCGGTTGCCGTCCACCAGGACGCAATCGGGAGCAGGCCGCAAGGCCTCCACTGCACGGCGCATGGCCAGCAGTGTGGCCTGCAGGATATTCAGGGTGTCGATCTCCTCGACCGAAGCCTCCCCGAGCGCCACGGCGCACGCACGCTCGCGGATCAGCACCTCGAGCTTCACGCGCCGGTGCGCCGTGAGCAGCTTGGAGTCCGCCAGGCCGGCGATCGGCCTGGCGGACTCCAGGATCACGGCCGCTGCCACGACCGGGCCGGCCAGGGGCCCACGCCCCGCCTCATCGACGCCTGCCACACGCCCGGATACGTCCCAGGCAAGCGCCAGCTGTTCAGGCCGAGAGGATCTGCGCGAGGGCATCGGTGGCCCGCCCCGCGGTGTCGCGGCACAAGGTGGCATGAAGGGCCTCGAAGCGCTGGCGCACGCTCGCGCGGCGCCCGGGGTCGTCGAGCCAGGCGCGCGTCTCGCGCACCAGTGCCTGCGGCGTGCAGGCCTCCTGGATCAGCTCGGGCACGACAAACTCGCCACACAGGATGTTGGGCAGACCGACCCACGGCTGCAGCGCCATGCGCTTCATCAGCGCCCAGCTCAGAGGGTGCATTCGGTAGGCAATGACCATCGGGCACTTGAAGAGCGCGGCCTCGAGCGTGGCCGTGCCGCTGGCCACCAGGGCAACGTCGCAGGCGGCAAGCGCCTCGTGGGAGCGGCCGTCGACGAGCCTCAGCGCGGGATGCCCGAAGCGCGCTGCCAGGGGCTCGAGCAGCGGGCGCAGGCCAGGCGCGACAGGCAGCACCGCCTGCAAGGCGGGTCGCTCGCGCAGCAGTTGCGCGGTGGCCTCGAGCAAGGCCGGTGCGATGTACTGGATTTCCGAGCGCCGGCTTCCGGGCAGCACCGCCAGCACGGGGCCATCGCCTGCCAGGCCAAGGGCCGTGCGTGCCGGCTCGCGCGCGCTCTGCTGCGGTATGGCGTCAGCCAGCGGATGGCCCACGTAGGCAGCACGCACCCCGTGGCGCTGCAGCAGCTCGGGCTCGAAGGGGAAGAGACACAGCACCAGCTCGGCGCTGCGCGCCAAGGTGCGCGCACGCCCGGCGCGCCAGGCCCAGATGGACGGACACACGAAGTGAACGGTGGGGACGCCGGCCTCGCGCAATGTGCGCTCCAGGCCGAGGTTGAAGTCGGGAGCGTCCACACCGATGAAGACGTCGGGGCGATCCTGCAGCAGTCGCGCGGCCAGTTCGCGCCGGATGGCGGAGATGCCACGGTAGTGGCGCAGAACCTCGGCGTAGCCACGCACCGCGAGCCGGTCGCTCGGCCACCAGGCCTCGAAGCCCTGCGCGGCCATCCTCGGCCCTCCGATGCCGAAGGCCTGCATCCCGGGCCAGCGTGCCTGCAGCGCGGGCAACCACAGCGCCGCGAGCAGGTCGCCCGAGGCCTCGCCGGCCACCATCGCGACGCGCATCGGCCCGGCCTCTCTTCAGGCGCCCGGCCGCACGATCCCGCGCGTGGATGCGGCCAGGAAGTCCAGCAGACAGCGCACATCCGCTTCGGACTCAGCCGATGCCTGCGCAAGCTCCTCCAGGCCACCGCGCGCCTGCTCCAGCCTGAGGCCCTCCCGGTACAGGAGGCGGTGCGCCTGGCGCAGGACGTCGATGCGGGCACGCGAGAAGCCGCGCCTGCGCAGCCCCTCGACATTGATGCCGGCCACCTCCAGTGGCTGGCCAGCGACCGTCATGAAAGGAGGCACGTCCTGGGACACCCGGCTCTGGAAGCCGACCATCGCATGCGCCCCGACATGGCAGAACTGGTGCACGCCCACCAGCCCACCGATGATGGCCCAGTCGCCCACGTGGACGTGACCCGCCAGCGTGGCGTTGTTGGCCAGGACCGTTCGATTTCCCAGCTGCACGTCATGGGCCACGTGCACGTAGGCCATGATCCAGTTGTCGTCGCCCACCCGCGTGGTGCCACCGTCCTGCGCAGTGCCACGGTTGAAGGTGCAGAACTCGCGGATCGTGTTGCGCTCGCCGATCACCAGGGAGGTCGGCTCGCCACGGTACTTCATGTCCTGCGGCGCACCACCGAGCACCGCGTGGGCGTGGATGCGGTTGTCGCGCCCGATCGTCATCGGACCCTCCAGCACGCAATGTGCACCGATGGTGGTGCCGGCGGCCACGCACACGCCAGCTCCCACCACGGCATACGGACCGACGACGACGTCGGAGGCGAGTTCAGCCTTCGGGTCGACGATCGCAGTGGCGTGGACCCCGGTCACGGTGTCAGGCCACGGCGCGAGCCGTGCAGGTGAGTTCAGCCTCGACGGCAAGCTCGCCATCCACCGTGGCGCGGGCCGCGTACTTGTAGACACGGGCCTTTGTGCGCAGCAGCGTCACCTCGAGCACGAGCTGGTCGCCAGGCTCGACAGGGCGCTTGAAGCGCGCGCCGTCGATGCCGGCGAAGTAGTAGATCGTGTTGTCGTCCGGCACCGCTCCCTCGGTCTCGAAGGACAGGAGTGCGGCCGCCTGCGCCAGGGCCTCGAGCATGAGCACGCCCGGCATCACGGGCCGGTGCGGGAAGTGACCGGTGAAGAACGGCTCGTTGACGGTGACGTTCTTCAAGGCCCGGATCCGCACGCCCTTCTCGAGCTCGAGCACGCGGTCCACAAGCAGGATCGGGTAGCGGTGCGGAAGCTTCTTCAGCACCTGGTGGATGTCCATGCTCGTCATGTGCGCAGCCTTGATTCGATCGCACGCAGCCGATCCCGCAGGGCGTGCAGTTGCCGCAACGTTGCGGCGTTCTTTTCCCAGGAAGCATTGTCGTCGAAGGGGAAGACGCCGCTGTACTGTCCGGGACGCAGGATCGACCGCGTCACCACCGTCGCCGCCGACACGTGGACGTGGTCAGCGAGCTCGAGGTGCCCGAGCACGATCGCCCCGCCCCCGAGGGTGCAGTGCGCGCCGATGCGCGCACTGCCGGCCACGCCCACGCAGCCGGCCATGGCCGTGTGCGCGCCGACCTGCACGTTGTGGCCGATCTGCACCAGGTTGTCGAGCTTGACCCCATCACCCAGCACCGTGTCCTCGAGCGCACCGCGGTCGATGCAGGTGTTGGCTCCGATCTCGACATCGTCGCCAATGCGCACGGCAGCGAGTTGCTCGATCTTCTCCCAGCGCCCGCCGGCCGGCGCGAAGCCGAAGCCGTCAGCCCCGATCACGGCACCGGGGTGCACGAGGCCGCGCGCGCCGATGCGGCATCGCTCGGCCAAGGTGACACGTGCCGCCAGCCGGGTGCCTGCGCCGATCTCGCCATCCCGCCCCACCAGGCACTGCGCCCCCACCCAGGCTCCCGGGCCAATGCGCGCGCCCTCCTCCACCACCGCGAGCGCGCCGATGGTCGCGCTCGGATCGACGTGCGCTGCGTGTGCGACCACGGCACTTGGGTGGATGCCCGGCACCGCCGGCTCGCGCTGCTGCGCCGCCCACCACTGCGACACACGGGCATAGGCCAGGTACGGATCGGCGCACAGGATCGCACTGGGACGGCTGCCGACCTGCTCGCGCTCGTCGCCAGAGACCAGCACACAGCCGGCCTGCGAAGCGGCCAATTGTGCACGGTAGCGCGGGTTGGAAAGGAAGCTCAGGGTGGCAACGTCCGCTCCGATGAGCGGGCCGATGCGGGTGAGCACCAGGCCCGGATCGCCGAGCAGTTCGCCGCCGACGTGCGAGGCGACTTCCCGCGCCGTCACCCGCACCATGGCGCCGCCGGAATCACTTCGTCGGCGCGGGCCCGTTCAGGGCGCGAATCACCTTGTCGGTGATGTCCACGCGCGGGCCGGCGAAGACCGCCTCCTGGAGGATGAGATCGAACTTTTCAGCCTCGAAGATCTGGCGGATGACGCGGTTGGCGCGCTCCACCACGCTCGCGTACTCCTCGTTCTTGCGCTGATTGAGATCTTCCTGGAACTCGCGACGCTTGCGCTGAAGGTCGCGGTCCTGCTCGACGAGTTCGCGCTGACGCCTGTTGCGCTCGGTTTCGGGCAGCGTCGGGAAGTCCTTGTCGAGCTTGTCGGCCGCGGCCTTCAAGCGGGTGCCGACATCGTTGAGCTCGCGGTCGCGGCGGCCGAATTCGGTTTCGAGCTTGGCCTGTGCCGCCTTGGCGGGCTGCGAATCGCGCAGCACGCGCTCGCTGTTGACATAGCCGATCTTGAGCTCCTGCGCGAACGCGGGTGCGTGCAGCATCGCCAGGCAGGCGACACCGAGCAGGAGAGGCTTGAGAAGGATGTTCATCAGAACGCGGTCCCGATCTGGAATTGGAACTTCTGGATTCTATCCGTGGGCTGGAAGCGCAACGGACGGCCCCAGCTCAGCTTGAGCGGCCCCACCGGCGAAAGCCAGCTGATGCCGATGCCCGCGGAGGCGCGCAGCGAATCGAGGGAAATCGCTTCCCCATCACGCCACACGTTGCCCGCATCGGTGAAGGCAAACAGGCGCAGCGACTTGTCGTTGCCACTTCCGGGCACCGGCAGGTACAGCTCGGCATTGGCGTTCAGGCGCTTGGCGCCACCGATGAAGGCGCCGGTGGGGTCGATGACGCCCAGCGACCCCTGTTCGAAGACACGCACGGAACCCAGGCCGCCACCGTAGAAATTCTTGAAGATCGGGAACGGCTTGCCCCCGATTCCCTTGCCCAGGCCGAGCTCGGCGTTCACGCCAAGCGAGAGCTTGGCCGGCAGGCCGATGAACTGCTGGTACTGAAGGTTGGTGCGGGTATAGCGAACATCTCCCGCCACGCTCCACTCCAGGTTCACACGCTGGTAGCGGCCAGCCGTGGGCGTGAGCACGCTGTCACGCTCGTCGCGCTGCCAGCCCAGGGTCAGCGGCACGGCGTGACTGACCGAGCCGAACTGCTCGCGGTAGAGGTAGTAGCTGTTGGGGATGGCCGTCGCGGCCTTGATCTCCGTGCGCTCCACGCCAAGCCCGAAGAATACGGTGTCGGATTCCGAGAAGGGCACGCCGAATCGGATGGCGCCACCGGGGGTGGCGAGCTGGTACTGGTCGCCCAGGCTGTTGTAGGGGCGTGTCGTGCGGTAGAAGAGGTCGATCCCGCGCGAGATGCCGTCTGCCGTGAAGTAGGGGTCGACCGTGCTGAACACGAGCGTGCGGTTGTACTTGCTCGTGTTGAGCTCCAGGCCGAGGTAGTGGCCCGATCCGAGGATGTTGTCCTGCTTGATCGAGCCCGAAAGCGTGAGGCGATCGGTCTGGGAATAGCCGGCCCCGAAAACCAGGTTGCCGGTGGACCGCTCCTCGACCGTGATGACGAG
>JBIIED010000098.1:0-10686 GCA_044237995.1 Rubrivivax sp. | reverse complement strand
GCATCGCGGTAGGCGTCGGATTTCACGAGCGTCACCGAGGAACCCTTGGCCCACGCATCGACCTTGAAGGGCCCCGTGCCCACGGGCCGGGTGGCGGCACTGGCCACCGAGTTCGGGTGCAGGATCACGGCCGTGTTCTCGCCCAGCCGGAAAGGCAGGGTCGAGTCGGCCTTGTCGAGCACGAGGATCACGGTGTGCGCGTCGTGCGCGACCACGCTCGAGATGTTGTCGAAGACGGCCTTCTTGGCCTTGTTCGTGCTGCCCGGCGCGCGCGCGCGCTCGAAGCTGAACTTCACGACGCTCGCATCCAGCGGCGCGCCGTCGGAGAACTTCACGCCCTTTCTCAGGCGGAAGGTGTAGGTCTTGCCATCGGGCGTGTGGCCCCAGTTCTCGGCCAGCAGCGGCGTGACCGAGCCGTCCACGTTGATCTTCGTGAGGCCCTCGAGCACGTTGTAGTGCACGATCTCGCCGATGGCCGCGGCCGGCGCGGTGGTCGGGTCCAGGCCCGGGGGCTCGAGCACCATGCCGATGACGACGCTGTCCTTGCGCGACTGCGCCAGCGCCTCGGGCAGCGCGGCGGCCAGCGGCACGCCGGCCAGCAGTGCGTTGAGCCCGCGGCGCGTGATGGGGGTGTCCATGGGGTCTCCTCTCCTCGGTTCGCTCAATTCGCTCAGTTCGGCGGCAGTGGGACTGCGCCCGCATTTTGCGTCAAGGCCGCGCCGCCGCCGCCGGCTGCGTCTGCGGCTGAAACGCCAGCGGGGTACAGCCCCGGCACGGCCGCCAGCAGGCGCTGCGTGTAGGGGTGCTGCGGGCGCTGAAAGATGCGGTCGGGGTCGCCTTGCTCGACGATGCGCCCGCCCTGCAGCACGATGACCTCGTCACACACCAGGTCCACCACGCTCAGGTCGTGGCTGATGAAGAGGTAGGTCACGCCGAAGGCGTCCTGCAGGTCCTGCATGAGGTTGAGCACCTGCGCCTGCACCGAGACGTCCAGTGCGCTCACCGGCTCGTCGGCCACGATGAGCTTCGGGCGCGTGATGAGCGCACGCGCGATGGCGATGCGCTGGCGCTGGCCGCCGGAGAACTCGTGCGGGTACTTGTCCAGATCGGCTGCGCGCAGGCCCACCGCCTCGAGCACCTCCGCTGCGCGCACGCGCTGCTCCTGGCGCGAGGCACCGTGCAGGACGGCCAGCGGCTCGGCCACCGTCTGCCCCACCTTGCGCCGCGGATCGAGCGAGCCGTAGGGATCCTGGAAGACCATCTGCATGCGCGCGCGCGCCGCGCGCAGCGCCTGCGGCGCCAGCGCGTGCAGGTCCTGACCGTCGAGCAGCACCCGGCCCTGCGTGGGGGCCTCCAGCGCCATCACGAGCCGCGCCAGCGTGCTCTTGCCCGAGCCCGACTCGCCCACGATTCCCAGGCTCCTGCCCGCGTGCAGCACGAAGCTCACATCGTCGAGGGCCTGCAGCTGCGGCGTCGGCCCCACCAGGCGCTCGCGCGGCAGCCGGTAGGTCTTGCTCACGTGCTGGACCTCCAGCAGCGGCACGCCAGCGCTCATGCGCCGTGCTCCGCGTGCGCCGGCGCCGGTGCGCCCGCCGGGTGGACGCAGCCGGCTTGCTCGGCCTTCAGGCAGCGCGCGTCGTGCCCCGGGCCGATGCCAACCGATGGCGGCAGCCCCGCCTCGCAGGCCGCCTCGGCCAGCGCGCAGCGCGGCGCAAAGGGGCAGCCCGGGGGCATGTCGGTCAGTTCGGGCACGCGCCCAGGGATCGTGGCCAGCCGCGTGCCGCGCGGCAGCCCGAGCCGCGGCCGGGCCGCAAAGAGCCCGCGCGTGTACGGATGCGCCAGGCGCTGGAAGACCGCCGCCGTGGGGCCGCTTTCCACCACGGTGCCGGCGTACATCACCAGGAGCTGGCGCACGGTCTGCGCCATCACGCCCAGGTCGTGGCTGATCAGCAGCAGCCCCATGCCGTCCTGCGCGACGAGCTCGGCGATCAGCTCGAGCACCTCGCGCTGCACCGTCACGTCCAGAGCCGTCGTGGGCTCGTCGGCGACGAGCAGGTCAGGCCCGCAGGCCAGCGCGATGGCGATCACGACGCGCTGGCGCTGGCCGCCGGAGAGCTGGTGCGGGTAGGCGTTCAGGCGCTGCGCGGCCTGCGGCAGGCGCACGCGCTCGAGCAGGCGCAGCGCCTGCGCGCGCGCCTGCGCGGCGTCCATGCCGCGGTGCAGCCGCAGCGACTCGGCGATCTGGCGGCCCACCGTGTGCAGCGGGTTGAGCGCCGTCATCGGCTCCTGGAACACCATGCCCAGGCGGCTGCCGCGCAGCTCGCACCACTGGGGCTCGTCGAGCGTGGTGAGCTCGCGTCCGCCCAGGCGGATCGAGCCCGAGACCTGCGCGCCCTCGGGCAGCAGCCCCATCAGGGCCAGCGCGGTGATCGACTTGCCGCAGCCCGACTCGCCGATCAGTCCGAGCGTGTCGCCGCGCTGCATCGCAAACGACACGCCGCGCAGCACGTCGGCCGGCCCGCGGCTCGTGCGCAGCGTCACGCGCAGGTCGGTGACTTCCAGCAGCTTCACGGCCGCGACGATAGCGCGGATTGGCCGGGCGGCTGCAGGTCCAGGTAGGCGCCGGCCAGGCGCGGGGCCTCGCGCAGCCCGAGCGCGTCCATCAGCGCCTCGGCGGTGGCCACGCCCTGCTCGTCGGGCTGGCCGTCGCGCATCACCACCTCGAGCTCGAGGAAGTCGCCCAGCCCCTGCACCTCGTCGAGGTGGATGCGCGTGGGCCCGGCCAGCAGCAGCCAGCGGCGCTTGCGCACGCGCCCGCGCACGCCCAGCGCGCGGGCCAGCGCCTCGCGCAGGGCATCGGGCTGGGCCACCGGCACGCGCACGTAGTCCGACGCGCGGGCCTGCACGCCATCGGCGCGCTCGTAGGCGATGAGCTCGCCCGAGCCGTCGGCGAACACGCGCAGCTTGAGCCGCCCGTGCGGCGCGTGGAAGAAGGTGTCGTCCTGCTCGATCAGCTCGGGCGGGCCGTCGGCCAGGGCGCGCGCCCGAGGCAGCAGCGCCTGCACGCTGTCGATGCGGGCCTTGATCTCGATGTTGCGTGCCATCGCCGGGTGAGGCCGGGTGAGGTCTGCAACGGCCGCGCAGGCCAGGTCTGGGCGCCCCCGGGCGCCTCAGGCCGCCTCAGCCGCGATGCGCCGCAGCGCCTGCACGAACACTTCCGGCGGCTGCCCGCCCTGGATCAGGTGGCGGCGGTCCACGACGATGGAGGGCACGGAGCTGATGCCTGCCTGCTGCCAGAAGGCCTCGGCCTCGCGCACCTGCTGCGTGAAGGCCCCGTCTTGCAGCACCTGCGAGGCTCGCGCGGCATCGAGCCCGGCCTGCCTGGCGCAGTCGAGCAGGACCTCCCGGTCAGACGGGTTGCGGCCCTCGCCGTGGTACGCCTTGAGCAAGGCGTGCTTGAGCGCGCGCTGCGTGCCAGGCCCGCCCTCCGCGGCAGCCCAGTGCAGCAGCCGGTGGGCGTCGAAGGTGTTCCACACGCGCGAGCGCTCGCCGAAGGCAAAACCCACCGCCGCCCCGCGCTCGCGGATGGCGACCTGGTTGCGCCGGATCTGCTCCGCCCCGATGCCGTACTTGGCGCCCAGGTAGGCCACCGTATCCGCGCCTTCGGCCCCCATCGTCGGGTTGAGCTCGAAAGGCTGGAAGGCCAGCGTCGGCTCGATCTCGCCGGCGAGCTCCTCGAGTGCGCGCTCCAGCGCGTTCAGGCCCACGGCGCACCAGGGGCAGGCAATGTCGGAGACGAAGTCGATGTGCATGGCCCGGCCAGTCTAGCGCGCGCTTGCGCGGCCGCAACGCGCGGGCCTGCGGGGCCGCCCACACTTGCGCCATGCGCGTCCCCGGGCCCGGCTCGCCCCATCCGCTGGGCGCAAGCCCGGTGTCGGGCGGCGTGAATTTCAGCGTCTATGCCAGCGACGCGCAGCGCGTGGAGTTGCTGCTGTACGACGATGCGAACGCGCTCGCACCGGCTCGGCGCATCGACCTTGCGCCATCCGCGCACCGCACCTGGCACTACTGGCACGCCTTCGTGCCCGGCCTGCGGCCCGGTCAGCTCTACGCCTACGCCGTGCATGGCCCCTTCGACCCCGCACGCGGTCTGCGCTTCGATGCCGACAAGGTGCTGCTGGACCCCTACGGCCGCGCGGTGGCGCTGCCGCAGGCGTGGAGCCGCGCCGCGGGCTGCACGCCCGGGCGCAACGACGCGCACGCGGCCAAGAGCGTGGTGGCCGACGACGACGCCTACGACTGGCGCGGCGACGCGCCGCTGCGCCGGCCCTTCTCGCAGACGGTCATCTACGAGCTGCACGTGCGCGGCTTCACGCGCCATCCGAGCTCGGGCGTGAGCGCGCCGCGCGCGGGCACCTATGCCGGAGTCGTCGACAAGATCCCCTACCTGCTGGACCTGGGCGTGACGGCGGTGGAGCTGATGCCCGTGTTCCAGTTCGACCCGCAGGACGCACCGCCGGGCCTGACCAACTACTGGGGCTACGCGCCGGTGTCGTTCTTCGCGCCGCACGCGGGCTACGCGCGCGAGGGCGCCACGCCACTGGCCGTGCTCGACGAGTTTCGCGACATGGTGCGCGCGCTGCACGCCGCGGGCATCGAGGTGATCCTGGATGTGGTCTTCAACCACACCGCCGAGGGCAACGAGCAAGGCCCCACCTTCGGCCTGCGCGGGCTGGACAACGCCACCTACTACCTGCTCGAGGAAGGCGGGCGCTACGCCAACTACTCGGGCTGCGGCAACACGCTGCAGGCCAACCACCCGGTGGTGCGCCGGCTCATCCTGGACAGCCTGCACCACTGGGTGCAGGTGATGCACGTGGACGGGTTTCGCTTCGACCTCGCGGCGATCCTCTCGCGCGACGAGCACGGGCGGCCGCAGCCCAACGCTCCGGTGCTGTGGGACATCGAATCCGACCCCGTGCTCGCGGGCACCAAGCTCATCGCCGAGGCGTGGGACGCCACGGGCCTGGTGCAGGTCGGGCAATTCGTGGGCGAGCGCTGGAAGGAGTGGAACGGGCGCTTTCGCGATGACGTGCGCACCTTCGTGCGCGGCGATCCGGGCATGGTCTCGCGGCTGGCCGACCGCCTTCTTGGAAGCCCGGATCTCTACGGCGCGCGCCCGCGCGAGCCCGCGCAGAGCATCAACTTCGTGACGAGTCACGACGGCTTCACGCTGCGCGACCTCGTCTCCTGGGAGACCCCGCGCAACGAGGCGAACCTGGAGGGCAACCGCGACGGCAGCCGCGACAACCGCAGCTGGAACTGCGGCACCGAGGGCGACACCCACGACCCGCAGGTGCGCGCGCTGCGCGACCGCCAGGTGCGCAACCTGCTCGCAATCATGGTGCTGTCGCTGGGCACGCCCATGCTCGCCATGGGCGACGAGATGGGGCGAACGCAGCGGGGCAACAACAACGCCTATTGCCACGATGCCCCCTGGAACTGGCTCGACTGGACCTTGCTGGCACGCGAGCCCGGGCTGCACCGCTTCGTGCGCGAGCTCGTGGCGCTGCGCAACCTGCGCGAGTCGGTGCGCGTCGACCATCGCCTGACGCTGGCCGAGCTCATGCGGCTGGTGCGGGTGCAGCTGCACGGCACGCGGCTCGGCGCGCCCGACACCAGCCAGGCCTCGCGCAGCCTGGCCGTCACGGCCTCGAGCCTGTCGGGCGACTTGCTGATGCACTTCGTGCTCAACGCCCAGGACCAGGCGCTCGACTTCGAGCTGCCGGCGCTGCCGGCCCTCGCACGCGGGCCGTGGCGGCGCGTGCTCGACACCGCCTGCGCCACGCCCGAGGACATCCACGCCGTGCGCCACGCAGCCGACATCGACACGGCCCCACCGGTGCCCGGGCCGGCCTACCGCCTGCAGGGGCGCGCGGTGGCGGCGCTGTTCGTGCGCGTGGCCCCGACGTCAGCAGGCCGGGCCGAACGCCTGGGGCCGCGGCCGGCTGGCGAGGGCTAGGGCCGCCTGGCGTCGTAGATTTGGTTCACCGGCGAGGGGCCGAAGGAGGCAAAGGGCATCACGCCCGTCTGCCCGACGCCGCGCTTGGACCAGTCGCACACGCCACTGGGGAAGATGGCCTTGAGGCGGTCGAACTCGGCAGCGGTGAAGGTCACGCGGTAGTCGGCTGTCGTCACTGGCTTGAGCTCGCACTTCAAGTTGGAAGCGGAGACAGGCCCTCCCGCAGCGATGCGCGGGGCCGTCCATGAGGGCCACAGCGTGTTGCACTGCGTGTCGGGCAGGCTGCTGAGCGTCTGACGCTCAGCGAGGAAGCTGGGCGTGGCCGACTTGGTGAAGCAGCCGTCGACCGCGGTGGCGGGCTTGTTGGCGATCACCTTCTCGCGCTGCGTGCGCGCACTCGTGTCCTTGGTGTAAGCCTCCATCCAGGCGATGAAGGTGGTCCATGCATCGCCGGCGGCCTTGGCCGAGACGGCACGGCTGACGTCGGTGGGCGCCACGTAGAGCTCCCAGGCGCTCGAGCCGCCGCGCCACATCACGTGGTTGTCGGCATTGCCGTTGGCCTCGCGTAGCCGCTCACGCACGGCGAAGTGGTACCACTGGTAATGGTAGAACTGGGCTTCGTCCATGATCCCCGTGTAGTCCAGGATCGGGATGGAGGCCAGGCCGCCGCCGCCGCCCAGGTGCAGCCCGCTTTGGTAGGCACGCTGGATCGCGCCGGCGTTGCCCACGGTGCGTGCGGCAGTCGGGTTGGCGTCGTTGTCGTAGCCGCCCACCTTCTCGTTGAGGTCAAGGAACTGCGCCACCGTGATCTGGCCCGCGTTGAGCGCGTTCAGGCCGTACTGCACGCCCACGTTGTCGAAGGGCCGCAGCCCGAAGCCCGTGGCAGGGTCCACCCCATAGACGTTCCTGGCTGCGTCGAACACCGTGGCGCGCGTTCCGCGCGGATTGTTCGTGGGGTGGTAGCGCGCCGCAGCTGGCACCGCCGCGTTCCACACGGCCGGGTTGTAGGTGCCCAGCAGCCAGCTGCGCGGGATCGGCTCGGTGCGGCCGGTCACGGGGTCGGTGCGGCTGGCCTGCATGGCCAGATCCAAGAGCGCGCGCTCCGAGGCAGGCAACCCGGCAGCCGGGGACTTCCCGGGGTTGTGGCCCGACAGCGTCGACATCTGCCCGATCGTCAGACCGGCCGTGTTGACGTTGAGGAAGTAGCGCGCCAGCAGCTTGGAGTCCATGCCCGACATCGCGATGGACAGCGCATCGGGGTAGGTGCAACTGATGAGCGCACCATCGAACATGCCAGGCATCGAGTCGGCCACCTGCAAGGTGGTGTAGGCCCCTCCTGAGCAGCCGGTGCTCACGGTGTAGGCCGGCAGACCGAAGGTCTCGATGAAGCGCTCCTTGCCCATCATCGTGGTCTCAGCGGCCAGCGTCGCGTTGCAGCTGTTGCTCGGGTGGTTCAGGGTGTTGGTGAACACCGCATAGCCTTCGGCCAGGCGAGGCAGCATGTCGCCGCTGTAGGTGCTCACGCCCAGGGCCGCTCCCTGAATGTTCCAGCCCCCGGTGCAGCCGCTGCCGTGCACGCCGATGAGCCGCTTGTTCCAGCCCTTGGGCGAGGCCAGCGGGGTCGGGGCCGCGTCGGTGGTGGGGTCGTGCAGCACGGCGGTCTGGTAGATGCCGCGGTTGACGGTGGCCGTCTCCACCCGCACCACGAATGGAACCGCCACGCCCAGCGTATTGGTGGTCGTGGTCACGTCAGCGGGCAGCGCCGTCGTGCTGGCCATGGTCCTGAGCGCGGTTGCGCCCTTGGCCATGTACAGGTATTGGACCTTGGTGGGCGCAGAGCAGTTGGCGTCGGTGGCCGCGCCGAGCTTGGTGCCATCAGGCAGGTTGAAGGCCTCGGTCTGGCAGATGTAGGGGCTCTGGTGCGGGCCAGAGATGATCGGCCCGGTGAGCGGATAGTTCGTGAGCACCTGCAGCACCTTGCGCTCGCCGAAGGAGGCGATGACGACGTTGGCGCCGTCTTGCAGCCCGCGCACCACGCCCAGGTAGCGCTTGCCGGCAGCATCCCAGGTGAGCTGCGAGGCGACGTTCTGATCGTTGAGCGTGAGCGTGAACTTCGTGCTGTCAGCGCCAGCGGGCAACGACACCTCGATCAGCGCGTTGCCGGCGCTGACGTATTCGGCGCGGGACGACAGCACCCGGATCTCGGGGGCGGCCTGCGCCTGGGCGGTCGAGCCCCCGCCACCTCCTCCACAGGCCTGCAGCGCGGCCACTGCCAGCACCGACACGCACGCGGCGGCCGGCTTCCATCCCAAGCGCTTGACCCTCATGTCTCCTCCGGTTGGCTCATGGTCGGGGTGTACGGCACGAAGCCGAGATGGGCCAATCTAGGCGTTCGACAGATCAGGGTATTGAACGATTCCGACCTCCCAGGGCATTCCCTAGACTGGCCGCATGGACGCTGCGATCGCACGCCATCCACACCCCGCGACCTGCCAGGCCCTGGCGCCGGCCCAGGGCTGGCTGCCGCCCTTCCCCGCCCGCTCAGCCGTCCTGGGCACCCTGGTGCGCCCCTCTCCGGGCAGGCACGGCGTGCCGCAGGCCTGCGCACTGACCCACCTGCCGGCGCTGCCGGCCGTGCTGCTGATCTGGGTCCAAGGGGGCGCCGCGAGGCCGCCCGGTGCGCTGGCCTGGGGCGCGCAGGGCTTGCCTGCAGGGCTCTACCTGAGCGCGCCGCGCGAGCGGCCTCAGACCCTCGTGCATGCACCCGATGCAGCGCTCACTCTCCTGCTGCTGCGGCCCGACGCCTGGCGCGCACGCATGCGCACCGACTGGTCGAGCGTGAAGGACAGGCTGCTGCCCGAGCACGAGTGGTGCCAGGGCGCTGGCGCGGCCGCCTGGCCGGCGGCCCTTGGTGCCCAGGCGAGCCTGCCGACCCATGACCTCGCACAGGCGATGCAGGCCTTCCTGCAGGAGGTTCCACACGCGGCCCCGACCGAGCGTGCGCACGACCGGGGCGGGCCACGCAGCTGGTGGCCGGCGCTGGATGCGCGCCTGGCGCAGCACCCCGTCGGCGATCGACAGCGCGAGCGCCTGTCGCGCACCTGGACCGGGCTGACCCCGCGCATGCTGCGGGCGCAGGCGCGGGCAGAGGCGGCCTTGCTGCACGCGGCGGCGCTGCGCCGGCGCGGCCAGCTCGACTGGCGCCAGGTGGCGCTGCTGGCGGGCTATACGGATCAGCCGCACTTGTGCCGTGAGACGCGCCGGCACACCGGCTTCAGCCCGGTGCAGCTGATGCACGGCATGCTCGGCGAGGAAGCGTTCTGGGTCTACCGGGCCTGGACCCTGGCGCGGCTGGAGCGGATGGGGCCCATGGCCTGAGCCCGTGTCCCGGGCCCGTTGCCCGGGCGCGGCATGGCACTCAGGCTAGCGCTGACGCGCGAGCTTGGGGTCCAGCAGGTCGCGCAGCCCGTCGCCCATCAGGTTCAGGCCCAGCACCGACAGCACGATCGCCACCCCAGGGTAGACGGCCAGCATCGGGGCCTGGAAGACCAGGGTCTGCGCCTCGTTGAGCATGCGGCCCCAGCTCGGCTGCGGCGGCTGCGTGCCCAGGCCCAGGTAGCTCAGCGCGGCTTCGGCCAGGATCGCGGTGGCAAAGGAGATGGTGGCCTGCACCACCAGGACGCTTGCGATGTTGGGCAGCACGTGGTCCAGGGTGATGCGCAGCGGCCCCTTGCCCGCTGCACGCGCGGCCAGCACGAACTCGCGCGCCCACACCGCGTTGGCCGAGGCCCGCGTGATGCGCGCAAACACCGGCACGTTGAAGATGCCGATGGCCACGATGCTCATCACGAGGCCCGGGCCGTAGATGGCCGTGAGCATGATGGCCGTGAGCAGCGCCGGAAAGGCAAAGGCGAAGTCGCTGCCGCGCATCACGAGCTCCTCCACCCAGCCCTTGCGCGCGGCGGCCAGGCAGCCGAGGAAGACGCCCGCCACCAGCCCGATGCCCACGGCGATCACGCCCACGACGATCGAGTTCTGCGAGCCCACGAGGATCTGCGAGGCGATGTCGCGGCCCAGGCTGTCGGTGCCCAGCCAGTGCGCCAGGCTCGGCGGCTGCAGCTTGGAGGGAATGTCGATCTCGGCCGGCGGATAGGGCGTCCACACGAGCGACAGCAACGCCATGCCGGCCAGCAGCGCCGTGAGCAGCGCCCCGATGACGAAGCTCTTGTGGCGCCGGGCGCGGTGCCACCAGCCAGGGTCGGTAGGCGCAGGCGCACCCGCGCTGCGGGGCGCGCTGGCCGGTTGGCTGGCAGGTTGGCTGCCCGGTGCACCCATCGGTCTTCAGGCCCCCGCGCGGCGCAGCCGCGGATCGATCAGGGCATAGAGCACGTCCACGAGGAAGTTCACGACCACCACCACCGCCGCCAGCAGCATGACCACGTCGCGCACGACGACGAGATCGCGGTTGCTGATGGCCTGGAACACGAGCCGGCCGACGCCCGGCAGCACGAACACGTTCTCCACGACGATGGTGCCGGTGATGAGGTTGGCGAACTGCAGCCCCATGATCGTGACCACCGGGATCATCGCGTTGCGCAGCACGTGGCGCCACAGCGCCTGGCGCCGCGTGAGGCCCTTGGCGCGCGCCGTGCGCACGAAGTCCT
>JBIIED010000351.1:0-3146 GCA_044237995.1 Rubrivivax sp. | reverse complement strand
TATTCATGTCACCCGAGAAGTTGGTCGTCACGTCGATCTCGTATGCGCACTCCGAGGTCGACGACCGCTTCAGGGAGGCGGTACCAGCACCCAGACCAGTACCCATATTCGCAACGGTAGGAACCGCGGCGGCGCACGACGCGGCGTTAAACGTCGCACCGGCCCCCGGCTTCAGGACAACCGTGAAGTCCTGCGCGCTGGTGCGAGGCACGCCGACCCAGTACCGAAGCTGTGGCAGGGTAACCGCTGTGGAGGCCGTCACACCCTCCACAGCATAACGAGTTGCAGCCGCCGGCAGGTCAAACGCCCCCGCGAATGCGGTAGCCCCGAACACCGAACCCGCTGCCAAGACGGTCGCCTTGACGGTGAACTTCTTCATTGCGTATTTCTCCAACGTTGTTGCAACAAACCAGTTTGCGGTTACGCCACCAGCCACGCCGACTATAGCAAGCCAGAGCAAGACGAGTCAACGAACCATTTCTCTCAACGAAGCGCCTTCGCGCCCAAAAACAAAAGCGCTTCATCGCGCGTACTCCCCACCGCGCGCCCAGCAATGACGCTGACGCACCCCGCAGGTTGGCGTTCAGCATAGCAGAAGTCACACCCGTCAACATCCGGGAGCGCCCAGGGCCGCCAAGGCCCCCGCAGACTGTGGCGCGAAAAACACAGGTAAGACACCCGCTTCGAGCGGATCACCGGGAGTTAGCGCTCCGCGGCCGCATCCAGTAGCGATCCACCGCCGCCACTCACTAATAGACACCGATGTATCAACTTTACAACGCGCAGCCGCATGCTCATGCGCGTCGCAGTCTGCACGTAAAAGTCCGACCACCACCATCCTTGCCTGATCGACGGCTGATGGCAAGCATCTGAGCCCAAGCGTGGACCCGCTTGGAGGTGTGCGCTTCGCGAAGAGATGGTGCACACCATGAAGAGTGAGCAAGGCGAGCCCGGCCGCCAGCGGCGACAGCACGAGCGAGGGTTCAAGGAAGAGTTGGTCCGGCACAGCCTGCAACCCGGCGCGTCGGTGTCGGCCATCGCGCTGAACAACGGCATCAACGCCAACATGCTGTTCAAGTGGCGGCGGGAGCATCTGCGGGCTGCATCGCCCCGGACGGCACCGACCGTGCTGCTGCCGGTGGAGGTGGCACCAGCGACCTCGACGGACACGCTTCCCCAGACGTCCACGCCGGTGCTGCCAACCGCGTTGACCAAGCAGCCGCCGCCGCGCGGCGGCGTGATCGAGTTGGAAGTGGCCGGCGTGCAAGTTCGCCTGCGCGGGTTCGTCGACGAGGCCAGTCTGTGCAGCGTGCTGCGCGCGCTGCGCCAGACGCGATGATCGGCCCGCGCGCTGGCACGCGCGTCTGGCTGGCCGCTGGTGTCACCGACATGCGCTGCGGCATCGACTCGCTGGCTGCCAAGGTGCACACCGTGCTGGCACAGGACCCCTACGCTGGCCACGTCTTCGCCTTCCGCGGACGCCGAGGAGATCTCATCAAGCTGCTGTGGAGCGACGGCGACGGCATGTGCCTGCTGACCAAGCGCCTCGAACGCGGCCGCTTCATCTGGCCGCAGGCCGACAGCGGCAGCATCGTGCTCAGCGTGGCCCAGCTGTCGATGCTGCTGGAGGGTATCGACTGGCGCCGACCGGAGCGCACCTGGCAGCCACGTGCGGCGGCCTGAACTCCGCTGATGAAGACTGCCATCGCGTTGACAGTGGATGCCCCGTTGCACGGCGTACTGCCGCTGGGCACAGTCATGCTTCATGACCTTGGACGAAGCCCTGCAGCGCAACGCCGAACTCGGCGCGCAGGTGCAGCACCTCCAGGATGAGCTCAGGCGTGCGCAACTCGTGGTTGACAAGCTCAAGCTCGAAGTCACCTACCTGCGGCGCATGAAGTACGGCCGCTCCAGCGAACGGCTGGAACACCCGCAGCTCGAGTTGGTGGGTGGGGAAGTTGTCGTCATCCCACCGCGCGAAGCACGCGTCAACGTCGCCTCGCTGGACGAGCATCGCCGCAAGCGCGCTGGGCGGCCGCGCCCGAACCTGCGTGAACTGCCGTCGCACCTGCCGAGGCGAACCGTGGTGCACTGGCCGTCCGGGCACCAGGCCGGCTGCGGCTGCGCCGCCTGTGGCCTGGCCTTGCGCGAGATCGGCCAGGACATCAGCGAGGTGCTCGACTACGAGCCCGGCAGCTTCCATGTCGTGCGCCATGTACGGCCCAAGCTGGTGTGCGGCGGCTGCAAGGCCATCACCCAGGCCGACGCTCCGAGCCGGCCGGTGGACCGACTCCTGGCCGGCGCCGGGCTGCTGGCCCAGGTGCTGGTCAGCAAGTACTGCGACCACACCCCGCTGTACCGCCAGAGCCAGATCTACGCCCGCGCTGGCCTGGACCTGCACCGCTCCACGCTGACCGACTGGGTCGGCCAGGCCGCGCAACTGCTGAGCCCGCTGGCCCAGACGATCGGCCGCTACGTGCTGCAGGCCCACAAGGTCCACGGCGACGACACGCCGATCCGGGCCCTGGGAGGCAAGGGCGGCAAGATGCACACCGGCCGGTTGTGGGTCTACGTCCGCGACGACCGCAACAGCGGCCAGCAAGCCAACCCGGCCGTATGGTTCCAGTACTCCGTGGACCGCAAGGGCGAGCACCCAGCCACTCACCTGAAGCACTTCAGTGGCGTGCTGCAGGCCGACGCCTTCGCCGGCTACAACGCGCTGTACCGCAAGGATCGCCAGCCCGGTCGCATCATCGAAGCCGGATGCTGGAGCCACGCGCGCCGCAAGCTGTGGGATATCCACGTGCGGCAACGCCAGGCGGCCGGCACGCTGGCGCACCAGGGACTGCAGCGCATCTGCGAGCTGTTCAAGATCGAAGCCCGGATCAAGGGTCGACCGCCCGACGAGCGAGAGCGGGTGCGCAAGCAGGACACGCAGCCGCTGCTCAAGGAGCTGCACGGCTGGATGACCCAGACGCTCACCCAGGTGTCGGCCAAGTCGCCGATGGCGCAGGCCGTGGGCTACGCGCTGAGCAACTGGACGGCGCTGACGCGGTTCGTCGACGACGGGCGTATCGAGGCGCACAACAACGCTGCCGAGCGCGCGCTGCGCTGCGTGGCGCTGGGCAGGAAGAACTACCTCCACC
>JBIIED010000350.1:0-3156 GCA_044237995.1 Rubrivivax sp. | reverse complement strand
GCCTCGTCCAGCACCACGTACTCCACCTGGTTGAGCACGCAGTTCTTGGCCTCGATGTGGTCCAGCAGCCGCCCGGGCGTGGCAATGAGCACCTCCACCCCGCCCTTGAGCACGAGCGTCTGCGGCTTCATGTCGATGCCGCCGAACACCACCGTGGAGCGCAGCTGCGTGTGCTTCGCGTAGGCCTTCACGTTGTTGGCCACCTGGTCGGCCAACTCGCGCGTGGGTGCGAGCACGAGTGCGCGCACCGGATGGCGAGCGGGCGAGGCGCTCGCGTTCTCGTGGCGCAGCATCTTCTGCAAGAGCGGCAGCGTGAAGGCCGCCGTCTTGCCCGTGCCCGTCTGGGCCGCACCCATCACGTCGCGCCCGTCCAGCACGATCGGGATCGCCTTGGCCTGGATCGGCGTGAGCTGCGTGTAGCCGCTGTCGACCACTGCACGCAGCAGCTTGGGGTCGAGGGCGAGGGAGTCGAAGCGCAGCGTGGCCGGCGATGCCGGCTCGGCCGTAGCCGCTTCAGCGGGGGCTTCCGGTATCGGAAGCGTCGCGGTGTGGTCGTTCATTCAACTCGGATTATCCCCTACTCCGCGTTCAGGCTGGGGCACTCGTGCTGGCCGTGCCACACTTTGAACCATGGCACCCAAGTTCGCGCTCGACTGCACCGGCCTGAGTCAGCTCGAACAGGAGGTGCCCACGCCGAGCGAACTCGACGCCATGAACTTCCGCGACATGGTCAGGCTGGGCCACGAACGGGGGCTCGTCCGCGAGCCAGAGACGTGGTTCGAGTTCCGCGAGTTGCGCAACATCACGTCCCACACCTACTCCGAACCGCTCGCCCTGCGCGTGGCGGCCGGTGCCACACCCCTGCTGGCCCAGGGCAAGCTCTTGTTGCGGGAACTCGAACGGCGTAACCGTGGCTGAAGAACTGCACATCACCGAGCCCCAGCGCGCCTTGCTGCAGCAGATCCTTGCGCGCCATCTGCCCGCCGGCGCGGTGGTGGAGGCCTTCGGCTCGCGGGCCACAGGCGTCGGCCTTAAGCCGCACTCCGATCTTGACCTCCTCGTGCGCGCGCCGCGGCCCCTGACCGTCCGCGAACTGTCGGACCTGCGGGAGGCACTGAGCAACTCGGCGTTGCCCTACGCCGTGGATGTGATCGAACCGCAAACGGTGTCCGAAGCGTTCCTGTCTCAGATTCTTGCTGGCCCTCGCCTGGCGGTCAGTTAGACCTCAGCCGCCACCAGCCGCGCCATGGGCTTGCCGTGGCGCGTGAGGGTCACCATCTCACCCTGCTGGGTACGTGAGAGCAGCTCGGTGGGGCGAGTCTTGGCGTCATTACAACCGTCCCTGCTCGACGGCTTCCTTCAGCAGCGCGTTCACGCGGGTCTGCCAGCCCTTGCCTGAAGCCCGCAGGCGGGCCAGAACCTCAACGTCCACCCGCATGCTCAGCATCGGACGCTTGACCGGCAGCGCCGGCCGCCCGCGGCGCGCGACTTTCATCGCGGCCATGCCCTCCTCGGCAGACACGGGTCGCGCACCCACGCGCCACACGCCGTGTGCGGGGTCTTGGGTGCTGAGATCCGGCGCTTCGTCTGGGTCAATCCAGAGGGCCGAACCGGGCTTGCTCTCGTTCATTGGCTTTCCTCATGCTGATGATGCGGCGCACCTCGCCGCGCGGCGTCCAGGTGACCACCACCATGCGCCCGCCCAGCAGGCCCAGCGTGTTGAAACGCCGCTCGCCATAGGGCAGCCGCTGGTCTTCGAACGTCACGTTCACGCCCGAAAACACCTCCGCGGCATCCGCAAAGTCAAGCCCACGCTGCGCCAGGGTGATGTCCCGCTTGGTGCTGTCGAACTCGACCTGCATGCACCAATTGTAATGACATTAAATACAAAATGTCAATACAGAAAACACAGGCGCAGTGCTACGCGCACCCGCCCTGAAGCCTCACAACCTCCACACCCTCAACCCCGCCCCCTTCAGCGCCGGCACGCCAAAGGCCGCCTTCACGTCCACGAAGACCCCGCCCTTGACCACCTTGCGGCACAGGTCTTCCGTGGTCAGCGCCTTGAATCCCCGGTGCGCCACCGCCGCCACAATCGCGTCGGCGCGCGGCAGGTCGTCCCAGGCGTGCAGGCGCACGCCGTACTCGTGCAGCGCCTCCTGCGGGTCCGCCTCGGGGTCGTGCACGTGCACCTCCACGCCGTAGCTTTCGAGCTCGCGGATGATGTCCACCACCTTCGAGTTGCGCAGGTCGGCGCAGTCCTCCTTGAAGGTCAGGCCCAGCACGTTCACGCGCCCGCCCTTCACGTAGTGGCCGGCGGCGATCATCTGCTTGACCGTCTGCTCGGCGATGAACTTGCCCATGCCGTCGTTGATGCGCCGCCCCGCCAGGATCACCTGCGGGTGGTAGCCCAGCATCTCCGCCTTGTGCGTGAGGTAGTACGGATCCACCCCGATGCAGTGCCCGCCCACCAGGCCCGGCTTGAACTTCAGGAAGTTCCACTTCGTGCCCGCGGCCTCCAGCACCTCGGTGGTGTCGATGCCGATCTTGTCGAAGATGAGCGCCAGCTCGTTCATGAGGGCGATGTTCAGGTCACGCTGCGTGTTCTCGATCACCTTGCACGCCTCGGCCGCCTTGATGCTCGTGCAGCGGTGCACGCCCGGCTGCACGATGCGCTCGTAGAGTTGGGCCACCCGCTCCAGCGTCTCGGGCGTATCGCCCGACACCACCTTGAGCACCCGCGTGAGCGTGTGCTCCCGGTCGCCCGGGTTGATGCGCTCGGGGCTGTAGCCCACGTGGAAGTCGCGCTTCCACACCTTGCCTGATACCCGCTCGAGCTCCGGGATGCACACCTCCTCGGTGGCCCCCGGGTAGACCGTGCTCTCGTACACCACCACCGCCCCGGGCTTCAAGTGCGGGCCGATGGCGCGGCTCGCCCCCACGAGGGGGCCGAAGTCCGGGATGTGGGCGTCGTCCACCGGGGTGGGCACGGCCACCAGGATGAAGTCGGCCTCGGCGAGTGCGGCGGGATCGCTCGTGTACTCGGCGTGCACGGCAGCACGCATCTCGGCATCGGGAATCTCGCGCGAGGGGTCGGTGCCGGCACGGCACTTGGCCACCTTGTCGGTGGCGATGTCGAAGCCGATGGTGCGGCAG
>JBIIED010000349.1:0-3160 GCA_044237995.1 Rubrivivax sp. | reverse complement strand
GCGAGAGCGTGGCGGTATCCACCTTCGGATAGGTTTCGGGCAGGTACAGGCCCCCATCGGGCGCGAGCCCTTCGAGCAGGATCTCGCTGAAGCCCCTGGGGGTCGGGTCGCCTCGGGTGCTCAGGTACTTCATGCTCAGGCGAGCTCCTCCTTGCGCAGGCTCACGATCGGCGCGAGCACGGTGGGCAGCTGCTGCATGCGGGCGATGGCCTCGCGCATGCGGCCCTCCACGGTGTCGTGGGTGAGGATGATCACGTCGGTCTGGTTCTCGCCCTCGGCGCTCTCGCGCTGCAGCAGCGCGTCGATGGAGATGGCCTGGGCGGCGAGGATGGCCGTGACCTGGGCCAGCACGCCAGCCTGGTCGGCCACGCGCAGGCGCAGGTAGAAGGCGGTGACGACCTCCTCGATCGCCAGGATGGGGGTGGCGGCCAGCTCGCCCGGCTGGAACGCCAGGTGGGGCACGCGGTGCGCGGGATCGGCCGTGTCCAGCCGCGCCAGGTCGACGAGATCTGCGATGACCGCGCTGGCCGTGGGCTCCGAGCCTGCGCCCTTGCCGTAGTAGAGCGTGGTGCCCACCGCATCGCCCTGCACCACCACCGCGTTCATGGCGCCCTCGACGCTGGCGATCAGCCGCGTCGCCGGCACGAGTGTGGGGTGCACGCGCAACTCGATGCCCGCCTCGCGCCGGCGCGCGATGCCCAGCAGCTTGATGCGGTAACCCAGCTGCTCGGCGTAGCGGATGTCGATGGCCTGCAGCTTCGTGATGCCTTCGACGTGGGCGCGCTCGAACTGCACCGGAATGCCGAAGGCGATCGCGCTCATGATGGTGGCCTTGTGCGCCGCGTCCACCCCTTCGATGTCGAAGGTCGGGTCGGCCTCGGCATAGCCCAGGCGCTGCGCTTGCTTGAGCACCACGTCGAAATCCAGGCCCTTGCCGCGCATCTCCGACAGGATGAAGTTCGTCGTGCCGTTGATGATCCCGGCGATCCATTCGATGCGGTTGGCCGTCAGGCCCTCGCGCAGGGCCTTGATGATCGGGATGCCACCGGCCACGGCCGCCTCGAAGGCCACCACCACGCCACGCTCGCGTGCCGCGGCGAAGATCTCGGTGCCGTGCACCGCCAGCAGCGCCTTGTTGGCCGTCACCACGTGCTTGCCCGCGGCGATCGCCTCGAGCACCAGCGTGCGGGCGATGCCGTAGCCGCCGATGAGCTCGACCACGACATCGACTTCCGCGTCCGCGATCACGGCGCGCGCATCGGCCACCACGGGCACGTCGGGGCCCACCAGCGCACGGGCGCGGGCGATGTCCAGATCGGCCACGATGCGGATCTCGATCGGGCGTCCGGCGCGGCGCCGGATCTCCTCGCGGTTGCGCTGCAGCACGCCGAAGGTGCCGCTGCCGACGGTGCCGATGCCAAGCAGGCCGACCTGGAGGGGTTTCATCGCGAGGATTCCGGGGGGAGCGGGCGTTGCGGGAGGGCTGGCCGGGTGCCATCGCGCACCGGCCCGGGGTTCATGCGGCGTGCCGCCGCCGGTAGTGGGCCAGGAAGCGGTCGATGCGGCCGATGGCCTGCGTGAGGTCGTCGGAGTTGGGCAGGAACACGATGCGGAAGTGATCGGGGTGGCGCCAGTTGAAGCCCGTGCCCTGCACGATCAGCACCTTCTCCTCGGCCAGCAGCTCGTAGGCGAAGGCCTGGTCGTCGGAGATCGGGTAGACCTTCGGATCCAGCCGCGGAAACATGTACAGAGCCGCCTGGGGCTTGACCACGCTCACGCCCGGTATCTGGGACAGCAGCTCGTAGGCCAGGTCGCGCTGGCGGCGCAACCGCCCCCCAGGGCCGACCAGGTCCTTGATGCTCTGGTAGCCGCCCAGCGCGGTCTGGATGGCGAGCTGGCCCGGCGTGTTGGCGCACAGCCGCATCGAGGCGAGCATGTTCAGGCCCTCGATGTAGTCCTGCGCGTGCCGCTTGTCGCCTGACACCACCATCCATCCCGCACGGTAGCCGCAGGCGCGGTAGTTCTTCGACAGGCCGTTGAAGGTCACGAAGAACACGTCGTCGGCCAGCGAGGCGATGCTCGTGTGCTGCGCCTCGTCGTAGAGCGTCTTGTCGTAGATCTCGTCGGCAAAGACGATCAGCTGGTGCTGGCGCGCGATCTCCACGAGCTCGCGCAGCAGCTCCACCGGGTACAGCGCCCCGGTGGGGTTGTTCGGGTTGATGACGACAATGGCCTTCGTGCGCGGCGTCACCTTGGCGCGGATGTCGTCCAGGTCAGGCAGCCAGCCCGATCCCTCGTCGCACAGGTAGTGCACGGGCGAGCCCCCGGACAGCGACACCACGGCCGTGTACAGCGGGTAGTCGGGCGACGGGATCAGCACTTCGTCGCCGGCATCCAGCAGCGCGTTGAGGCTCATGTTGATGAGCTCGGATGCGCCGTTGCCCAGGTAGATGTCGTCCACCGTCACGCCGGCGATGCGCTTTTCCTGGGTGTAGTGCATCACCGCCTTGCGCGGCGCGAACAGGCCCTTGCTGTCGGTGTAGCCCGCCGCGTCGGGTAGGCTGCGGATCATGTCCTGCACGATCTCGTCGGGCGGCTGCAGACCGAACGCGGCGATGTTGCCGATGTTGAGCTTGAGGATGCGGTGCCCCTCCTCCTCCATCTGGCGGGCCTTGTCGAGCACGGGCCCGCGGATGTCGTAGCCGACGTCGGCGAGCTTGGCAGACTTGGCGATGGGCTTCAGAAGCTTGGACGGCATGGCAATCGGGCGAGGCAGGACAATGCTGCGCTGCGCAACCCTCCATTGAATCACATGAGGCGCCCATGAAATTCCAGCCAGACCGTGTCGAAGGCGTCAACCTCGTCACCCGTCAGGAGGCAGGGCGAATCTGGGTGGGCACGGGCGTCCACGCCCACAGCCTGCTGGTGCCCTGGCGCGGCGAAGTGCAGCCCTGGGGTGCGGCGAATCTGGCCGACCTCGAAGCGTCGCACTTCGAGCAGGTGCTCGCGCTGCAGCCCGAGCTCGTCGTCTTCGGCAGCGGGCGGCGCCTTCGCTTCGTCGCGCCGGCCCTGTACCGCGCGCTCATCGAGGCGCGCGTGGGGGTGGAGACGATGGACACGGCGGCGGCCTGCCGCACCTTCAACGTCCTGGCCGGCGAAG
>JBIIED010000348.1:0-3161 GCA_044237995.1 Rubrivivax sp. | reverse complement strand
CGCCAGGTCGCCGTTCTGGGCGCTGGGGTGATGGGCGCGCAGATCGCCGCCCATCTCGTCAACTGCAACGTGCCGGTGATCCTCTTCGACCTGCCTGCCAAGGAAGGCCCGAAGAACGGGGTCGTCACGCGGGCGATCGAGAACCTGAAGAAGCTCAAGCCCGCGCCGCTGGGGGTGCCCGAGCATGCCGCGCGCATCGAGGCGGCGAACTACGACGAGCACCTGGCGCGGCTGGCCGAGTGCGACCTGGTGATCGAGGCAATCGCCGAGCGCATGGACTGGAAGCTCGATCTCTACGCACGCATTGCAGGGGCGATCGCGCCGCACGCGATCGTGGCGAGCAATACCTCGGGGCTGTCGATCACGACGCTGAGTCAGGCGCTGCCCGAGGCGATGCGGCCGCGCTTTTGCGGCATCCACTTCTTCAACCCGCCGCGCTACATGGCGCTGGTGGAGCTGATCGCCACGCCCGCCACCGAGCCACGGGTGCTCGACGAACTGGAGACCTTCGTCACCACGACGCTGGGCAAGAGCGTGGTGCGGGCAAAGGACACGCCGAACTTCATTGCCAACCGCGTGGGCATCGCCGGCATGCTTGCCACGATGAAGGAGGCGCAGGCCTTCGGCCTGTCCTACGACGTGGTGGACGACCTCACGGGCAAGAAGCTCGGGCGCGCCTCCTCGGGCACCTTCCGCACAGCCGACGTCGTGGGCCTGGACACGATGGCGCACGTCATCAAGACGCTGCAGGACACGCTGGGCGAGGGCAGCGGCGCGGGCGACCCCTTTGCCGGAAGCTACGGTACGCCTGCGGTGCTGGCGGGCCTGCTGGAGAAGGGTGCGCTGGGCCAGAAGACGGGTGCGGGCTTCTACAAGAAGGTGGGCAAGGACATCCTGCGGCTGGATGCGGCCACGGGCGAGTACGTGGCTGCTGGCGGCAAGGCCGAGCCGATCGTCGAGCGCATGCTCAAGAAGCCGCCGGCCGAGCGGCTCAAGCTCCTGCGCGAGAGCACGAGCCCGCAGGCGCAGTTCCTGTGGTCGATCCTGCGCAACGGCTTTCACTACGCGGCCGTGCACCTGGAGTCGATCGCCGAGAGCGCGCGCGACGTGGACTTCGCGATGCGCTGGGGCTTCGGGCTGAAGCAGGGCCCCTTCGAGCTGTGGCAGCAGGCGGGGTGGAAGCAGGTGGCCGAGTGGGTGCAGGCCGATATCGAAGCCGGCAAGGCGCTGTGCGCCGCGCCGCTGCCCCAGTGGGTGTTCGAGGGGCCGGTGGCCGAGCGCGGCGGGGTGCACATGCCCGAGGGTTCATGGAGCCCGGCTCGGCAGGCCTGGGTGCCGCTGTCGCAGCTGCCCGTCTACCGCCGCCAGGCCTTCCGCGAGAACGTGACGGGCGCGGGGGCCGTCGATGCGCTGTCCAGCGGCACCGAGCTCTTTCGCAACGACGAGATCCGCGTCTGGACGGCCGACGGCGAGGTGGTGATCGCCAGCATCACGGCCAAGCTGCACCTCATCAGCCCTACGGTGGGTGAGGGCCTCATGAAGGCGCTGGAGATCGCCGAAGGGGGCTACGCCGGGCTCGTGATCTGGTCGCCTGACGATGTCTTCTCCGCCGGGGCGAACCTGGAGGCGCTGATGCCCGTCTTCATGAAGTCCGGCGCCAAGGGCATCGCGCCCGAGCTCAAGCGCTTCCAGGACTTCATGCTGCGCATGCGCTACGCGCAGGTGCCGGTTGTGAGTGCCATCCGCGGCCTGGCGCTGGGCGGGGGCTGCGAGCTCGCCATCTACAGCGCGCGCCGCGTGGCGGCGATGGAGTCCTACATGGGCTTCGTCGAGGTGGGCGTGGGGCTCGTGCCGGGTGCCGGAGGCCTGGCCTACGTCGCGCGCCGGGCCGGCGAGATGGCGTCGGCCGGCAAGGCCAACGCCGACGTGCTCAAGTTCGTCACCGAGGGCTTCACGAGCGCGGCGATGGCCAAGGTGGGCACGAGCGCGATCGAGTCGCGCGAGCTCGGGTACCTGGTGGAGGGCGACGTGATCGTGCCGCACAAGGACGAGCTGCTGCACGTGGCCACCGCGCAGGTGCGTGCGATGGCCGACAGCGGCTGGCGAGCCCCGCCGCGCGCGCAGATTCGCGTGGCCGGGCGCAGCGGTATCGCCACGATCCAGGCACAGCTGGCCAACATGCGCGATGGCGGCTTCATCAGCGCCCACGACTTCCACCTCGCCTCGCTCATCGCCGACGTGGTGTGCGGCGGGGCGGTGGATGCCGGCTCGGTCGTCACCGAGGAGTACCTGATGGCGCTGGAGCGCAAGCACTTCTGCGGCCTGCTGAACCACCCCAAGACCCAGGAGCGGATCATGGGCATGCTCTCCACCGGCAAGCCGGTTCGCAACTGAAGGCGGGAGAACCGAACATGAGCAAGCAAGTGCAAGACGCCTACATCGTCGCGGCCACCCGCACCCCGATCGGCAAGTCCGGCCGCGGGTACTTCCGCAACACCCGCCCGGACGACCTGCTGGTGGCCGCCGTGAAGAGCGCCCTGGCGCAGGTGCCCACGCTCGACCCCAAGGCGATCGAGGACGCGGTGGTGGGCTGCAGCTTCCCCGAGGCCGAGCAGGGCGTGAACATGGCCCGCGTGGCGATGGTGCTGGCCGGGCTGCCCCACACGGTGGGCGGCGTGACCATCAACCGCTTCTGCGCCTCGGGCCTCACGGCCGTGCAGATGGCGGCCGACCGCATTCGCGTGGGCGAGGCCGACGTGATGATCGCCGGCGGCGCCGAGAGCATGAGCATGGTGCCGATGAGCGGCAACAAGCCCTCCTTCAACCCGGAGATCTTCGCGCGCGACGAGAACGTGGGCATCGCCTACGGCATGGGCCTGACGGCCGAGAAGGTGGCTGCGCAGTGGAAGGTCTCGCGCGAGCGGCAGGACGCCTTCGCGCTGGCCTCGCACCACAAGGCGCTGGCCGCCATCGCCGCGGGCGAGTTCAAGAGCGAGATGACGCCGGTGACGGTGTTCGACCGGCTGCCGGACCTCGCCACGGGCGAGGTCAGCACGAAGACGCGCACGGTGGACATCGACGAGGGCCCGCGCCCGGACACGTCGCTCGAGGGCCTGGCGCGGCTCAAGCCCGTATTCGCGGCCAAGGGCTCGGTGACGGCT
>JBIIED010000347.1:0-3184 GCA_044237995.1 Rubrivivax sp. | reverse complement strand
AGGCACCCGTGGCCGCCAGCGCCGAGGCAGCGATGCGCGGCGCGGACGTGGTGTACCTCGCCTGCCCGCCCGGCCCGCGCAAGGCCTACGCGCTGGCAGCGGCCGAGGCCGGGCAGGGCGTCTTCATGGAAAAGCCCCTGGGCACCGACAACGCGGCCAGCCGCGACCTCGTGGCGCGGTTGCGCACCGCGCGGCTGCCTGGCGTCGTGAACTTCACCCAGGCCGCCTCGCGCGGCTTCGAGGAACTGCGCCGGGCCATCGACGCCGGCGAGACGGGCGAGTTGCTCGGCATCGACATCGTCGTGCAGTACCCGGCCTGGCCGCGCGCCTGGCAGGCGGAGGCCGACTGGCTGCGCTTTCGCGACGAGGGCGGCTACACGCGCGAGGTGATCTCGCACTTCCTGTTCCTCGCGGGCCGGTTCCTGGGGCCGCTGAGCCTGCGCTCCGCGGCGCCGCGCTACCCGGCCGGGCCCGGCGCCGACCGCCTGTGCGAGCTCGACCTCATCGCGCGCCTGGAGACGGCCGATGGCCGGCCCGTGACGATCCTGGCCACCACGGGCGGGCGCCAGCCCGACCGGCAGGAGGTCACCGTGCGCGGCACGCGGCTGAACCACCAGTTCCGCGAATTCAACCAGCTCTGGCGCTCCGACGGTGGCCCGTGGGTCGAGGCCGTCGAATGGGGTTCGGGCGAGGACCCCCGGCGCAGCGCGCTGCAGCGCCAGCTCACGCAGGCCGACCTGTGGCTGCGCGGGCAGCCGCATCTGCTGGCCACGGCCGAGGAGGCCCTGGCCGTGCAGGAGCTGGTGGAGGCGATGCTCGCTCAGCCTGGCCGTTGAGCCGCCAGGCTCCGCGTCACGGCGCCGGCGGCCTGAACTCCAGCCGCAGCCCCGCTGCCTGGCGGCGCTGGAACCCCTTCCAGAAGGTGTGGTCGGCGCGCAAGGCGCCGCTGGGCTCGGCTGACCACTTGCCGTCGCGCGCGTACTCCACGAGCTTCAGGTAGGCGTCCATCGACGCGTCGTTGCGCAGGTGGCGGCCGAGGAAGGCGGTGGCGAAGTGCTGGGTGATGTTGTTCATGCGCACGCTGTCCCACACCGGGTCCATGTAGTGCATCGCCGCCGGGGTGGGCATGTGCGGCGCGCGGGCCCAGGTCTCTGCCGGCGCGGGCATCGGCGCGCCAGCGTTGTGGTTGGCGTTCTCGAAGGTGAGCAGGCGGCGCGGGGCGTTGACGCTGCCCTCGAAGAGGTTGCGTACGCCCGGCGCGTAGCCCGAGACGTCGTCGATGCTTCCCGCGATGAAGAGGATCGGCGTGCGCACGCCTGCCAGGCCGGCGGCGTCCCAGAAGCCCGCGTTCCAGCCCCAGGGCGCGATGGCGATGGCGGCCTTGATGCGGGGGTCGAGCGTGGCGAGGTACTCGGGCGTGCCTGCCTGGCGGCGTGCCAGCACGCCGTTGGGCGGCGCGATGGGCAGCCGCGTCGAGGCAGCCGAAAAGCCGCCGCCCACCGCGTTGAGCACACCGTAGCCGCCCATGGAGTAGCCGATCAGCGCGGTGGTGCTCGTGCGCACCAGCCCCTTGAGCGCCCCGCCTGCAGCGTCGGACGTGTCGCCGGCATTGAGACGCTCCATCTCGCCCAGCACGAAGAGCTGGTCCAGGGGCCGGTTCAGCAGCGTGCTCGCGAACGCGGCCTGGTCGCTGTAGGTGCTGTCGGTGTGGTCGATGGAGGCGACGACGTAGCCCTTGCTCGCCAGGTTCTCGGCCAGCGGGCTCAGCAGGTAGCGGTTGCCGGGGTAGCCGTGGGAGATGATGACCAGCGGGTACGGGCCGGCCTGCGTGGCGGGCGCGGCGTCACGCAGGGCCTTGCCGCGGATGATCACCGTGAGCCGCGGGTCGCGCGTGACGGTGCGGTACTGGCCCGGCTCCAGCCCGTCGGCCGATTTCGCCGGCTGAGCCGGGTGCGGCATCGAGGGGTACCAGACCTCCACCGTGAGCGGCCGGTCGTACACCGGGGTGGGCTCGCCGGCCTTGGCCTGCAGGATGTCCATCTGCCCGCGGTGCACCAGGCGCAGCGTGCGCACGCCGATGGGCGAGGCGCCGTAGGCGGCGAGCTCGGGGGCGTCGGGCCGCACCCCGTCAATGCGGTTCTCCGTGGCCTGGGCCGCGCCGCACAAGGCGAACCAGGCCAGGCCGAGCCGCAGGCTCGCGTGAAGGGGAAGCTTGAACATCGGGTGGGGCCCTCAGGTGATCGGTGCCGGGTTGAAGAGCGCGAGCGGATTCTCGAGCTTCCAGCGCTCGGCCCAGGTGCGCCGGCCGCTGGCCACCTCCAGCAGCCGCTCGAAGAGCTCCCAACCCATCTCCTGCACCGTCGCCTCGCCGCTGGCGATGCGGCCCGCGTCGAGATCCATCAGGTCGTGCCAGCGCCGCGCGAGCTCGGTGCGGGTGGCCACCTTGACCACCGGGCAGGCGGCCAGGCCGTAGGGCGTGCCGCGGCCGGTGGTGAAGACGTGCAGGTTCATGCCCGCGGCCAGTTGCAGCGTGCCGCAGATGAAGTCGCTCGCCGGCGTGGCGGCGTAGAGCAGCCCGCGCTGCGTGGCGCGCTCGCCCGGGGGCACGACGCCCGCGATGGCGGCGCTGCCGGACTTCACGATCGAGCCCATCGCCTTCTCGACGATGTTGGACAGGCCCCCGGCCTTGTTGCCGGGCGTGGTGTTGGCGCTGCGGTCCACGCCGCCGCGCTGCAGGTAGGCGTCGTACCAGGCCATCTCGCGCACGATGGCCTGCGCCACCTCGGGGCTTGCCGCGCGCGCCGTGAGCTGCGCCACGCCGTCGCGCACCTCGGTGGTCTCGGAGAACATCACGGTGGCGCCGGCACGCACGAGCAAGTCGGCGCACACGCCCACCGCCGGGTTGGCGGTGACGCCGGAAAACGCATCGCTGCCCCCGCACTGCACGCCCACCACGAGCTCGCTGGCGGGCACCGTCTCGCGCCGGCGTGCGTCCAGGCGCGCGAGGTGCACGCGGGCGCGGTCGACGATGCTGCGCACCATCGATTCGAAGCCCACGTGCTGCGCGTCCTGCAGGCACACCACGTCGGCGGACTCCTCGCCCGCGGCCAGCGCGATGCTGCCCGCAGGCAGCAGCCGCTCGGGCTGCAGCTTCTCGCAGCCCAGGCTCACCACCAGCACCTCG
>JBIIED010000097.1:0-10847 GCA_044237995.1 Rubrivivax sp. | reverse complement strand
GGTGCCCAGCGTCGCGTCCAGCCCGGTCGTCTCGGCCAGGGTGAGGAAGATGTTGTCGCGCCGCTCGGTGGCTCCACCCTTGCTGATCGTCACCGTGTAGGGGCCGCCCACGCGCAGGCCGCGCGCGTTGTAGCGGCCGTCCGTGTCGGTGGTGGTCGTGCTCACCGAGCGCGACTCCACGTGCTGGATCGCGACGGTGGCGCCCGCCACTGGCTTGCCATCGCTGCCCACGATGCGCCCGCCCAGCGCCGCGGTCGTGTTCTGCGCCAGGGCCGGCGCGGCCAGCACGATCGCAGCCGCAGCGGCCACGGCAGTGCGGGAAAAGCTCAGGAAGGGGTTGGCGCTCAAGGGTCGCTCCTGGGTTCGGTTCGTCTGGCAATCGGTGGCCGGGCGTGGGACACCCCGCACCAGGCTGGGGCCCGGCGGCGCAAGGCCTCGACACGGCAGGTGCAGGCAAGCAAGCTGCGCGCCACCCGGCGATTCACGCCCGGGACGGCTGCAAACACCCTGCAAGCATCAAGGATGCTAGCTTCCGACCGTGAAACTTCGGTGACGTTTTTGGCCAGACTGGGGCAAACCCGTATCCGCATCCCAGGCCTGCAGCGCCCGCTGCGCACCGTCGCGGTGCGCTTGCCCCAGGAACGACGCCCGGGTGGCGAGCTCACCCATGCGTCGCAGATCGGCCCATCCGAAGCCCGCCTCGGCAACCAGCCGCGCCGCCTCCAGGCTGTGCGTGAGCCGCGAGATCAGCCGGTTGTCGGTGTGGAAAGAAAGCGACACGCCGGCGTCCCACAGGGCCCGGATCGGGTGCGTGGCCACTGAGCGCGCGGCGCCCGTGTGCACGTTGCTGGTGGGGCACACCTCCAGGTGCACGTCCGCCTCGCGCAGCGCCTGCAGCGCGGGCCCCGCAGCGGGCGTGCCCAGCAGGTCGGCCAGGCGCACCCCGTGGCCGATGCGCCGCGCACCGAGCTGCACCGCCTCGAGCACGCGCGGCGCCCCATCCGCCTCGCCCGCGTGCAGCGTGAGTGACATCCCGGCCTCGCGCAGCCGCGCCAGCAGCCTGGCATGGCGGCTGGCCGGCCAGCCCGCCTCCGGACCCGCCAGGTCGAAGGCGATCACGCCGCGGCCGAGCCAGCGCAGCGCGAGCTCGGCCGCACGCGCGATGCGCGCGTCGTCCTCCTGGCGCATCGCGCACACGATCAGGCCGCTGGGCAGGGGGCTGCGTGCCAGGCCCCGCAGCATCGCCGCCACCGCCTCGTCACCGTCCACCCCATGGGGCTCGAAGAGCAGCGGCGCGATGCGGAACTCCGCCAGCACGCAGCCGTCCGCGCGTGCGTCCTCGGCCGCCTCGAAAGCCACCCTCTCCAGCGCCTCGGGGCTGGCCATGGCCGCCACCGTCAGGGCAAAGCCGCGCAGGTACTCCTCGAGCGAGCCGGCGTGGGCGCGCGCGTCGAACCAGGCGGCCAGGCCGGCCACGTCCGGCGCGGGTGCAGGCAGCCCGCGCGCCCTCAAGAGCTCCAGCAACGTCGACTCGCGCAGGCCGCCATCGAGGTGCTCGTGCAGCAGGACCTTGGGCAGGGTGCGGGCCCGCTCCAGGATGGCGGGGTCGACCGCGCCGGCGACGCAAGCCGGGCCTGCGCTGCGGATGGAAGGTTCGGCCATCTCGAGATGGTAAGGCGGGGCGTGCCGGCGCGGCCAAGCGCGGCCAAGCGCGGCCAAGCGGGGCCAAGCGGGGCGAAGCGGGGCGGGGCAGGGTCGGCACAGGGCCACTGGCAAGTCCCCGTGTCCGCTGGCGCGCGAGTTGCTATCCTGCCCGCACTCCCAACCCCCGATTCCACCCCAGGAGCCCTCCATGACCCTCAAGCTGCCGGCCGCGCTCGGTGCGCTTTGCGCCATCGGCCTCGCCCTCGTGACCGCCACCGCCTCGGCCCAGCAGGCCCAGCCCGCCGTCATCTACGACATGGGCGGCAAGTTCGACAAGTCCTTCAACGAGGCGGCCTTCCGGGGAGCGGAGCGCTGGAAGCAGGAGACGGGCAAGGCCTACCTCGACTTCGAGATCGCCAACCCCACCCAGCGCGAGCAGGCCGTGCGCCGCATGGCTGAGCGCGGTGCCAACCCGATCGTGGGCGTGGGCTTCTCCCAGGGCTCGGCCATCGAGAAGGGCGCCAAGGACTTCCCCAAGCAGCAGTTCGCGATCATCGACTTCGTGGTCGACCTGCCCAACGTGCAGTCCATCGTCTTCAAGGAGCACGAGGGCAGCTTCCTCGTGGGCATGATGGCCGCGCTGGCCAGCAAGACCGGCAAGGTCGGCTTCGTGGGCGGCATGGACATCCCGCTCATCCGCAAGTTCCAGTGCGGCTTCGAGCAAGGCGCCAAGTACGCCAACCCCAAGGCCGAGGTCTTCGCCAACATGACCGGCACCACGCCCGCGGCCTGGAACGACCCGGCGCGCGGCGGCGAACTCGCCAAGGCCCAGTTCGCCAAGGGTGCGGACGTGATCTTCGCCGCCGCTGGCGGCACCGGCATTGGCGTGTACCAGGCCGCCAAGGACGGCGGCAAGCTCGCCATCGGCGTGGACAGCAACCAGAACCACCTGCAGCCCGGCACCATGCTCACCTCGATGGTCAAGCGCGTGGACGTTGCCGTCTACAACGCCTTCAAGGGCACCAAGCCGGGCGTGCAGTCACTCGGGCTGAAGGAAGGCGGCGTGGACTACGCCATGGACGAGCACAACGCCAAGCTCGTGAGCGCGGACATGAAGAAGAAGGTCGACGCGGCCAAGGCCGACATCATCGCCGGCAAGCTCAAGGTCATCGACTACATGGCGGCCAACGCCTGCAAGTGAACGCACCTGCCGCCGTCGAGCTGCGGCGGATCGACAAGCGCTTCGGCGCGGTGCATGCCAACCGCGCGGTCGATCTGACCGTGCGCGCGGCCACCGTACACGGCCTGGTGGGCGAGAACGGCGCGGGCAAGAGCACGCTGATGTCGATCCTCTACGGCTTCTACCAGGCCGACGGCGGCGAGATCGCCGTGGACGGACGCGTCGTGCGCATCGGCGACGCGCACGATGCCATCGGGTTGGGCATCGGCATGGTCCACCAGCACTTCATGCTGGTCGACAGCCTCAGCGCCCTGGACAACGTGATGCTCGGTGCGGAGCCGCACTGGCGGCTGTCGGCCGCGCGCGCGCAGGTGCGCGCGCGCCTGCAGACCCTGATGGACGACACGGGGCTGCAGGTGCGGCTGGACCTTGCGGTGGAGGAGCTCCCGGTGGGCGAGCGCCAGCGCCTGGAAATCCTCAAGGCGCTGTTTCGGGGGGCGCGCATCCTGATCCTGGACGAGCCCACCGCGGTGCTCACGCCGCAGGAGGCCGACACACTCTTTGCCACGCTGCGCACGCTGCGCGCGCGCGGCACGACGGTGCTGCTCATCACCCACAAGCTGCGCGAGATCCTGGCGCTGGCCGACCACGTGACCGTGATGCGCCAGGGTGCGGTGGTGCTCGACTGCCCGGTGGCGCAGACCTCGCTCGATGGCCTGGCGCAGGCCATGGTGGGGCGCGAGGTTCGGCTGGGACGCGGCGGCGCAGGGCCGGATGCGGGCGCCGCGGCACCCAGCGCCGAGCAGCCCCGCCCCGAGGCCCCGGTGCTGCTGCGCGCCAGCGGGCTGACCTGGCGCGATGCACTGGGCGTGGCGCGGCTGTCGGATGTGTCGCTCACGCTGCGCGCCGGCGAGATCGTGGGCGTGGCAGGCGTCTCGGGCAACGGCCAGAGTGAGCTGCTGGACGTGCTCGCGGGGCTGCTGGAGCCGCAGGCGGGCGCGCTGGAGCTTGCCGCAGTCGAGGGCCAGGGCCAGGGCAGCCCCTTCACACGCTTTGCTCCCGGCTCCTGGATCGATCCCTTTGGGGCGCGCGCGCAGCGCGTGGCCCACGTGCCCGAGGATCGCCACCGGCGAGGCCTCGTGCTGCCCTTTGCGGCCTGGGAGTCGGCGGCGCTGGGGTACCACCGGCGCTTTGCCCGAATGGGCTGGCTCGCCCGCGGGGCAATGCGCGAGGCCGCACGCGCCATGATGGCGCGCTATGACGTGCGCCCGCCCGATCCGGCGCTTCGCAGCTCGAAGTTCTCCGGAGGCAACCAGCAAAAGCTCGTGCTCGCGCGCGAGGCGGCGCACGCGCCGCGGGTGCTGCTCGTGGGCCAGCCCACGCGCGGTGTGGACATCGGCGCCATCGAGTTCATCCATGCGCGGCTGCGCGAGATGCGCGACGCCGGTGGTGCCGTGCTGCTCGTGTCCACCGAGCTCGACGAGATCCTGGCGCTGGCCGACCGCGTCATCGTGATGAACGCGGGGTGCCTGGCTGGAGAGCTGCCCATCGCGCAGTGCGACGAGCGCGCGCTCGGGCTGCTGATGGGCGGGGCGCAGGCGGGCCATCTCGCGGGCCATCCGGCGGGCGCGCCAGCCTGAGCGGACCGTTCATCCAGCGATCGCAGGCACCCACGATGTCGAGCACGCCCACCGAGCTGCCGCGCTGGCTTGACCTGGTGGTGCTGCCGGTCTTCAACCTCGTGCTCGCGCTCGTGGTGGCAGGCGCGGTCGTGCTCGTGGCCGGGCTCGACCCGGTGCAGGTCGTCACGCTGCTCGTCAAGGGCGCATTCGGCTCGCAGGCGGGCCTGAGCTACACCCTCTACTACGCCACCACCTTCGTCTTCACGGGCCTGGCGGTGGCGGTGGCCTTCCACGCGGGCCTGTTCAACATCGGCGGCGAGGGGCAGGCCATGATGGGCGGCCTCGGGGCTGGCCTGGCGGCGCTGGCCCTGGCGCCGCAGTTGCCCGCCTGGCTGATGCTGCCGCTGATGGTGGTCGCGGCAATGGCCTTCGGCCTGGCCTGGGCGGCGGTGCCCGCCACGCTCCAGGCCTGGCGCGGCAGCCACGTGGTCATCACCACGATCATGTTCAACTTCATCGCCAGTGCCCTGCTCGTCTACCTGCTCGTGGACGTGCTCAAGGAGCCGGGCAACATGTCGCCCGAGACGCGGGAGTTCGCCCCGAGCGCCCACCTGCCGGGCGTGCACGTGGTGCTGGGCGCCTTGGGCGTGCAGTGGCCGCGCACGCCGCTGAACCTGAGCATCGTGCTGGCGGTGCTGGCTGCCATCGGCGTGACCCTGCTGCTGTGGCGCAGCGCCCCGGGCTACGCGCTGCGCGCCACGGGCTTCGCGCCCGAGGCGGCACGCTATGGCGGCATCTCCCCGCGCGCGCAGGTGATGGTCTCGATGATGCTCTCCGGGGCGCTGGCCGGGCTCGTGGGCGTCAACGAGATCGCCGGCGTGCACCACCGCGTGCTCGTGGATTTCACCGCCGGCGCCGGCTTTGCCGGCATCGCGGTGAGCCTGATCGGGCGCAACCACCCGGTGGGCATCGTGCTGGCTGCGCTGCTCTTCGGTGCCTTGTACCAGGGCGGCGCTGAGCTGGCCTTCGAGGTGCCCGGCTTCTCGCGCGACATGGTCTTCACGCTGCAGGGACTCGTGGTGCTCTTTGCCGGGGCGCTCGGGCACGTGGCTGCACCCACGCTGGCCAGGCTGCTCGTGCGCCGGCCGCACGCGGCAACCGGCGCCGCCGGGGCGGCTTGACGAGGCCCGTATGGACGAGACCTTCATCGGCACCGTGCTGGCCTCGACGCTGCGCGTGTCCACGCCGCTCGTGCTCGGGGCGCTGGCTGGCTGCCTGAGCGAGCGCGCCGGCGTGATCGACATGGGCCTGGAAGGCAAGATGCTGATGACGGCCTTCGTGGCCGCCGCCGCGGGTGTGGCCACCGGCTCGCTCGCGCTGGCCTTGCTCGCGGCGGTGGCCACCGGAGTGGCGCTGTCCATGCTGCAGGGCTACGCCTGCGTCACGCACCGGGGCGACCAGGTCGTCACCGGCATGGCCATCACGATGACCGCCGCCGGGCTGACCGTGGTGCTGGGCATGGCCTGGTTCGGCATGGGCGGGCAGACCCCGCCGATGCCCGAGGCGGTGCGGCTCGCGCCGCATGGGCACGCCGTGGGCGAGGCGCTCGCGGCGATTCCCCTCGTGGGACGCACGCTCGCGCTGGCGCTTGCCGGGCACAACCTGCTCGTCTACGGCTCGCTGGCCCTGGTGGGCGCGGTGTGGTGGCTGCTGTACCGCACGAGCCTGGGCCTGCGGCTGCGCGCCACGGGGGAGAATCCGGCGATGGTGGACGCTGCGGGACTGTCGGTGAAGGCGCTGCGCTACGGCGCGCTGGCGGGCAACGGCGTGCTGTGCGCGCTGGCCGGCGCCTACCTGGTGCTCGGGCTGAACGCGGGCTTCAACCCGCACATGACGGCAGGGCGCGGCTACATGGCGCTGGCGGCGATGATCTTCGGCAAGTGGCATCCGGGCGGGGCACTGGCCGCGTGCCTGCTCTTCGGCTTCCTGGACGCACTGTCGATCCGGCTGCAGGGCGCGCCGATGCCCCAGGCCCTGGGGGGCGGCGTGGTGCCGGTGCAGGCGATCCAGGCCCTGCCCTATGTGCTGACGGTGGTGCTGCTTGCAGGCTTTCTGGGCCGCGCGCGCGCGCCGCGCGCCCTGGGCGTGCCCTACCTGAAGGAGCGGTGATGCCCATGCCGGATGCCGCCTCCGAGGAAGGCCTGATGCGGGCCGCCCGCGCCGCGCGCGAGCGGGCCTACGCGCCCTACTCCGGTTTCCGGGTGGGGGCGGCGCTGCTGGACGACACCGGCGGCGTGCACATGGGCTGCAACGTCGAGAACGCGGCCTACCCGCAGAGCCAGTGCGCCGAGGCCAGCGCCATCGGGGTGATGGTGGCCGCCGGCGCGCGGCGCATCGTGGCGGTGGCCGTGGCCGGCGAGGGCGCCTCGCCCGTCACACCTTGCGGCGGCTGCCGCCAGCGGCTGCGCGAGTTCGCCGCCGATAACACGCCCGTGCTCGTGACCGACCCGAGCGGGCTGCGGCTGCGCACGACGCTGGGCGAGCTGCTGCCGCACGCCTTCGGCCCGGCGCACCTGGAGCCGGGCCGATGAGCGCGCCGGCGCAGGACCAGGCGCAGGACCAGGCGCTAACACAGGCGCTGACGCAGACGCGGCCGGCCACAGCGGCCATCGCGGCCAGCGTCGAGCGGCTGCATGCGGCGCTCGGGGGGCGGCCCGTGCCGCGCGTGGCGCTGCTGCTGGGTTCGGGCTGGGGCGCGGCGGCCGAAGCGGTGCGCGACTCGGTGGACGTGCCCTACGCGCAGCTGCCCGCCTTCCCGACGCTGGCGGTGGGCGGCCACTCGGGGCAGGTGCGGCTGGGCACGCTCGGCGGCCGCCCGGTGGCCATGCTGCTGGGCCGCGCGCACGCCTACGAGAGCGGCGAGGCGCACGCCATGCGCGGGGCCGTTCGCACGCTGGCGCAGCTCGGTTGCCGCGTGCTCGTGCAGACCAACGCGGCCGGCAGCCTGCACACATCGATGCCGCCAGGCAGCCTGATGGTGCTCGTCGACCACCTCAACATGCCACAGCGCTCGCCGCTCGTGCACGAGCGCGACGACAGCCGCTTCGTCGACCTGCGTGACGCCTACGACCCCGCGCTGCGCGCGCAAGCACGGCGCCGCGCGCAGGCGCTCGGGCTGACTCTTCACGAGGGCGTCTACGCCTGGGTCATGGGCCCGCAGTTCGAGACCCCGGCCGAGATCCGCATGCTGCGCACGCTTGGCGCGGACGCGGTGGGCATGAGCACCGTGCCCGAGACGATCCTGGCGCGGCATGCGGGCCTGCGCGTGCTGGCGCTGTCGCTCGTGACGAACCTGGCCTGCGGGGTGGGTGACGAGGCGCTGAGCCACGCGCACACGCTGCAAACAGCCGCACGGGCGAGTGCGGACGCCGGCGCCTTGCTGCAGGCCATCGTCGCCGATCTCGAGGATCCGGCCTGACCCGGCCGGTTTCGGCTTGCCCGGGCGATGTCCCCCAACTCCTGAGCACGCTCCCATGACGCACCCCTCGATGCCGAACACGCCCCAAGCGTCCGAAGCCTCCGAAGCGCCGCGCCAGGCTGCACGGCTGGCACTGGCCTGCCTGGACCTCACGAGCCTCAACGACACCGACACCGAGGCCGACATCGCCCGGCTGTGCGTTCGCGCGCACGGCCCCCACGGCACGCCTGCGGCCGTGTGCGTGTGGCCGCACCTGGCGGCCCTGGCGCGGCGCGAGGCGCCCGCGACGGTGGCGGTGGCAGCGGTGGCGAACTTTCCCGACGGCAGCCTGGACGTGGAGCGCGTGGTGCGCGAGGTGGGCCAGATCGTGCAGGCCGGCGCGCAGGAGGTCGACGTGGTGCTGCCTTGGCGCGCGCTGCAAGCCGGCGACGAGCACGGCTGCGCGGCCGTGCTCGCAGCCGCTCGGCGCGCCTGCCCGGGCCTGGCCCTGAAGGTCATCCTCGAGTCAGGCGAGCTGCGCGAGCCCGCGCTCGTGCACCGCGCGGGCGAGCTGGCGCTTCAGGCGGGAGCGGACTTCCTCAAGACGAGCACCGGCAAGACACGTCAGGGCGCGACGCCCGAGGCCGCGCGCACGATGCTGGCGCTGCTGGCCGTGCAGGAACGCAGCTCGGGCCGCCGCGGCGGCTTCAAGGCCTCCGGCGGCGTGCGCACGGTGGCCGACGCAGCGCTGTACATGGACCTCGTGGCCCAGGCGCTGGGCCAGGCAGCCGTCGCCCCGGGGCGCTTTCGCATCGGCGCCAGCAGCCTGCTCGACGACATCGAGGCCGTGCTGGCCTGGCCCGCCGAACTGCCGTACTCTCGCGGCAGCGCCACGCCGGGCGCGGGCGCAAGCCGCTACTGACACCCTGGAGCGTACCTGCCATGAACCGCACGTTGTTGCCCCGCGCAGCCTCCCCGCGCGCAAACCCCCTCACAGGGCGGCTCGCGCGCGGCCTGCTCGCCACGCTGACCCTGGCCGGGCTGGCCGGCTGCGCCTCCACCGGAGCGCCGGGCTCGGCTGCCGGGGCCAGGCCGACTGCTGCACCCGCCACACCCGCTGCACCCGTGACGGTGCGCCTCATCGCCTTCAACGACCTGCATGGCAATCTCGAGAGCACCGGCCTGTCGCTGCCCTGGCCCGACCCTTCGGACCGGCGCAAGGTCGCGCGCCTGGCCGCAGGCGGGGCCGCGCCGCTGGCCGGCCTGGTGCAGGCGCTGCGCGCCGGGGCCACGCACCACCTGACCCTCAGCAGCGGCGACATGATCGGCGCCACGCCCCTGGTCTCGGCGCTCTTCCTGCACGAAAGCACGATCGACGTGGCCAACCGCATCGGCGTAGACATCGCCATACCGGGCAACCACGAGTTCGATGCCGGACGCGAAGAGCTGCTGCGCGTGCTGCGCGGAGGCTGCGCCGACAGCAAGCCTGACGCCCCCACCGTCTCCTGCCCGCTCGGGCGCCACGGCGGGGCGCGCTTCACGATGTTCGCGGCCAACGTCATACAGGCCGATGGCCGCCCGCTCTTTGCACCCTCGATCGTGCGCGAGTTCGCGGGCATCAAGGTGGGCTTCATCGGCGCGGTGACGAAGATCACGCCTTCCATCGTCGTGCCTTCGGGCGTGGCGGGGCTGCGATTCATCGACGAGGCGCAGGCCATCAACGCCGAGGCCGCGCGCCTGAAGGCGCAGGGCGTGGAGGCGATGGTGGCGGTGATCCACGAGGGTGGGGACACCGGCACGCCGGGGCTGCCGATGGAGTGGAACGACGCGGGCTGCCCGAACCCGCGCGGGGAGATCTTCGACATCGTCAAGCGCCTGTCCAAAGACGTGGACCTCGTGTTCTCGGCCCACACCCACCAGGGCTACCGCTGCGTGATCGAAGGGCGCGCGGTGATGCAGGCCACCGCACTCGGGCGCGGCGTGAGCGTGGCCGACATCGTGCTCGACCCCGCCACGCGCGACATCGACCGCGCCCGCACCGTGCACCGCAACCTGCCCGTCTTCAACGAGCGCAGCGACCCCGTCTTGCGCGAGGCGATCATCGCCGCCGAGCCCGAGCCCTGGCGCCAGGCGCTGCGCGCCGCGCAGCCCGCCCCCGATGTGGCGCAGCGCGTGGCCGAGTACGTGGCCGCGGCCGCGCCGCGCGCGCAGCGCCCGGTGGGCCGCATCGCGGGCAACTTCGACCGCAGCGGCCGCACCGACGCCAGCGCCGGGCGCCTGCTGGCCGACGCCCAGTGGGCCGCCACCCGTGCGCCCGAGCGCGGCGGTGCGCAGTTCGCGCTGATGAACCCCGGCGGCGTGCGCACCGACCTGCGCTGCGCCAGTGCGCCGCCTTGCACCGTCACCTACGGCGAGGTGTTCGCCATGCAGCCCTTTGGCAACAGCCTGGTGGTGATGACGCTCACGGGCGCGCAGATCCGCCAGATGCTGGAGGACCAGCAGGGCCCGGGCCGCGAGCGCCCCTACTTCCTCATCCCGTCGTCGTCGCTCACCTACCGCTGGAGCGCGCGCGCACCGTACGGCCAACGGGTGGAGCAGTTGCGCCTGGACGGCCAGCCGCTGGAGGCGGCGCGCGAGTACCGCTTCACCGTCAACAGCTTCCTGGCAGAAGGCGGCGACGGCGTGCGCATGCTCGCCAGCGGACGCGACCGGCTCGGTGGCATGCAGGACGTGGACGCGCTGATCGCCTACCTCCAGAGCACCGCCGCCGCGCCGGAGCGCACGCCGCGCGTCACGTTCGTGGAGTGAGCCCGGCCGCTACGGGCCCAACCCCTGCCAGCGAGGCCACGCCGAAGGCAGACCGGCCCTGGGGCGAACGCAAGGTTCGCCCGGGTCGGAGCAGCTGGCTCATCGCGCCGAGCGTGCCAGCGTACGCTGGGCACAG
>JBIIED010000005.1:0-37037 GCA_044237995.1 Rubrivivax sp. | reverse complement strand
CCCCGCTCGTCCAGACGCGGTGCTCATAGAGAGCCACGAGCGCACCGAGCGAGCGCGGGGTCAGTGCCTCGAGCAGCAGCGTCGTGCTCGGGCGGTTGCCGGGAAAGCGCCGGTGCCGGGCGAGCACGGCCGGATCGAGCGCGGGGTTCGCGCTGGCCACGCGCTCGGTCGTCGCCTGCTCGGCCGTCTTGCCCAGCATCAACGCCTGGGACTGTGCGAGCGCGTTTGCCAGCAGCTTGTCGTGCAGGCCCGTGAGCCCGTGCGCGGGCTGCTTCACCACGATGAACTCCACCGGCACGACGTCGGTGCCCTGGTGCAGCATCTGGAAGTAGGCATGCTGCCCGTTGGTGCCGGGTTCGCCCCACACGACCGGGCTGGTCGCAAAGGGGAGGGCCTCGCCGGCCGTGTCCACGCCCTTGCCATTGGACTCCATCTCGAGCTGCTGCAGGTAGGCCGGTAGCCGCTTCAGGCCCTGGTGGTACGGGGCCACGCTGCGGCTGGAAAAGCCGTGGAAGTTGCGGTACCAGACGTCCAGCAGCCCCAGCAGCATCGGTACGTTCCGGGCGGGTGGCGCCTGGGCGAAGTGCCGATCCATATCGTGCGCGCCAGCGAGCAGGTCGAGAAAGCCCGCGCGGCCGATGGCAATGGCGATCGGAAGCCCGATCGCGCCCCACATCGAGTAACGCCCGCCGACCCAGTCCCAGAAGCCGAAGGTGCGCGTGATGCCGAACTCGGCGGCCGCCCGCAGGTTCGTCGTCACGCCCACGAAGTGTCGTGCCCGGTCAACGCCGCCCTGGGCGTCGAACCAGTCGCGTGCGGCGTGCGCATTGGCCATCGTCTCCTGGGTCGTGAAGGTCTTGCTTGCGACGATGAAGAGCGTGCTCGAGGGGCGCAGCGGGCGCAGCACGGGGGCGAGGTCGTGGCCGTCGACGTTGCTCACGAAGTGCATCCGGAGCCCGCGGTGCGCAAAGGCATCCAGCGCGATCACCGCCATCTGCGGCCCCAGGTCGGAGCCGCCGATGCCGATGTTCACGACATCGGTGATGCCGCTGTCGGCGGTGTCGCGCACCGTCTCGGCAAAATCCAGCATCGCCTCGAGCACTGGCTGCACATCCGCCCCGTGCAGCCCCGCGCCGCCCGGCGTGCGCAGCGCCGTGTGCAACACCGCCCGGCCCTCGGTCAGGTTGACGGGCTCACCGGCCAGCATCGCGTCACGCCGCTCGGGGAGCCCGCACTCGACCGCAAGCGACAGCAGGCCAGCCAGCGTCTGCTCGTCCAGGAGGTTCTTGGACAGGTCTGCGAACACCTCGGGCGCCTGCCACGACAGCCGCTCGAAGCGGTGCGCATCGGCCGCGAAGGCGGCTCGCAGGTCGAGGCTGCGCGCGCCGGCGTCGAAGTGCGCGTGCAACGCGGCCCAGGCAGCCGTGCGGTCGCAGCGCGGGTGCGGCGCGGCTCCGGCGTGCCGAGGACCTGGGCTCATGCCCGCAGCCCCTCGATCATCCGGTCGAGCCGCCCCGCGTCGGCCGCGAAGGCCCGGATGCCCTCGGCCAGCTTCTCGGTGGCCATCGCATCCTCGTTGAGGGCCCAGCGAAAGGCCTTCTCGTCCAGGCTCACCCGCGCCAGCTCGCTCCGGGCAGCGACTTCGGGGTCGAGCAGCCGGGGCACCGGTGCCTCGCTGGCCTGCAAGGTCGCCAGCAGTTCCGGGCTGATCGTCAGCAGGTCGCAGCCGGCCAGCGCCAGGATCTGCCCCACGTTGCGAAAGCTCGCCCCCATGACCTCGGTGCGGATGCCAAAGCGCTTGTAGTAGTTGTAGATCGTGCTGACCGACTTCACGCCGGGATCGTTCGCGCCGGCGTGGGCCGCCTCGTCCCACTGCGCGCCGGCTGCCTTCTTCGCCCAGTCGTAGATGCGGCCCACGAAGGGGGAGATGAGCTGCACGCCTGCCTCGCCGCAGGCCACCGCCTGGCAGAAGCTGAAGAGCAGCGTCAGGTTGCAGCGGATGCCCTGGGCCTCGAGCTCGCGTGCCGCCTGAATGCCCTCCCAGGTCGAGGCGATCTTGATCAGCACGCGCTCGCGGGGGATCCCGGCGGCCTCGTACAGGGCCATGATCCGCCGCGCGCGGGCGAGCGTCGCCTCGCGGTCGAAGGAAAGCCTCGCGTCCACCTCGGTGCTGACGCGTCCCGGCACGATCTTCAGGATCTCGCAGCCAAAGCGCACGAGCACCGCATCGACGATCTCGTCCACCGGCTGGGCGCGGCGCGCGCGCACCGCCTCGGCCAGCAGTGGCGCATATTCGCTTTGCTGCACGGCCTTGAGGATCAGGGAAGGGTTGGTGGTGGCGTCGCGCGGCGTGAACTGGGCGAGCTGCAGGAAGTTGCCGGTGTCGGCAACGACGGTGGTGTGTTGCTTGAGCTGTTCGAGGGCGTTCATCGAGGCGGCACCGGGTGCGGGTTCGAGGGGATCCAGGAAGGCGACGGCATTTGACAGGCTGGGGCCTGGCAGACGCCGGCCGGATACATTTTCCGGGGTGCGGGGCCCGAACGCTGCCGTGCCCGCCCCCCAGCCACGATTAGACCCGACACCGGCACCCTGCGCGCCTGCCTAGAATCGGCCGCGCCCCGCCCCCTCGCATGCTGCATCTCGACAACGCCGGCAACCGCCGCACCGGCATCGCGCTCGTCACCGCCACGACGCTGATGTTCGCCACGCTCGACACCACCGCCAAGTGGCTGGTGCAAGAGCTGCCGGTCTTTCAGGTGGTGTGGCTGCGCTTTGCCCTGCACGTGCTGATCATGTCGGCGCTGCTGGCGCCCGTGCACGGGCGCGAGCTCGTGCGGGTGCGCAACGTGCCCCTGCAGGCCCTGCGTGCGCTGATGCTTGGGGTGATGACAGCGCTCAACTTCTGGGCCCTGCAGTACCTTCAGCTCGCCGAGACCGGGGCCATCCAGTTCTCCGTGCCGCTGCTGATCGCCCTGCTGAGCGCCTGGTGGCTGGGCGAGCGGCTCGGCGCGGCGCGCTGGCTGGCCATTGCCGCCGGCCTGGCGGGCGTGCTGCTCGTGGTGCGCCCGGGCACGGCGGGCTTCCACCCGGCGATCCTGCTGTCCATCGGCAACGCGTTCCTCTACGCGAGCTTCAACATGCTCACGCGCAAGCTCGCCGCCACCGAGTCGGCCGCATCGATGCAGCTGATGTCGGCCATCGGTGCGGCGGTGTTGATCGCTCCCTTTGGCCTCGCGCACTGGCAGTGGCCCTCGAGCCCGGGCAACTGGGCGCTCATCGCGCTGTGCGGGGCCTGTGGCGGCTTTGGCCACTACCTCGTGGCGCAGGCCCACCGCTACGCGTCGGCGGCCACCCTCGGGCCGTTCCTGTACCAGCAGATCGTCTACATGACGCTTGGCGGCTGGCTCGTCTTCGGCCAGGTTCCCGATGCGCTCGTGCTCGTGGGCGCGGGCGTCGTGGTGGCCAGCGGGCTCTTCCTGCTGTTTGTGGAGGTGCGGGGGCGGGCCTGAGCTGCACGTTAGCCGTACCCGCTGCGATACTCGAGCGGCTTGCCCCAGGGTAGCCGCCCATGCACCAACCCGACACCCGGCCCCGCCCCTCCCTCTACTACCGCTACGAGGTCCACGCGCCTTGGGTGCCTGGGAGCTCAGCCGAGCGGCCCCGCGCCCGCGTCGTCGTCGTGGGCTCGGGCCCTGCGGGCCTCGTGACCGCCCTCGAGCTGGCGCGCCACGGCGTGCCGAGCATCGTGCTCGCAAGCGAGCTTCAGGTGTCGCTCGGCAGCCGCGCGATCGTCTTCACGCGCCGCTCGATGGAGATCCTGCAGCAGGTGGGCGTGGCCACACGCATGAGCGCCACCGGGTTGCCCTGGCGCTTCGGCAACTCCTTCTACCGCGGCCAGCGCGTGTTCCGCATGGAGGCCCCGCACGACCCGGACGACCGCTTCTACCCGATGCTCAACATCCAGCAGCAGTACCTGGAGGAGTACCTGGTGGACGCCTGCAGCGCCCAGCCGCTCATCGAGCTGCGCTGGGGCAACAAGGTGACGGGCATCGCCCAGCACGCCGACCATGCGGTGCTGACGGTGGACACCCCCGCGGGCGAGTACGCCCTGGAAAGCGATTGGGTCGTGGCCGCCGATGGCGGGCGCTCGCCGATGCGCGCGATGCTCGAGCTCAAGCTCGAGGGTGCCTCCTACGAGGGCTACTTCGTCATCGCCGACATCCGGGTGGACCTGCCGCTGCCCACCGAGCGGCTCGCCTTCTTCGACCCCGACTGGAACCCGGGCAACACGGTGCTGATGCACCGCGAGCCGCACGGCATCTGGCGCGTGGACTACCAGCTGCCCGCGGGCGAGACGCCCGAGCAGGCGCTGCAGGAGGCCTCGCTGCGCGCACGCATCGACGCGACGCTCTCGATGATCGGCCACGGCGGAGCAGCCTGGGAAATGGACTGGGCCTCGGTGTACTCCGCGCGCACGCTCACGCTGCCCGACTACCGCTGCGGGCGCGTGCTCTTCTGCGGCGACGCCGCGCACCTGCTGCCGATCTTCGGCGTGCGCGGCGCCAACACCGCGTTCCAGGACGCGCAGTCGCTCGGCTGGCACCTGGCCTTCGTCGCCAGGGGCCTGGCGGGTGAAGCGCTGCTGTCCAACTACAGCGCCGAGCGCGTGCGTGCCGCGCGCGAGATCATCGACGAGGCGGGCAAGAGCACGCGCTTCATGACCCCGCCCACGCAGGGTTTTCAGCTGCTGCGCGACGCGGTGCTGTCGCTGTCGCTGCGACACGACTTCGTGCGGCCGCTGTACCACTGGCGCACCTCGCGCCCGCACGAGTACACCCACTCGATGCTCAACGCCACTGGCGACGATGATGCCCTCTTCACCGTGGGGCCCGCGCGCGGCGCACCACCGCGCAACATCCGGCTCGGGCCCGACGACCACCTGCTCGACCACCTGGGCGGTGCCTTCGAGTTGCTGCTCGCGTGTGGCGCCGAAGGCGTACCCGCGCCCATTTGCGCAGTGGTCGACGAGCAGCGCGCGCGCGGCGTGCCCGTGCGCGTGACGGCGATCGGCACCGAAATGCCCGTCACGGGCGCCGACCAGGCCTTTGCCGATGCGCAGGGCCACCTGCGCGAGCGCTACGGCCTGCCGGCCACCGGTGCGGCCTACCTGCTGCGTCCGGACCAGCACGTGTGCGCGCGCTGGCTCACGCTCGATGCGGCGCGGCTGCGCGCTGCCTTCGCCACTGCCCTGCCCCCCTGAACGAGGGACTGCCATGAACCCCGCACCCCGCACGCTGGACATCACCGGCCTGGAAGCCGTCTACGACCGGCTGGCCGAGGCCATCGACGAAGCCGGCGAGACCAAGGCCTCGCTCTTTCTCGTCAAGCTCGCGCTGCTCAACGCGCAGGCGCTCGGCGACCCCGATGCCTTTGCTCGCCAGGTGGAGGCAGCGCTGCAGGATCTGTGAGGGGCTTCGGGAAACCTGCCGGCGGTCCCGCTTTTCCAGCGGAGCGTCGTGGACAGCCCGGGCCGCTCAGCGCCCGAGCACCGACACCCCGCGCCCGGCCAGTGTCAACGCCAGTTCGTCTCCGACCTGCCAGCCCTGCTCGACCGCAGGCGATACGACGAATATCTCCCCGAGTGGCGTGTCGCAGGTGAGCTCCAGCGAGCCGCCCAGGTAGGCGCGCTTGGCGAGCCGGCCGGGCAGGTGTGGCCCCGCCGGCGGCGACGCCGCCGCATCCACCCGCCAGGCCTCTGGCCGTACCGCGAGCTTGACGCGCCCCGGCGCGAGGGCACGACCCGGCTGCCACGGCAACGGCCCGAGCTGGACGAGCCCGTCTGCGAGCACCTCGGCGTCGAACAGCATCGCCTCGCCCATGAACCCGGCCACGAACTCGCAAGCCGGCGACTCGTACAGCTCGCGCGGGCTGCCCGCCTGCGCGATGCGCCCGGCGTCCATCACGATGATCTGGTCGCTCACGGCCAGCGCCTCGCTCTGGTCGTGCGTGACGTAGGCCACCGTGAGCTTCAGGCGCTGCTGCAGCGCGCGAATCTCCTCGCGCATGCTGCGACGCAGCCGCGCGTCCAGGTTCGACAGCGGCTCGTCGAAGAGGAGCACGCTAGGCTCGAGCACGAGTGAGCGGGCCACCGCCACACGCTGCTGCTGGCCCCCGGAGAGCTCGCTGGGCAGGCGCTCTTCGTAGCCGGAGAGCCCGACCAGCGCCATCGCCTCGCGCGCACGCCTACCGCGCTGCTCGCGGCCCACGCCCGTGACCATCAACCCGTAGCCGACGTTTTCGAGCACGTTCATGTGCGGAAAGAGCGCGTAGCTCTGGAACACCATGCTGACGTTGCGCTCGGCCGGGCCGAGCGTGGTCACGTCCTGTCCGTCGATGAAGATGGTGCCCGCGCTCGGGACCTCCAGCCCCGCGATCATGCGCAGCGTGGTCGTCTTGCCGCAGCCCGAAGGGCCGAGGATCGTCGTGAGCGTGCCGCGCGGCACCATGAGGTCGATGCCCTGCACCACCAGCGGTGCGCGCGCATCGCCATAACGCTTGCTGACCTGTCGGAACTCGATGCCGGCGTTCATGGAAGACCTCGAAGCGGGGGGTGTGCGGGCGGTTGGGGCCTCAGGCGGCTGCCGGCACCGGCCGGCGCCCGAGCTGGCGCTCGCCCACGAGCAGCTGGATCAGCGCGGTGGCCAGCGACATCAGCACGATGAGCACCGTGCAGTAGGCCAGTGCCACGCCGTAGTCGCCGTTGCCCACGCGGCCGATGATGTAGGTGGTGGCGAGCTCGTACTCGGCCGTGACGAGGAAGATCACGGCCGAGACGGTGGTCATGCTGCGCACGAAGCTGTAGACGAGCGCGGCCACGATGGCCGGCTTGAGCAGCGGCAGTACCACGCGGCGCAGCGTCGTGGCCGTGCCCGCACGCAGCATCGTGCTCGCCTCGTCGAGCGAGCGGTCGAGCTGCTGGAAGCTCGCGGTGCCCGCGCGCACGCCCACCGGGAGGTTGCGGAACACGAAGCACAACACGATGATGATGCCGGTGCCCGTGAGCTCGAAAGGCGGCACGTTGAAGGCGAGGATGTAGCTCACCCCGAGCACCGTGCCCGGAATGGCGAAGGCCAGCAGCGCCGAGAACTCGAAGGCGCGCTGCCCGGCGAACTGCGTGCGTGCAAGCAGCCAGCTGATCAGCAGCCCGATGCTCGCGCACAGCGGGGCGGCAATGGCCGCGAGCTTCACGGTCGTGAACAGCGAGTTCCACGCCGTGCCCGCCCACACCAGCCCGTGCGTGCCCCATTGCAGGTCGAAAGCGGTGCGAAAGTGCGCGAGCGTGGGCGTGTAGTCGCGGCCCCAGGTCTGCACGAAGCCCCCGGTGAAGGCGAACACGTAGACCACCACCGTGAACAGCAGCCACGGGCCCGCCACGCCCAGGCTCACGCGCCGCACGCCATCGGGCAGTGCCATCGCCACGCCGGCATCGCCCTTGCCCGAGACGGTTGTGTAGCGGGCGCCGGCCAGCGCACGCTGCTGCAGGAAGAACACCGCCAGCGCAAAGCCCGTGAGCACGAGCGCGAGCGAGGCCGCGCGGCCCTGGTCGAACTGCGCGCCGACGATGGCAAAGAAGATCTCGGTGGACAGCACCGAGTACGAGCCGCCGACGATGATCGGGTTGCCGAAGTCGGCGATGCTCTCGATGAAGCCCACGAGGAAGGCGTTGGCCAGCCCCGGCTTGAGCAGCGGCAGCGTCACCGTGAAGAAGGTGCGGGTGCGCGAGGCACGCAGCGTCTGCGCCGCCTCCTCCAGGCTCGGCGACACGCCCTGCACCACGCCGCGCATGATCATGAAGGCGATCGGCGTGAAGGCGAACATCTGCGCCAGCCACACCCCGAACAGGCCGTAGAACCAGCGCGTGGGCGGGATGCCGAAGGCCCACTCGAGGAACTGATTGACGAGCCCGGCACGGCCGAAGAGCAGGATCAGGCCCAGGCCCACGACGAACGGCGGCGTGATGATGGGCAGCAGCGCGAGCATGTTCAGCGGGCGCTGCCAGCGCCGGTTGCCGCGCTCGGCCACGAGCGCGATGAAGGTGCCCAGCACCGTCGTGCCCGCGGCCGTGAGCAGCGCCAGCCACAGCGTGTTCCAGGCCACGCCGCAGCGCACACCGCCGGCCAGGCACGACAGGCCCCACACCCGGTCGTGCGCGAGCCTGTCCACCAGCGCTCCCACCGACCAGCGCCCGTCGTCGTCCAGCAGCGCCCCGAGCAGGCTCTTGGCCACCGGAAAAGCCACGAACAGCAGCAGCAGCGCCGCGCATCCCACCACCGCAGCCGCCACGAAGAGGTCACCACGAAAGCGGCCCCGTCGTGCCAGACCGGCTCCCAGCAGCACCAGCAGCGCCAGCAACGCCACCGCACCCCCGAGGCCCAGGCCGATCTGCCCGCGCGGCAGTGGCCCGAACCAGCCGCCCAGCACCTCGAAGGACCAGCCCTGCAGGCCGATCGCAAAGCCCCCGCCCAGCAGCGCGAGCAGGCCGAGCGCCGCACCTGCGATCAGCACGGCACCCTGGCGGCGGCCGGGCGGCATGGCCGATGCCGCCAACCCCAGTGCCAGGCCGACGATGACGGCCCACAGCCAGGTGCGCCCGTGCTGGGCAGCCTGCCACCACGCACTGGCCGTGGCTTCCGCGCCCCAGACCCCGGCCAACGCCGAGCGCAGCGACACGTCCTGCGGGAAGTACCACGGCAGCAGCACGCAGGCGGCCAGGCCCATGCCTGACCACGCCCGCAGCACCTGTCGGCCGTCGCGGGTCAAGCTTTGCGTCCCCAGGCCCGCCCGGAGACGCTGTGCCTGTCGGGAAGCACCGGCGGCAGCAACTACGGACTCAGCGCGGGCTCAGCGCGGCAGCGAGTTGACGTCCTTCTCCCACTTGGCGATCAGGCGCCGCCGCTCGGCCGAGGAGCCGTACTTGGCATAGTCGTAGTTGATGAACTTGATCTTCTTGAAGTCGGGTACCCGCGGATCGACCTTGGCCGACTTGTTGGAAGGCAGCTGGAACTGCTTGGCCGCCGCCCCCATCTCCTGCGCCGAGGCGGTCAGCGCCCACTCGTAGAAGCGCTTGGCCGCCTCCAGGTTGCGCGCGCCCTTGATGATCGACATCGAGCCGATCTCCGCACCCGTCCCGTCGGCGGGCGTGATCGTCTCCACCGGGAAGCCCTGCATCTTCTCGCCCGGGCCGTCGTGCACGAAGCTGATCGACACGGATGTCTCGCCCCGCGCCACCGCCTTGATCGGCGCAGTGCCCGAGCGCGTGTACTGGCTGATGTTCTTGTGCAGGCCCTTCATGTACTCGAAGGCCTTGTCCTCGCCCATGAGCTGCACGAGCGTGGCCACCATCGTGTAGGCCGTGCCGCTGGAGGCCGGGTTGGCCACCTGGATCTCGCCCTTGTACTCGGACTTGAGCAGGTCGGCCCAGGTCTTGGGCACGGGCAGCTTCTTCTTGGCCAGCAGCTCCGGGTTGTAGCCAAAGCCCAGCGGCCCGGAGTAGATGCCCACCGTCTTCCAGCCGCTTTGCTGCGCCTGCTGCTGCGCCCAGGCGTGCATCTGCGGCAGAGCCGGGCTCTTGTACTCGAGCGTCAGGCCCTGCTCGGCGGCCTGCAGGTGGGGGTCACCCGTGCCGCCGAACCACACGTCGGTCTTCGGGTTGGCGCGCTCGGCGATGAGCTGTGCCAGCGCCTCACCCGAGCCCTTGAGCGACATGTTGACCTTGATGCCCGTGGTACGCGCGAACACCGTCTGGATCATGTTGCACCACTCGGCCTGCACCGAGCAGATGACGTTGAGCTGAGCGCTCTCCTGCGCGTGGGCGGCCGTCGTGCCGGCGACGAGCACGGCCGCGGCGGCGAGGCGGGAGAGTGAGCGGGAGAGGTTCATGGGCACTCCGGTTGTCGCAAATGTGTCACCGGCGCCAAGTGTCGCACCAGCCGGGGGCACGCCGCGACGGGGGATTCACCGTCCGCCATCGCTTCACGCCGGAGCCACCGCCGGAAGCCGGACCCTTGCGCTTGGCCCACGCGCCGCGTTGACCCCGGCATGAAACTCATGCATCATAAAGATGTAACTTTGTTTCATCACCACAGTCCATCCAGGATGGCCTTCGACCTCGTCCTCTTCGGCGGCACCGGCGATCTCGCCTGGCGCAAGCTGATGCCCGCGCTCTTCCAGGCCTTTCGCCACGGCAAGCTGCCGGCCGACGGACGCATCATCGCGGTGGCACGTGACGCGCGCTCCGATGCGCAGTACCGCGCCCTCATCCGCGACAAGTTCGCCGACGTGGAGGAGGCCAAGCAGCCCTCCCCCGAGGAGTTCGAGCGCTTCGCCGGGCTGCTGCACTACCAGCGCATGGACCTCTCGCGGCCCGAGGACTACCAGGCCCTCAAGGCCCTGCTCGACGCGCGCGCCGCCGACACCGTGGTGCTGTACCTGGCCACGAGCCCGCACCTGTTCACCGGCATCTGCGAGCAGCTCGGGCGCTGCGGGCTGAACGGCCCGCAGGTGCGCGTGGTGCTCGAGAAGCCCCTGGGCCACGACCTGCAAAGCGCCCGCACCATCAACCGCGCCGTGCGCGCGGCCTTCAGCGAGCAGCAGGCGCTGCGCATCGACCACTACCTGGGCAAGCCCGCGGTGCAGAACCTGATGGCGCTGCGCTTCGGCAATGCCCTGTTCGAGCCGCTGTGGCGGCGCGAGAGCATCGCCAACATCCAGATCACGCTGGCCGAGCGCATCGGCGTGGGCACGCGCGGCGATTACTACGACCAGACCGGCGCGCTGCGCGACATGGTGCAGAACCACGCGTTGCAGCTCTTGACGATGCTCGCCATGGAGCCCCCATCCACGAGCGACGCGGACGCCATCCGCGACGAGAAGCTCAAGGTGCTCAAGTCGCTGCGGCCCTTCACCCCGGAGACGGTGGCGCGAGACGTCGTGCGCGGCCAGTACCGCTCGGGCGTGATCGAAGGCCAGCGCGTGCCGGGGTACCTCGAGGAGCAGAAGGTGCCAGCCGACAGCCGCTGCGAGACCTTCGTCGCCCTTCGCACCGAGGTGCAGAACTGGCGCTGGGCCGGTGTGCCCTTCTACCTGCGCACCGGCAAGCGCCTGCCCGCGCGCGAGGCGCAGATCGTCGTCAACTTCCGCGAGGTGCCGCACCCGATCTTCGCGGGCGCAAGCCGGGCCAACAAGCTCGTCATCAAGCTGCAGCCCGAAGACGGCCTGGAGCTGCACCTGATGGCAGCCCAGGGCGCGCGCAGCGGCGACCAGCTCGCTCCCGTCAAGCTCGACCTGGACTTCGACAAGGCCTTCCCGGCCGAGCGCGTGGGCGCCTACGAGCGGCTGCTGATGGACGCGCTGGCCGGGCGGCTGAACCTCTTCGTGCGCAGCGACGAGCAGGAGCAGGCGTGGGCCTGGGTGATGCCGGTGCTGCAGGCCTGGGCGGCCGACCCCGCCGGGCCCAGGCCCTATGCGGCGGGCAGCTGGGGGCCGCCGGCGTCGAGCGCCATGATCGCGCGCGAGGGCTTCGTGTGGGACGAGGAGTCGTGAGCGGGGCCGACACGGGCGAGCCGCTGATGCTCGAGCGCATCCGGGCGGCGCTGCCCGCGCTGCCGCCTGCCGAGCAGCGTGTGGCCGCGCTCGTGCTTCAAGATGCCCGCAGCTTCGCCACGCTGCCCATTGGCGAGCTGGCCGCACGCGCCTGCGTGAGCAAGCCCACGGTCGTGCGCTTCTGCCGCAGCGTCGGCTACGACGGGCTGGCCGACTTCAAGCTCAAGCTCGCCGGCAGCGTCAGCGAGGGCGTGCCCTTCGTGCACCGCGCGGTGGACGAGGACGACGGCGCGGGCGAGCTCGTCGTCAAGGTGGTCGACAACGCCGTGAGCGCGATGCTGCACTACCGCAACGCCGCCGCAGCCGGCGCCCTGGAGCGGGCGATCGACCTGCTGGCACAGGCTGGTCGCAGCGGCCGGCGCATCGAGTTCTATGGCGTGGGCAACTCCGGGATCGTCGCGCAGGATGCCCAGCACAAGTTCTTCCGCCTGGGCGTGAGCGCGCATGCGGTGAGCGACGGCCACGTGCAGGTGATGAGCGCCACCATGCTCGGCCCCGGAGACTGCGCGGTGGTCATCAGCAACTCCGGGCGCAGCCGCGACCTCGTCGACGTGGCCGAGATCGCACACCGCCAGGGTGCCACCGTCATCGTCATCACGGCCTCGGGTTCGCCGCTGGCGCTTCGGGCGCGGCTGCCGGGCCACGTGCTGCTGGCGGCCGACCATCCCGAGGACCACGACCGCTACAGCCCGATGGTGAGCCGGCTGCTGCACCTCATGATCATCGACATCCTCACCACCGGCGTGGCGCTGCGCCTGGGCAGCACGCAGCTGCGTCCGCTGCTGCGCAGCGTCAAGCAGGCGCTGCGCGAGCGCCGCTACGCGGCAGTTTGAATCCCGATCAGCTCGTCCACGCCGTAGAGCGTGGCGAGCTGGCTCAGCTTGGCCGGCGGGTGCAACACCACCAACCCCGCGCCACGGGCCTGAGCCGCGCGCTGCAACTCCAGCAGCACCGCCAGCGCCGAGGTGTCGAACTCGGCCAGCGCACCGGCGTCGACCTCCCACGGCGCACCTGACGGTGCGCGCTGGAGCTCGGCGCGCAGTCGCGCGGCGGTTGCGCTGGCCTGCGCGAGCGTCAGGGTGGCGGGCAGGGCCGCAGCCATGTGCGTGGCTTCAGCGCTTGGCGTTGCCCGCCGCCTTGCGGTTGAGCTCGGCCAGGTTGCTGATCAGGCCGTCGAGACCAGAGTTGGTGACGATCGGCGCGAACTGCGACTTGAAGCTGGTGTCGGCCAGCCACACGCCGAGCACGTTGACGTCGTAGATCTTCCAGCCCTTGTCGGTCTTCTCGAGCCGGTAGTCGAGCTGGATCGGATCGCCCTTGCCGCGCACCTCGGTGCGCACGACCACCTCGGGGTCGTCCGCACCGGCGCGCATCGGCCGCACCTGCACCGCCTGGTCCTTGACCTGCGTGAGCGCGCCCGAGTAGGTGCGCACGAGCAGTGTCTTGAACTCCTCGAGCAGGCGCCTTTGCTGCTCGGGCGTGGCCGTGCGCCAGGGCCGCCCGACGGCGATCGCCGTCATGCGGTTGAAGTTCACGTGCGGCAGCACCTTGGCGTCCACCAGCGCGATGATCTTCGGCAGGCTTCCAGCCTGGATCTCCTTGTCGGACTTGACCGTCTCGATCACCTCCTCGGAGATCTGGCGCACGAGGGCCTCAGGCCCCGGGTTGGCCTGCGCAAACGCCGGCACAACGGCTGCCACCCCGGCCAGCAGGCTGCCCGCCAGGAACCATCTTCTGCATCCGACCATCACGGTCCTTCCTTTCATCGCTGCATCCCTTCAACGCGCGAGGTGGCCCGCCGGTTCACGGGCGCGGCGCCGAAGAAGGCGCCGGCGAATCGTCGTCCTCGGGTTCGGGTGGCGGGTTGCCGTCGTAGACGAGGCTGCGCCGGCGTGCCAGGTAGGCATCGCGGACAAAGGTGTAGCGGTCCAGCGCCACCTGCCCGAGCAGCGCCTGGGAGGCCAGCAGATCGCTGCGCGTCTGCATGAGCTCCACCGAGCTGAGCGCCCAGCTGCGCCCACCCTCGGCCGTCAGGTTGGCCAGCGACACCTGGCGATCGAGTGTCCAGGCCGCTCCATCGCGCAGCGAGCGCGGCCCCAGCAGCGGCAGCACCAGGTAGGGGCCCGGGGGGAGGCCCCAGCGTCCGAGCGTCTGCCCGAAGTCCTCGCTGCGGCGCTCCAGGCCGATCTCGCCGGCCACGTCGAACAAGCCCACGATGCCGATGGTGGTGTTGGTGACGAATCGCACCGTCATCTGCACGCCGTCCTGGGCCTTGCCCTGCAGCAGATGGTTCAGTGCCGACCACGCATCCTCGACGTTGCCGAACACGTTGCGCACGCCCTGTCGCACGGGCGGCGGGACGACGGCCTTCCAGGCGCGGGCCACGGGCTCCAGAAGCGCCTCGTCCAGCGCCTCGTTGAAGGAGAAGACCGAGCGGTTGAAGGACTCGAACGGATCCGGCCCTGACCCCGCGCGTCGCGAAGAGGAGCCCGACGAGGCAGCCACCGACTCCCCGGCCTCGGCCGAAGCCGGCGAGGGTTCGTCGTCGGCAGCCCGTGCCGCGCCCGGCGTGGCCAGGCCGACCAGCAGGCAGCCGGTTGCCAGCCCAAGCGCCCACGGCCCCTTCGTCGATGTCCCAGGCCACCCTGCTCGACCGGATCGCCCGGGCCCGCCCGGTTCGCCCAAGCGTGCGCCACTCACTTGCCGCCCCCTGTCTGGCTGCCTGCCTCGCCCGCCTTGCTCGTGACGAACTGCCCGATCAGGTTTTCCAGCACGACTGCCGACTGGGTCTGGCGGATCGTGTCGCCCGCCGCCAGGTTCTTGTCGTCCACCCCCGCCTCGATGCCGATGTACTGGTCACCCAGCAGCCCGGCCGTCAGGATCTTGGCCGAGGAGTCCTTCGGGAACTGCAAGGCGCTGTCGATGCGCATCGTCACCAGGCCCTGGAAGCTCTTGGTATCCAGGGAAATGGAGGTGACGCGGCCGACGACGACACCTGCGCTGCGCACCGGCGAACGCGGCTTGAGGCCGCCGATGTTGTCGAAGCGGGCCTTGACCTCGTAACCCTGACCGTCCCCGAAGCTCGCGAGGTTGGCGGCCTTGAGCGCCAGGAAGAGCAGTGCGGCCATGCCGAGCAGCACGAATACGCCCACCAGGGTCTCGATGCCACGCTTGTTCATGGGTTCCTTTCAGGGCGTCGAGAACATCAACGCCGTCAACACGAAGTCCGTCGCCAGCACGCCCAGCGAAGAGATCACGACCGTGCGCGTGGTGGCATAGGCCACGCCCTCGGGGGTGGCTTCGGTCTCGTGGCCCTGGTACAGGGCCACGGCGGTGCAGATGACGCCAAAGACGAAGCTCTTGACGACGCCGTTGCCGACATCGCGCCACACATCGACCTTCGTCTGCATGATGCTCCAGAAGTTCCCGGCGTCCACCCCGATCAGCAGCACCGCCACCACGTAGGCCCCCAGGATGCCCACGGCGGAAAAGAGCGCGGCCAGCAGCGGCATCGAGATGACGCCGGCCAGGAAGCGCGGCGCGAGGATGCGGCTCTTGGGGTCCACCGCCATCATCTCCATGGCGGCGAGCTGCTCGCCGGCCTTCATCAGGCCGATCTCGGCCGTGAGCGAGGTGCCCGCACGCCCGGCAAAGAGCAGGGCCGTCACCACCGGGCCGAGTTCGCGCACGAGCGCGAGGTTCACGATCAGCCCGAGCGACTCGGTGGCGCCGTAGGTGACGAGGGCGTAGTACATCTGCAGCGCCAGCACGAAGCCCACCGCGGTGCCCGAGGCCATGATGATGAGCAGCGACAGGTTGCCCACCGCGTGAATCTGCCGCACCACGAGCCCGAAGCGCGCCAGCGAGGCGGGCACGGCACGGACCAGTTCCCACGCGAAGAAGGCGGCGTGGCCGAAGCCCCGCAGCATCCTGAGCGTGCCTGCGCCCAGCCGCGCAACCGCGTTCACGCCCTGCCTCCGGCCTGGAGCCCGAAGTCCTGCTGGAGCGAGGCCGCCGGGTAGTGGAACTTGACCGGCCCGTCGGGCTCGCCGCGCACGAACTGCCGCACCTCCGGGTCGCTTGAGCCCATCAGCTCGGCCGGCGTGCCCTGCGCGACGATGCGCCCGCCCGTGGCCATCAGCACGACGAAGTCGCTGATGGCCATGCACTCGGGCACGTCGTGCGAGACCACGACCGAGGTGGCCCCCGTGACGTCGTTGAGCGTGCGGATGAGCTTGGCGGCCACGCCCATGGAGATGAGGTCCAGCCCGGCGAAGGGCTCGTCGTACATGATGAGCTCGGGGTCCTGGGCGATCGCACGGGCCAGCGCGATGCGCCGCGCCATGCCGCCGGAAACCTCGGAGATGCGCAGGCCTGCCGCACCGCGCAGGCCCACCGCGTTGAGCTTCATCAGCACGATGTCGCGGATCATGGGCTCGGGCAGGTCGGTGTGCTCGCGCAGCGGGAAGGCCACGTTGTCGAACACCGACAAGTCAGTGAAGAGCGCGCCGAACTGGAACAGCATCCCCATGCGCCGGCGCAACCGGTACATGCGGGCCCGGTCGGCGGCCACCACGACCTCGCCGTCGAAGCGCACTTGGCCCGATGTCGGCGCGTGGCTGCCGCCGATCAGGCGCAGCAACGTCGTCTTGCCGCAGCCCGAGCCGCCGAGCAGCGCCGTCACGCGGCCGCGCGGAAAGCGCAGGGACACGTCGCCCAGGATCAGACGGCTCGCGTCGTAGCCGAAGCTGACGTGGTCGATCTCGATCAAGTCGGAGGAGGGCAAGGCTCGTGGCCCGCCTGAAGGCAGGCAGGGACAAAGACAATCCGGGATTGTCCCATGTTCGCGCCAATCCGGTACGGCCGGTGGCCGCCACCCGGCAGCCCGCGAGCTCAGCGCGGCAGCGAGCTCGCGCCCATCAGGTGCTCGTCGATGGCCCGCGCCGCCTGGCGTCCCTCGCGGATCGCCCAGACCACCAGGCTCTGACCGCGGCGCATGTCGCCGGCAGCAAAGACCTTGTCGACGTTGGTTCGGTAGCCGATCGCGCCGTCGGTGCCCGCGCGCGCGTTGCCGCGCCCGTCGCGCTCCACGCCGAAGGCTTCCAGCACGCTGCCCACCGGCGCGACAAAGCCCATGGCCAGCAGCACGAGGTCGGCGCGGTGCTCGCGCTCGGTGTCGGGCACCTCGACCATCTTGCCGCCCTTCCACTCCACGTGGACGGTCTTGAGGCCCGTCACGCGGCCGTTCTCGCCCACGAAGGCCTTCGTCGCGATCGCGAACTCGCGCGTGCAGCCCTCCTCGTGGCTCGAGCTCGTGCGCAGCTTGTAAGGCCAGTAGGGCCAGGTCAGCGGCTTGTCCTCGGTCTGAGGCGGCGTGGGCATCAGCTCGAACTGCGTGACGCTCGCCGCACCATGGCGGTTGCTCGTGCCCACGCAGTCGCTGCCGGTGTCGCCGCCGCCGATCACGATCACGTGCTTGCCGTCGGCGCGGATCTGGCCCTCGAGGCGGTCGCCCGCCACGACCTTGTTCTGCTGCGGCAGGAACTCCATCGCGAAGTGCACGCCGTCGAGCTCGCGACCGGGCACGGGCAGGTCACGCGAGATCTCCGAGCCGCCAGCCAGCAGCACCGCGTCGAACTGCGCCTGCAGCTCGGCCGGCGTGACCACCGTCGTGGCATCGTTGGTGACCTTGCTCGCCGCGCCCTCGGCTGGAAGCTGGCCCACGCACACGCCAGTGCGGAAGGTCACCCCTTCAGCCTGCATCTGCTCGATGCGGCGGTCGATGTGCGACTTCTCCATCTTGAAGTCGGGAATGCCGTAGCGCAGCAGGCCGCCGATGCGGCTGTTCTTCTCGAAGACCGTCACGTCGTGGCCGGCACGGGCCAGCTGCTGCGCGGCCGCCAGCCCCGCCGGGCCCGAGCCCACCACCGCCACGCGCTTGCCGGTCTTCGCGCGCGCGGGCTGCGGCTCGACCCATCCCTCGGCCCAGCCGCGGTCGATGATGGCGTGCTCGATCGACTTGATGCCCACCGGGTCGTCGTTGACGTTGAGCGTGCAGGCCGCCTCGCAGGGCGCCGGGCAGACACGCCCGGTGAACTCCGGGAAGTTGTTGGTCGAGTGCAGCACGTCCAGCGCGTTGCGCCAGTCGCCGCGGTAGACCAGGTCGTTGAAGTCGGGAATGATGTTGTTGACCGGGCAGCCACTGTTGCAAAAGGGCGTGCCGCAGTCCATGCAGCGCGCACCCTGCACCTTCGACTGCTCCTGCGAAAGCCCGATGACGAATTCCTTCCACGTCTTCAGGCGCTGCGGCACGGGCTCGTAGCCCTCCTCGAGGCGCTCGTACTCGAGGAATCCGGTGGTCTTTCCCATGGTGTGTGGTCCTGTGCGTATCGAATGGGCCTGGCCGATCGGCGCGGGCAGGCTGGCAGGGTTCTGGAAGGGGTGTCTCCGGCGTCCAGGGGCGGCGGCCCCCTACTTGGCCGCCACCGTCGCTGCGGCAGGTGCCTGGGCTGCGGCACGCTCGGCAGACTGCATCAGCGCGCGCTTGTACTCGTTGGGGAACACCTTGACGAAGCGGGCCCGGGCGGCGGCCCAGTCGTCGAGGATCTCCCGCGCCCGCAGCGACCCCGTCCAGCGGTGGTGGTCCTCCACGAGCTTGCGCAGCTGCTGCTCGTCAGTGTGCCCGCGGTGCCAGCCCGCAGCGGGGCCGCCAGCGGCCTGCTCGGCCTGCGGCAGCACCTTCTCCAGCGTCACCATCGACAGGTTGCAGCGCGCAGCAAAGCTGCCGTCCTCGTCGTAGACATAGGCCACGCCACCGCTCATCCCGGCGGCGAAGTTGCGCCCGGTGCGGCCCAGCACCGCGACGGTTCCGCCCGTCATGTACTCGCAGCCGTGGTCACCGGTGCCTTCCACCACCGCCGTGGCACCTGAGAGCCGCACCGCGAAACGCTCCCCCGCCACGCCGCGGAAGAATGCCTCGCCGCTCGTGGCCCCATAGAGCGCCGTGTTTCCGATGATGATGTTGCGCGTGGCTTCACCACGAAAGTCGATGCTCGGGCGCACGACCACGCGCCCGCCCGACAGGCCCTTGCCCGTGTAGTCGTTCGCATCCCCGATCAGGTAAAGCGTGATGCCCGAGGCGAGGAACGCGCCGAAGCTCTGCCCACCGGTGCCTTCCATCTGCATGAAGATGGTGTGGTCGGGCAGCCCCTCGGGCCGCTGGCGCACCAGTTCGCCCGACAGCATCGCACCCACCGAGCGGTTGACGTTGCGCACCTCCTCCATGAACTGCACCTTCTCGCCACGCTCGATGGCCGGGCGGCAGCGCTCGATCAGCTTGAGGTCCAGCGCCCGTGACAGGCCGTGGTCCTGCACCTCGGTCTGGTGGCGCGGCACCTCGGCCGGCACGAGCGGCTGGTGGAAGATGCGGCTGAAGTCCAGGCCCCTTGCCTTCCAGTGCGCGATGCCCTTGCGGGTGTCGAGCAGGTCGGCGCGGCCGATGAGGTCGTCGAAGCGGCGGATACCGAGCTGCGCCATGATCTGGCGCGCCTCCTCGGCCACGAAGAAGAAGTAGTTCACCACATGCTCGGGCTTGCCCGCGAACTTGCGGCGCAGCACCGGGTCCTGGGTGGCCACGCCCACCGGGCAGGTGTTGAGGTGGCACTTGCGCATCATGATGCAGCCCTCGACCACGAGCGGCGCGGTGGCAAAGCCGAACTCGTCGGCCCCGAGCAGCGCGCCGATCACCACGTCACGGCCCGTCTTCATCTGGCCGTCGGCCTGCACGCGGATGCGGCTGCGCAGCCGGTTGAGCACGAGCGTCTGCTGCGTCTCGGCCAGGCCCAGTTCCCACGGCGTGCCCGCGTGCTTGATCGACGACCAGGGCGAGGCGCCCGTGCCGCCGTCGTGCCCGGCGATCACCACGTGGTCGGCCTTGCACTTGGCCACGCCTGCGGCGATGGTGCCCACACCCACCTCGCTCACGAGCTTGACGCTGATGCTCGCGCGCGGGTTGGCGTTCTTCAGGTCGTGGATGAGCTGCGCCAGATCCTCGATCGAGTAGATGTCGTGGTGGGGCGGCGGGCTGATGAGGCCCACGCCTGGCACCGAGTAGCGCAGGAAGCCGATGTACTCGCTCACCTTGCCGCCAGGCAGCTGCCCGCCTTCGCCGGGCTTGGCGCCCTGCGCCATCTTGATCTGGATCTGGTCGGCGCTCACCAGGTACTCGGTGGTCACGCCGAAGCGGCCGGAGGCCACCTGCTTGATGCGGCTCCTGAGGCTGTCGCCCTCGCGCATCTCGTAGTCGGCCTCGATCACCTTGTCGCCCACCACCTCGCTGACCTTGGTGCCAGCTGCGATCGGGATGCCCTTGAGCTCGTTGCGGTAGCGCGCCGGGTCCTCGCCGCCCTCGCCCGTGTTGCTCTTGCCGCCAATGCGGTTCATCGCCAGGGCCAGCGTCGTGTGGGCCTCGGTGGAGATCGAGCCCAGTGACATCGCGCCGGTGGCGAATCGCCGCACGATCTCGCTGGCGGGCTCCACCTCCTCGAGCGGGATCGCCTTGGAGGGATCGACCTTGAACTCGAAGAGCCCGCGCAGCGTCATGTGGCGCCGGCCCTGGTCGTTGATGAGCTGCGCGTATTCCTTGTAGGTGTCGAACTGGCCTGCGCGCGTGCTGTGCTGGAGCTTGGCGATCGCGTCGGGCGTCCACATGTGCTCCTCGCCGCGCACGCGCCACGCGTACTCGCCGCCCGCGTCGAGCATGCGCGCGAGCACCGGGTCGTCCCCGAAGGCCGCGCGGTGCATGCGGATCGCCTCCTCGGCCACTTCGAACACGCCGATACCGCCCACCTGGCTGGCCGTGCCGCGGAAGTACTTCTCCACGAAGCCCTTCTCCAACCCGACAGCCTCGAAGAGCTGCGCCCCGCAGTAGGACATGTAGGTGCTCACGCCCATCTTGGACATGATCTTCGACAGCCCCTTGCCGATCGCCTTGACGTAGTTGTAGATCGCCTTGTCGGCCGCCAGGGCGCCCGGCAGGCCCGCGTGCAGCTCGGCGAGCGTCTCCATGGCGAGGTAGGGGTGCACGGCCTCTGCGCCGTAGCCCGCGAGCACCGCGAAGTGGTGCACCTCGCGCGCCGAGCCCGTCTCCACCACCAGGCCCGCGGTGGTGCGCAGGCCCTCACGCACCAGGTGGTGGTGCACGGCCGACAGCGCCAGCAGCGCGGGGATCGCGAGCTGCTCGCGCGACATCGCGCGGTCGGTGAGGATCAGGATGTTGTGGCCCGTGCGGATCGCGTCCACGCTCTCGGCGCACAGCGAGGCGAGCTTGGCCTCCACCCCTTCGGCCCCCCACAGCAGCGGGTAGGTGATGTCGAGCTCGTAGCTTCGGAACTTGCCCGCCGTGTGGCGCTCGATCGCACGCAGACGTGCCATGGCCTGGAAGTCGAGGATCGGCTGCGTCACCTCCAGCCGGATCGGCGGGTTCACGGCGTTGATGTCCAGCAGGTTCGGCTTCGGGCCGATGAAGCTGTTGAGCGACATCACGATGGCCTCGCGGATCGGGTCGATCGGCGGGTTCGTGACCTGTGCGAAGAGCTGCTTGAAGTAGTGATACAGGGGCTTGCTGCGGTCCGACAGCACCGCCAGCGGCGAGTCATTGCCCATCGAGCCCACGGCCTCTTCGGCCTGGGCGGCCATCGGGCTGAGCAGGAACTTGAGGTCTTCCTGCGAATAGCCGAAGGCCTGCTGGCGGTCCAGCAGCGTCTCGGCGAAGCGCGGCGCGGCGGCCTCACTGGCGGGCACCTCGATCGCGTCGAGCTTCACGCGAACGTTTTCGATCCACTGACGGTAGGGCCGAGCGCTGGCGAACTGGTTCTTGAGCTCCTCGTCGTCGACGATGCGGCCCTGCTCGAGGTCGATGAGGAACATCTTGCCCGGCTGCAGCCGCCACTTGCGCACGATGCGGCTCTCGGGGATCGGCAGCACGCCCGATTCCGAGGCCATCACGACGAGTTCGTCGTCCGTCACGCAATAGCGCGCGGGGCGCAGGCCATTTCGGTCGAGCGTGGCGCCGATCTGGCGCCCGTCGGTGAACACCATCGCCGCCGGGCCGTCCCACGGCTCGATCATGGCCGCGTGGTACTCGTAGAAGGCGCGGCGCCGCTCGTCCATGCCCTCGTGCTGCTCCCAGGCCTCCGGGATCATCATCATCGCCGCGTGCGCCAGCGGGTAACCGGCCATCGTCAGCAGCTCCAGCGCGTTGTCGAAGGTCGCGGTGTCGCTCTGGTGCTCGAAGCTGATGGGATAGAGCTTCCTCAGGTCCTCGCCGAGCACGGGCGACTTCATCACCCCTTCACGTGCCCGCATCCAGTTGAAGTTGCCCTTGACCGTGTTGATCTCGCCGTTGTGCGCGACCATCCGGTAGGGGTGGGCCAGCGGCCACTCTGGGAAGGTGTTGGTGGAAAAGCGCTGGTGCACCAGCGCCAGCGCCGAGACCGTGCGCGGGTCGGCCAGATCGAGGTAGTACTGCCCCACCTGGGTGGCCAGCAGCAGGCCCTTGTAGATGACCGTGCGGCAGCTCATGCTGGGCACGTAGTACTCGCGGCCGTGCGTGAGCCGCAGCGCCTGGATGGCGGCCGAGGCCGTCTTGCGGATCACGTAGAGCTTGCGCTCCAGCGCGTCGGGCACGATGACGTCCGGCCCACGGCCGATGAACACCTGGCGGATCACGGGCTCCTTGGTGCGGACCGTGGGACTCATGGGCATGTCGCGGTCCACCGGCACATCGCGCCAGCCCAGCAGGACCTGCCCCTCGGCACGGATCGCACGCTCGAGTTCCTGCTCGCAGGCCAGGCGCGAGGCATGCTCCTTGGGCAGGAAGATCATGCCGACGCCGTACTCTCCCGGCGCGGGAAGCTCGATCCCCCGCGCGGCCATCTCGGCCCGGTAGAACTCGTCGGGAATCTGGATCAGGATGCCCGCACCATCGCCCATCAGCGCATCGGCGCCCACGGCACCGCGGTGATCCAGGTTCTCGAGGATCCTCAGGCCCTGCTGCACGATCGCGTGCGCCTTCTGGCCCTTGATGTGGGCCACGAAGCCCACACCGCAGGCATCGTGCTCGTGCTCGGGCGCGTACAAGCCCAGCCGGCGGGCTGCGTCGATCGAGTCGACTGTCGGGGTGAGGTCTTGGCTCATCGGTATCTCCATTCCCCCGCCAGGCAGGGGCAAAGAGGATACTGCGCCGCAGCAATCCTCTCAATCACGATAAAATAGGGTCAGATTAAATAAAATTTCGCGCCGGCGCGCAGAGCCAAATAAAGGGGGACAGATAAGACATCTCCGCACGCGACGAAACAAGCAATTTTCACTCCAGCGCGGAAACACAATCTCTCCGGGCCAGGCTTGGCCCGTCTCACGAAGGCGGCGCGCTGGCGCTGAGGCCGCCAACCCCCAAGGCTCGGCGCCTCAGCCCGGGACACTCCGCGGCGGCCGCCCCCTGGGCCGGGGCGATGCTGCCCGCCCGGTGCTCGTCGCCAGTCCGGTCACGAAGCCTTCCGAGCCCATCGGCCAGCCCCGATTCACAGCCGCAGCGATGCGCTCGACCTGCACAGCCGGCAAGCCCGCCTCGATCAGGGCGGCGTAGGCGCCCTGCCGCTCGAAAGGCGTGTTGCCGAGCGCCCAGACTTCCGGGGGATCGGTCAGCAGCGGGTCACGGCCACGGCCCAGGTGGTGAGCCAGGCTCGACCAGGCCAGCGCCTGCTCGTCGGCTGCGCCGCTCCTGTGAAGGTGTGCGTCGACGAAGCGCAGGCTGCGCAGCACCTCTTCGCCGGGCTCCAGGAGGCAGGAGCGATAGCGGCCATCCCACAGCGTGCCACTGCGGCCGTGGCGGCGGTTGAAGGTCGAGACGTACCGGCGGCCCAGCGACTGCATCAGCCGGCCCACGTCGCCGGCTGCCGTCGGCGTGAGCACGAGGTGGAAGTGATCGGCCAGCAGCACCCAGGCGTGCAGCGAGACCCGCGTGGTGGCCAGCGCCTCGCCCAGCAGCGCGCGCCAGTTGCGCCTGTCCTCGTCGTCGACGACGATCGGCTGCCGGTTGTGCCCGTGCTGCACGACATGGTGCGCGAGCCCTGCGCCCGGAAACCTCGGCAGGCGCGCCACGCAGGGCCTCAGGCGGCAGTTCGGATGACGTCGATGACCAGTTCGTCGGCCACCGGCCGCACCGCGGCGCGCCCCACCTCCTCGAGCACGACGAAGCGGATCTGTCCTGCGTGCGCCTTCTTGTCGCGCCGCATCAGCTCGAGCCAGGTCTCAGGCCCCAGCGGCGGCGGCCGCATCGGCAGCCCGAAGCCCTCGAGCAAGGCGCGCAGCCGCTGCCCGAATCCATCATCGGTCAACCCCACGCGCGCGGACAGCGCGCTGGCCAGCCCCATCCCGCAGGCCACCGCCTCGCCGTGCAGCCAGGTGCCCAGCCCCGTTCCCGTCTCGATGGCGTGGCCGAAGGTGTGGCCGAAGTTCAGGATCTCGCGCAGCCCGCTCTCGCGCTCGTCGGCGCCCACGACCTGAGCCTTGATCTCGCAGGAGCGGCGCACCGCATGCGCCACGGCCCCGGGCTCGCGCCCGCGCAACGCAGGTGCATGCGCCTCGATCCAGGCCAGGAACGATGCGTCGGCGATGGGGCCGTACTTCACCACCTCGGCCAGCCCGGCGGCGAACTCGCGCTCGGGCAGTGTGTCCAGCACCGACAGGTCGCACACGACACGCAGAGGCTGGTTGAACAGGCCGATCATGTTCTTGCCCAGCGCGTGGTTGATGGCGGTCTTGCCCCCCACCGACGAATCCACCTGAGCCAGCAGCGTCGTGGGGACCTGCACGAAGGGCACGCCGCGCATGTAGCACCCGGCTGCAAAGCCCGTGATGTCGCCCACGACCCCACCGCCCAGCGCGTACAGGACGGTGCGGCGGTCGCAGCCCTGCCCGATCAGGTGGTCGAAGATCCGGTTGAGTGCGGGCCAGTCCTTGTGCTGCTCCCCGTCGGGCAACTCCAGCACGCTCAGCCGGGTGTGGCGCCCGGCCAGGCCGCGCATCAGCCGCTCAGCGAGCAGGGGGCCTACGATCTCGTTGGTGACGATCACGCCGTGCGCGCTCTCGGGCAGCCCGGCCCAGCTAGCGGGGTCCTCCAGGAGCCCGGTGCCGATCAGGATGTCGTAGCTCGCCGTGCCCGCCCGAACGGACACGGTCTGGAGGGGCTGCCCGGCAGCCCCAACGGGCGCCCGGCTGGTGTCACTCGCGGCCATGCGGCGCGCAGTGTAGCGGGCGGGCGCCAAACCGGTGCCGGCCGCACCACGGGCCTGCGCCAGCCGGGTCAGCCTGGGGACGGATCGCGTCCGATCGTGGCCGGAACACGCGCCGGATCGACAAGCCCGGCCACCTCGAGCTGCATGAGGATCATCGACACCAGTGCCGGCACCGTCGGGCGGGCCGCCTCGATCACGTAGTGCGCGGTGCGCCGGTACAGCGGATCGCGCTCACGAAAGAGCTCCCTGAGCCGCGCCAGGGGATCGGCCACCTGCAGCAGCGGGCGCCGGGTGTCATGCCGCAGGCGGCGATGGAGTTCCTCCGGGCTCGAACGCAGGTACACGACCTGCGCACGCGCGTGCAGCACCTCCCGATTGGCCGGCCGCAGCACGACCCCGCCGCCAGTGGCAATCACCCCGTCGCTGCGGCGCGTCACTTCCTCCACGACGGCTTGCTCGGCCTCGCGGAAGGCCTCCTCGCCGTGGAGCTCGAAGAAGCTTCGCACCGGCATGCCGAGCCGGCGCTCGAGCTCGGTGTCGGTGTCGACATGGTCGCAGCCCAGATGGCGGGCCAGGTGCCGACCGACCGTGGACTTGCCGCAGCCGGGCATCCCAACAAGGGCCAGGAGCACGCCAGGGGAGGCCGGCCGGCCGTTCACGGATCGACTGAGCAGAGCGGCGCGGCGGGCGGCCGGGAGCGGTCCACCCCGATGGTGTACGTGACCTCCAGGCCGCTGGGGGACCTGACGGAGAGGTTGATCGTGCCCGCCTGCACCGTCGGGTCGGTGAAGCTGTAGCTCACCGACGCGAGGGTCGCCCTCGTCGTGTTCACCACGGGCGAGCCGCCTGCCAGGCTGACGGTTAGGCCGCGGGACGTGGTGGTCGCGGTGATGATGCTCCCGGCTGCCACCGGGTTCAGGCGCGGCAGCACGGTCCAGTTCGCCTCGTCCGAGAGGTCCGCGTCGGGGTCGACCACCCGCCCGGGGTTGGAGTCAGCGATGATGAAATCCAGTACCCCCTCCGGGAGGAGGCTGTACCAGGTGTCTCCGGCCACAAGCGCGCGGCGCTCCGAGGGCACGGCCGTGCCTGGAAGCCGCGGACCCGTCTGAAGGCGGATGCGCTTGCAACTGTTCTCCAGCCCGCTGACGCTGGCCCACAGCGGCCGGGCGCGCGAGGTGGACAGAACGGTTTCCGTAGCCCGCCGCACGTAGACCTTGCCCGGCGCACTCCAGGTTCCATCACAGGTGTTCGACGGGGCTGCCGGCGGGGCTCCCGTCCCGGCCGCCGAAGTCGCGCTCGTTGAAGGAATGGTCGGGTCCACACCCAACAGCAGGGCCTCGCCCGTGGATAGCGTCACGGCACAGCTCTGCGACTGTGGCACCCCTTGCAGCGGGATGAGCTCGTCCTCGTTCGGATCGAACAAGCCGTCGAAGTTGCGGTCCCTGAACACGTCGCCCAGGTTTTGGTACGGCTCGCCAGCAGTCCAGACGTTGTCGCCATTACGGTCCAGGAACGACTCCTCGCCCAGCGCATAGGCCGTCACCGTGATGCGGCCATCGATGGGGCGCGGGCTCGAGGAGAGGAAGTTCGCGGTGGCGCGGGCCAGCCCGCCGACGAGCTGCGTCTGCTTGGAGGGCTCGATCGTTCCGCCTTCGGTGACGAAGTTGATCGTCGTGCCGGCGGGCACCGGGTTGCCGTTGCGGTCTGCGGCGATGATCGAGTAGGTGTTGGCAGTGGCGTCCCGCTCATATCCCTCGATGTTCAGCGTGACCGGCGCCAGCGAGAAGTTCAGCTGGGACGGGAAGCCCACCGCCACGCTCAGGTTGCTCGAGACGGTGGACACCACTGCGCCCGAGCCAAGCGTGATGCTGGCCAGGATGCGTACCGGTGTGGGGACCGTGCCCGCGTTCACGCGGGCACTCACGCGCCCGTTGGCGTCGGTGTCCAGCGGCACCACGGTATTGAAGGCAAGCCCTTCCATCGTCAGCCCCCCGGAACCGGTGAGCAGGGTCACGAGAACCCGCTGGTTGCGCAACGGGCTGCCCGCGGCGTCACGCACCTCGAAGGTGACGGTGGAGGACTCCCCGAGCCCGGAGCCCTTGAGGTAGATGGTGTCAGGTGAGGCCTGGACGAAGGCGATGCTCGACACCCCCGGCTTGGACAGCGGCATCGTCAAGGTGGCGGCATTGGCCGACCCGACGACGACCGCCTGGATCGCATCCTCCTGCTGCAGCGAGCCGCACCCGTTGTCCTTGTAGAGCAAGGTCACCGACGCGGTGGTGGCCGTGAACGTCGAGGGGGAGATGGTGGCCCGGCCGCTGGCCAGGCAGGACGAGGAGACCGTGACGTTCACGGGCGAGCCGACGCTGACGTTGCCCAGTCGAAGCGTCAGGGGCGTCTGCGCGTACTCGGCCAGCGTGAAGCCGGCCGGCGCGAGCGGGTCGAAGGCCAGTGATACGTTGGTGGCATTGATCTCGAAGCCCTTGGTATCCGACAGCGTGGTGCCTCCCAGGGACACCGTGCCGGTCACTTCGTCAGCGCCTGCCCCGGCCGGGTTCGAAGGAGACACGAATGTGGTGGCCACGCCCTGGGCATTCGTCAAGGCGGTGCCAACGCTCGTGCGCGCCAGGCCCCGCACCACGCTAAAGGTCACCACCTGCCCGGCCACGGCGTTGCCGCGCGAGTCGGTGAGCGTGGCCGTGACGGTGGCTGGCGAGGCCGAGCTGATCGAGGTGCTGCCCAGAGTCAGGCGCAGGCTGGCCGTGCCCGTTCCGGAGGCGGCGAACTGCGCCACCTGGGTGGCCGACACCGCCACGCCGTCGACGGTGGCGGTGGCCACCACCGTGTCGGCGCCCGTGGTCGTGGAGGTAGCGGGCGAAACGAAGGCGCTGGCCCCACCGTCGGCGCCGGTCGCCACGGTGGCCACGCTGAAGGCTCCGAGGCTGCCTTGGGTCGAGAAGCGCACGATCGTGTTGGGCACGACGTTGCCGCGCAAGTCGCGCACGATGGCCCGCACACCGGCAGGCGCAGCCAGGGTGGAGATGGAACTGCCCGTGAAGCCCAGCTCGATGGAGGGTGACTCACGCACCAGGTCGACCACCTTCGTGGCCTGCAGGTCGCGTCCGGCCAGCGTCGCGCTGGCTCGCAGCACCTCGGCTGCGTTGTTCTGCGGGCTGGTGGGCCGGACCGTGACGCTGGCCTGGCCGCTGCCGTTCGTGACGACGGAGGGCGCGCCCAGCAGCGTCAGGCCGTTCACGCCCTCGAAGCGCACCAGCTGGCCCGCCTGCGGCTGCCCGGAGGCGTCGCGCAGCGTGGCCGTGAGGGTGGCGGGAGGGCTGGTCGACGCGCGCAGCGCGGTGTCCGGCTGCAAGGCCAGCTGCAGGGTCGGTGCGGACGAGGAGACCACGAAGCCCGCCGTGGCCTGCACGCCCGAGCCACCCACGGTGGCCGTGGCGACAAGCTCGTCCGCACCGGCCTGGCCGGAAGCCAGCGACGACAGCGTGGCCGTCGCCTGCCCCTGAGCGTCGGTGAGCACCGAGGCCGCACTCACGGCGGCCAGGCTGGGGCGGTTCGTGCGCAGCGTGACCACCGCGCCCCGCACGGGCTGCTGCAGCCCGTCGAGCAGTTGCAGGCTGATGCTCGCAGGCACCTGCGGCGTGACGGTGGACGTGCTCAGGCTCAGCACGATCGAGGGGGTCGTCGCCACCGGCGCCGGGATGAACTGCACCACCTGCTGCGCCGTGCGTGTGACGCCGCCCACGGTGACGCTCGCACGCACGACGTCGGCTCCGGCCGTCGTGGCCGAGGCCGGACGCAACACCACGCTGGCCGAGCCCGTCGCGGAGGCCGTCAGCGCGCTGGGCGCACTGAAGCTGCCAAGCGCGCCTTGGGTCGAGAAGCTCACGATCGCGTTGGGGAGCAACGCACCCGAAGCATCTCGCACCACGGCCTGCGCGGTGGCAGGCGTGCCCGTGCTGATGCCCTGGGCCGGCGTCACGACGAGCGAGATGGAGGGCTCTTCGGAGACGACCTGCACGCCCACCGATGCCTGCAGGCCGCGCCCTGCCACCGTGGCACTGGCCACGAGCGTGTCGGCCAGGCCGGAGGAGGCATCCACGGGCTGCACGAAGGTGGCGGCAGTCCCTGTCGCATCGGTCAGCGCGGTGGCCGGCGCCACGCGCACGGCGCCCGTGGTGGAGGCAAAGCTCACGAGCTGCCCGGCAACCGGCTGGCCCTGCGCATTGCGGGCCACGGCGGCCAGGCGCACCGGCCCGACCGAGGCCCGCAGCGTCGCCGTGTCCACCACCGCCTGCAAGGTCGGTACGCTGCCCGTCACGTTGAAGCCCACGCGGCCGCTCACCGCCGCGCTGCCCACCGTGGCCGATCCCAGGACATCGTCCGCGCCCGTCTGCCCGCCAGAGGCGGCCGCCAGCGTCACCCGTCCCTGGCCGTTGGCGTCGGTGAGGATGGTCGGCGCGCTCAACTGCCCCAGCCCGCCGCGTGCGGTCGACAGCGCCACCACCACCCCCGCCACGGGAAGCCCGGAGGAATCTCTGACAGTGGCCGTCACGGTGGCGGCAGCCGATGCCGTCACTTCGCTGGTGGAGACCGCCAGCGCCAGCGTGGCCGTACGCGGCGCGACCGCCGGCTCGCCGATCACCTGCACGCTGACCTGGCTTTGCAGGGTGCGGCCGTCGATGGAGGTGCTCGCCACGATCGTCTCGGCCACACCGAGCGTCGCGTCCACGGGCGTCACGCTCGTGGTGGCCAGACCGGTGGCATCCGTGAGCGCCGAGATGGGGCTGAAGCGCAGCACGCCGCCGGGAGAGGAGAAGTTGACGACCTGACCGGCCACCGACTGGCCGGCAGCATTGCGCACCTGGGCCGTCATGCGCACCGGGCCCGTCGAGCCGCGGATCGTCGTTGAGTCGATGCCGGCGTTGATGGTGGCCGTCGAGCCCGGCACGTTGAAGCCCAGGCGGGCGCTCAGGGCGGCCGTGCCCAGGGTGGCCGAAGCGTTGAGGTCATCGGCGCCCGTCACGCCGTTGCTCACCGGGCTGATCGTGAGGCGTCCGACACCTTGCGCGTCGGTAAGCACCGACGTGGCGCTCAACGACGCCAGATCGACACGGGTCGTGGACAAACGCACGACGATCCCCGGAACCGGGAGACCGTTCGCATCGCGTACGGTGGCCGTGACGACGGTGGGCGTGAGCGCGGTCAGTTCCGGCGAGGAGATCGTCAGGGTCAGGCTGGGCACCTTCACGGGCGCAGGCGGCTCGGCGGCTATCTGCACGTTGACCGGGCTTTGCACCTCGCGCCCGCCCACCGTCGCACTGGCGAGCACGGTGTCGGCCGAGGCGATGGTGGGGTCGGCAGGCTGCGCGGTGGTCGTGGCCACGCCCTGGGCATCGGTGAGGGCCGAGACCTGGCTCAGGCGCACCTTCGAACCCACGGAGCTGAAGTTCACGATCTGGCCGGCGAGCGTGCGGCCGGCCGCATCGCGCAGCACCGCGGCGACCCGAACCGGCCCGCGCGAGCCGCTGAGCGTCGTGCTCTCGATGCTCGCGTTGAGAGTCGGCAGGGCACCGGTGACCGAGAAGCCCGCACGAGCCTGCACCGAGGCGGTGCCCACGGTGGCCGTTGCGCTCAGGTCATCGGCGCCGGTGATGCCACTGCTGGACGCGGACAGGACGGCCCGCGCCTCGCCCTGGGCGTCGGTGAGGACCGAAGAGGCGTTGAGCACGCTGAGCTCCGGCCGCGTGACCGCAAGCGACACCACGACCCCCGAAACAGGCTGGCCGTTGCCGTCGCGCACGGTGGCCACGACGGTCACGGGTGTGTTGGCGGTGACGCTGGAAGACGACAGGGCCAACGTGAGCGTCGGCGCCTTGTTGACCCCTCCGAAGGGCGAGCTGCCGGCATCGCCGCCCCCTCCCCCGCAGCCGACGAGCACGAAAGGCACGAGGACGGCGGCCAGGGCCGACGCGAAGCGGGAGAGAAGCGAAGTCTTCATGGGCGACGGCATGCCCATCCGGTGGGGCGGGCGGGCGCAAGGCGCCTCACCGACCCTCCGGACGGTCGCTGATGATCTTGGGCGTGATGAACACGAGCAGTTCGGTCTTGGTGGAGGTGCGTGCCCGGTTCTGGAACAGGTTGCCCACGAAGGGCAAGTCGCCCAGCAACGGCACCTTGTTGAGTTCGTCCTTCTCGACTTGCGTGTAGATGCCGCCGATCACCACCGTGCCGCCGTTTTCCACCAGCACCTTCGTCTTGACCTGCTTGGTGTCGATGGCAAAGCCCGCGGTCGTGGCGCGGCCCACGCTGTCCTTGCTGACGTCCACGTCCAGGATCACGTTGCCCTCCGGCGTGATCTGCGGCTGCACGTCCAGGCGCAGCGCCGCCTTGCGAAACTGCACGTTCGTCGCACCGCTGGAAGTGGCGGCCTGGTAGGGCAGCTCCTCGCCCTGCGCAACCGTGGCCTTTTCCTGGTCGGCCGTCACCACGCGAGGGCTTGAAACGATCTTGCCGCGGCCCGTGGCCTCGAGCGCCGAGAGCTCGAGGTTCAGGAAGCGATTGGCCGTGGCGCTGAACAGCGACAGCGCGAAGGTGGCTGGCGAAGCCCCCGCCCCGAAATTCGAGGTGTTGGCCGGCAGGTTGACGAAGGTGGCGTCGTTGAAGGGCAACGTTCCGGCCGCCGGGATCTGGCTGGTCTGGTAGCCCACCGCATTGAGGTTGCCACCGGGCACGATGCGGGTGTCGCCTGCCACCGGATAGCCCGGAACGCCGCTGCGCAGGCCGCGCAGGTCGCTGCCTCCGAGCCGCACGCCCAGCGCCCGTCCGAAGCTGTCGTCAGCCTCGACGATGCGAGCCTCGATCAGGACCTGCCGCACGGGGATGTCGATGCGCGAAATCAGCACCTGCACCTCCTCGAGCTTGCTCGGGATGTCGGTGACGAAGAGCTGGTTCGTCCGCGCATCGGCCATGACGCTGCCGCGCGGGGACAGGATCCGAACCGACTGCCCCGACCCGGAGGCGGAAACGCCCGAGCCTCCGGATTGCCCGGCCAGGCTGTTGGCCACATCGTTGGCCTTGGTGTAGTTCAGCTGGAAAGGCTGGGTGCGCAGGGGCTCGAGGTCGGAGAACTTCTTGCGCGCTTCCAGCTCCACCTGCTCGCGGTTGCTCAACTCCTCGCGCGGGGCGATCCACAGCACGTTGCCGCTGCGGCGCATCCCCAGGCCCTTGCTCTGCATGATGATGTCCAGGGCCTGATCCCAGGGCACGTCCTTCAGGCGCAGCATGATCGTGCCGGCGACCGTGTCGCTGGTCACGACGTTGAAGTTCGTGAAGTCGGCAATCACCTGCAGCGCCGAGCGCACGTCGATGCTCTGGAAGTTCAGGGTGAGCTTCTCGCCCGTGTAGCCCGGGCCGGGGCTGAGCCGGTTGGGGTCCACGCGCGTGGCCCGGACCTCGAGCACGAACTGGTCGTCGGCCTGGTAGGCGATGTGCTCCCAGGTGCCACGGGGCTCCACGTACACGTTGACCCGGTCGCCGACCTGGCTGCTGGCCACGCTCTGCACCGGCGTGCCGAAGTCAGATACGTCCAGGCGACGTCGCAGCGACTCGGGCAGGCTCGCCCGAGGGAATTCGATCAGCAGCCCCTTGCCCTGCTGCCGCACGTCGGCGGCCGTCTGGCCCTGGGCGAGCGCCACCACGACCCGCCCGGCGCCATCGGGCGTACGGCGGAAATCGATGTCGCGCACGTTCGCGGGCGCCGCCGGCGCCGAGCCGGTCACCCCGCCGGGGCTTTCGAGCACGACGAGCAGCGTGCGGTCCTGCCACTGCAGCGAGTAGGGAACAGCCTGCCTGAGGTTGACGACCAGCCGCAGGCGATCCTGCGCGTCCACCAGCCGCACGCTGCGCGCATTGCCCTCTCCAAGTTCGATGCTCGGGCGCCCGAGCCCGTTGCCCACGCCCGCCAGATCGATGGACAGCCTGGCCGGCGATTGGGTCGCGAACACCTGCGGCAGCGCGGACACGGGCTGGCTCAGCACGATGCGCACGACCTCCGAACCGCCCCGGATGCCCGAGCTCACCGACTGCACCACGGTCGGGTTCGCGCCCGCCTGGGCCAGCGCAGACGACCCCGCGATCAGGGTCAACCACACCGCGATGGCCGCGGCGAGCCCGCGCCACGCGGCGGAGCGAGCCAGTCGACCCAAGGACACAGTCCCGCACAGCGTCCGCATCACCGGCCCCTGTCCTGGAGGTGAAGGACGGCAGAACGCGTCACCCACTCACCCGCGGCGTCCTGAACCAGTTCCCGGATCTCGACCCGGGTCTCATCGACTTTCGTGACACGGCCGTAATTCTGACCCAGGTAGTCGCCCTGCTTCACCATGTGCAGCAGGTTGTCGACGCGCAGCAACGCCACCGCACGGCCCTGGCGCGACAGGCTCCCCACCATCGCCATGGTGTCCAACGGGTATGCCTCCAGCGGTTCCTTGCGCCGACCGAGCTCGGCGGAGATCACCGAATTGGGCTGCGCAGCCTCCTGCCGCAGCGCCACACTGAGCTTTTGCGCACTGAAGGGATCTGCCGCCTGCGCGCCTTCGTAGGCTTCCGGCATGAACTGGCGCGGGGGCTGCAGCGGCTTGACCTGAGGCTTGGCCGAGCGGCGCTCGCTGTCGATCCAGGCCTGAAGTTCCTCGAACCCCTGGGCGCAGCCCGCCGCCAGCAGCACGACCGCTACCGCCAGGATCGCAACCCGTGCGGGACGCCTCACTTGCGCGCTCCCTTGGCACGTTCCTGGGCCTGACGCCGCATCTCCGCCACTTCGGCCCCATCCAGGTAGCGATAGGTCCGGGCGGTGGCCTCCATCACGAGAAGCGGGGTCCCGTCACGGCTCGAGACGGGCGTGACCGACAGGTTGTGCAGCGTGACGATGCGCGGCAGGCTCGCGATGTCGGCCGCGAAGGCGCCGACGTCGTGGTACCGCCCGGTGAGCCGGATCGCGATCGGCAACTCGGCGTAGTAGTCCTTGACCTCCACCTGCCCGGGCTTGAAGAGTTCGAATTGGAGCCCGCGGCCCACGCCGGCCTGGTTGATGTCCGACAGCAGCGCATCCATGTCCGCCTTGCCCGGAAGCTGCTTCTCGAGCTGGCTCACGAACTCCTGCACCTGAAGCTTCTGGCGCCGCAGCTCGGCCAGGTTGATGGCCTGAGCGAGCTTGGTGCGGTAATCCTGCTTCAGGCCCGGCTCGCGCTCGCGTTCGGCCTCCAGGAGCTGACCCTCGGAGGACAGCATCATCGCCCAGGCCACGGCCAGCGTGCCCAGCATCACGCCAAGCCAGGTCGCAAGCTTGGGCAGCAGCGGCCACTGACCCGGCCGCGCCGGATCCAGGCCCTTGAACTGCGCCCCGATGCGCTCGGACAGACCATTGAGGTCGACGTTCAGCCGGGGAGCGGAAAGACGCAGCGCCACAGGCTTTCCCTCAGGACCCTCGCGGGGCCGCCCCGCCAGTGCCGGTTGCCGACTCCGCGACGGGGGAGCGCTTGATGACGAGACGCATCGAGAACTCAGCCAGACGGCTGTCGGGCCGCGACCCGGCGGCCGCTGGCGCCACCTTGATCTCCAGCAGCTCAGGCTGGTGCAGCCAGCTGGAGTTGTAGGACACGTTGCGCAGGAACTCCGAGACCCGCTCGTTGCTCTGCGCGTGACCACTCAGGAACACGCGGTCGCCCGTCTGCCGAATCGCCAGGATGTAGACACCATCCGGTGTCTGGCGAGCCAGCTCTCCGAGCAGCCGCACGGGTGTGTTGCGCTCGATCTGCAGATCCTCTACCGCCTTCTGGCGCGCCTTGAGCGCTTCGATGTCCGCGTTGAGCGAGGCGATGTCCTTGATCTGCCGCTCCAGGATCCCGACCTCGGTGGTCAGGAACGTGATGCGCCCGCGCTGCGCCGCAGCCATCTGGCCCAGCGCCACGTACCAGACCGCGGCGATGAGCACGCCGGCGGCCACGCTCAGGCCGATGCCGGTGTAGAAGGCCGCCTGCTGGCGCCGGCGGCGCTCCTCGCGATGGGGCAGGAGGTTGATGAGGATCACTGCACGAACCTGCGCATGGCCAGGCCGCACGCGGTGAGGTAGGCCGGCGCCTCGCGCCTGGCACGGGCCTCGCGCGAGCCCGTGCCAAAGGCCATGTCCTCGAAGGGATTGGCCACCAGCGACGCAAACCCGCTGCGCTCGGTCACGCGGTCGGTGAGCCCGGGCAGCGTGGCCGTGCCGCCTGCGAGCATCACGTAGTGGACCTTGTGGTGCGGGGTGCTCGTGAAGAAGTACTGCAGGGCGCGCCCGATCTCGTGCGAGAGGCTGTCGACGAAGGGCTCCAGGATTGACTGGGCGTAGTCCGGGGGGAGCTCGCCGCTGCGCTTCTTCTGCTCCGCCTCCTCGAAGGACAGGCCGTACTGGCGCGAGATCAGCTGCGTCAGCTGCGAGCCGCCGAAGGCCTGGTCCCGGTCGTACAGCAGCACGTCGTCCTTGAGCACCTTCAGGCTCGTGGCGTCGGACCCGATCTCGAACAGCGCCACCAGGGTGTCCTTGCCCTGGCGTGGAAGCGCCGCCACCAGCCGCCCGGTGGCCAGCCGCACGGCGTGGGACTCCACCTCGATCACGACCGGCGTGAGACCGGCCGCCTCGGCCACGCCCTGGCGATCCTGGACGCGGTCCTTGCGCGAGGCGGCAATCAGCACCTCGACATCCGAGGGCGAAGCCGCACTCGGACCAAGCACGCAGAAGTCCAGGCTCACCTCGTCGAGCGAAAAGGGGATGTACTGGTTGGCCTCGCTCTCGACCTGGACCTCCATCTCCTCTTCGCGCAGCCCGGCCGGGAGCATGATCCGCTTGGTGATGACGGCCGAAGGCGGCATCGCCAGCACCGTCTGCCGGGTGCGTGTTCCGCTGGCAGCCACCACGCGCCGGATCGCCTGGGCGACCTCGTCGAACTTCTCGATCTGCCCGTCGACCACGGAGCCCTTGTCCAGCGGCTCGGCCGCCATGCGCTCGACGACGAACTCACCGGAGGGACGCCTGCTCAATTCGACGAGCTTGACGCTCGTCGAGCTGATGTCCAGCCCAAAGGCCGCAGCGTTCCTGCTGCTGCCCAGGAAGCGGTCGAAAAAACCCACGGCGCCAGCGACTCCTCCACGCCGGACCTCGGGTTGTGTGACAGGGTCCGAACTACTGGGGATGTTAACAGCAACCTCCTGCTCCAGACCCCCGGAGGAACTTCTTTGTACGGCCATGGCTCCAAGGAATCTCAGGGCTCGTCCGGGTTATCCCGATACCTATAATCGCGCGCCCTTTCCCATGGGATACGCATGAACGCACCCACACCCGACCGCTCCGGGACGCACCCGGATGCGTCGGCCTCCGGCCGCAGGTCCTCCTGGCTCGTGCGCGGCCTGCTGGGCCTGGGTGTGCTCGTCGTGAGCGCAGGCGCGTCGGTGCTGATGATCGTGGCCCTGGCCCTGGCGCTGGCTTACCCCAACCTGCCCGACATCGGCAGCCTCACGGACTACCGGCCCAAGCTGCCCCTGCGCGTGCTGGCGGCCGACGGCCAGCTGCTGGGCGAATTCGGCGAGGAGCGGCGCGTCTACGTGCCGATCGGTGAGATCCCGCAGGTCATGAAGGATGCCGTGCTCGCCATCGAGGACGCCAACTTCTACCGCCACGGCGGCGTGGACTTCAAGGGCGTGGCGCGCGCGGCGCTGGCCCAGTTCTCGGAGGCCAAGAGCCAGGGCGCATCCACGATCACGATGCAGCTGGCGCGCAACTTCTACCTCTCCACGGAGAAGACCTTCACGCGCAAGATCTACGAGATCCTGCTGGCCTTCAAGATCGAGGCCATGCTCTCGAAGGACCAGATCCTCGAGATCTACATGAACCAGATCTTCCTGGGCCACCGCGCCCACGGGTTCGCGGCCGCCAGCGATGTCTACTTCGGCAAGCCTCTGAAGCAGATCACGGTGGCCGAGGCCGCGATGCTCGCCGGCCTGCCCAAGGCGCCCTCGGCCTACAACCCG